>DASUWI010000050.1:0-8033 GCA_036378495.1 Candidatus Dormiibacterota bacterium
CGCGGGCGGGGGCGGCGTGGTCACGGTGACCCCGAAGTATGACGCCAGCCACTGGGCGGTCTGCGCGTCCTTGCCGCGGCTCAGATCGATCACCTGCGTCACGGTCTGGCGCCCTACGGGGCCACCGTCGGTGGTGCTGAAACCGAGCATTCCCATCAGCGACGACCAGCGACCGGACGCGTCGAGACCGCGGCCGCTGGCGTCGTAGAACCATACGGGTGCGTGCTGCGCCAGCGCCTTCGGGTTGGGCAGCACGTTCTGGATGAAGTGCGTGATCGACTGGTAGCTGCGGTCGTGCGCGTACAGGTAGGCGGCGCCGCAGTTCTGCGGATAGCCGCAGTCGTAGAGGAAGTTGGTGTTGTCGATGCTCACGTGCTCGACCTTCTTGGTGTCGACACCCTTGGTGAGCCCGTAGAGCGCCTCCATGTCGGCAATCGTCAGGTTGGTCAGCACGTTGTCACCGAGTGAGCTGATCAGGCCGGGGAGGCCGCCGATGCCGCCGACGCTCTCCGCCTTCGTCTTCAGCGCGGCCAGGATGAGCTGCTGCCGGCGGCTGCGCGCGAAGTCCGTTCCCTCACCGTTGTCGCCATGACGCGAGCGCGCGAACTCGAGCGCGGTGGCGCCGTTCATGTGCTGCGGGCCGGCGTTGAAGTGCAGTGTCATGTACGAGCAGTCGCCCTGGTCGCACTCGCCGTGCGGGTATTGCGTATCTGTGAAGGTGTTGGGCACCACCACGTCGACACCGCCGACCGAGTCCACGGCCGCCTTGAACGCCGCGAAGTCGATTCCGACGAAGTGATCGATGTTGACTCCGAGCAGATGCGTCATCGTTGGATCGGCGACGCTGGCGCCGGCGTTGATGGCCGACGCCGGGGCCGGCCCGTTGCCGTTCATGCCGTCCGAGTACGCCTGGTTGATGCGCCCGTAGTCGATCTTGCCGCTGCCGAGCTGGTTGGGCACATACCAGTCGCGCGGGATCGAGATCTCCGCCACCTGCGGCGGCCCGCTGGCCTGCGGCTGGATGGACACCATCATGATCGAGTCGGAGAGGTAGGCTCCATCGTGGCCGTCGCCGCCGTAGCCGTAGATCATGATGTTGATGCGCTGCAGGTTCTGCCTGGCCTTGTCGACTGAGGAGCCGCTGCCACCGCTCAGCGCATTGATCACCGCGCTGAAGGGGTTGTCATGCGACGCATGCGCCAGCGCCAGCGCCAGCCGCACGCCGAACTGCCCGGCGCCGACGATCACGACAAGCGCGATAAGGGCGACCACGCGCTTGGGCGTCACCCATCCGGGCACCACGGTGTATCGCGATCGGCGACGGCGTGTGCTGCTGTAGGCCATACGTATGTCGGGGGGTACGAGCTGGGCGCTTCGCGCCCGGAGCCTGCGCCAGTGGACCAACGTGCACCAGACCGGCGCACCCGGCAGAATCCCTTGAGTGGAACGTGGAGTGGGGGTACAGGGTTACCGACGAGTTGGCTGGTAGGGTACCGCACTTATGCGAGCGCAGCAGGTTTCCGAACTGGGCGGCCCGGACGCGCTGCACCTCGTCGACGCAGCCGAGCCTGACCCCGGGGGCGCGGTGCTGATCCAGGTGGCCTCCGCCGGGGTGAGCTTCCCGGACCTGCTGATGAGCCGCGGCCGCTACCAGACCCAGCCGCCGCTCCCCTTCATCCCAGGCGTCGAGGTGGCCGGCACCGTCATCTCGGCCGGTGACTCCGAGTTCGCTGCCGGGGAGCGCGTGATGGCGATGACGCTCGTCGGCGGCTTTGCGGAACGTGTCGCAGCTGCACCGGCACTCACGTTGCGGATGCCCGAACGCCTGTCCTTCGAGCAGGCAGGTGGGTTCCTGATGAACTACCAAACTGCGTACTTCGCTCTCGCACGGCGGGGCCGGCTGGGCCAGGGCGAGACGCTCGTGGTGCACGGCGCCGCCGGCGGCCTGGGCTCCGCCGCGGTGCAGGTTGGGCGCGGGCTCGGCGCCCGCGTGATCGCGGTGGTGAGCACCGACGCCAAGGCAGAGGTGACGCGCGCGGCCGGCGCCGACGAGGTGGTGCCGAGCTCGGGGGACTGGGGGGCGGCGGTCCGCGGCCTCACCGGCGGCCGCGGCGCCGACGTCATCATCGATCCCGTCGGCGGCGATCGCTTCGATCAGAGCATCCGGGCGCTGGCCCCCGAAGGCAGGCTCGTCGTCGTCGGCTTCACGGAGGGCCGTATCCCCAGCCTGCAGGTGAACCGCATCCTCTTCCGCAACATCGACATCGTGGGTGCCGCCTGGGGCGCATTTCTCGCCGCGGAGCCGCAGCTGTTCGCCGCGATACACGCGGCGCTCAACGAGATGATCGGCCGGGGTGCGGTGGCGCCGATTGTCGGAGCGACGTTCCCGCTCGAGCGCGCCCCCGATGCGCTGCGGATGCTGGAGAACCGCGTCGCCACAGGGAAGGTCGTCGTCACGCTCTGAGGCAGTCAGGTCAGAGGCTCGCCCTCGGCCAGCGCCGCGCCGCATACCACACCGCATTCTCCACGTCGACGCAGATCCCGTCCGGGTGAGCGCCGCTGACCTCCGCCCACGTCCGGGCGATTCGTGAGGTCACTGTTGGGCGCAATGTCGAACGCGGTCAGGCACTCACCATAGGACTCGGCAACAAGCAGCGTCGAGCCGTCCCGCGTCACCGCCATGCCGTTGGGAAACGCGATCCCGTCGGCAACCCGCCGGCTGGCCCCATCGCGCGTCACGAGCGCGATGATGCCTGGAGCGAACTCGCCGCCCGGGAACTCGAACCCGATGTTGTTCACGTAGGCGTTGCCGCGAGGGCCAACGACGATCTCGTTCCATGGGTGCGTGGATAGATTCGAAACGTCGGCGACCGCGACCAGCGAACCGTCGTCGTCACGTCGCAGCACCCGCCCGTCACGGACCATGACCAGCATGCGCCCGCCGGCACGGAAGTCGATTCAGAACGGGAATGTTTCCATCTCGACTGTATCGTGCACAACACCCGCGGCATCAATCGACAGGACCTTGTGCGCGCCCCAATTGGAGAACCAGAGCCGACCCGCCTGCCAGCGCGGAGACTCGCCGAGGACGACCCCGGTCATCACCACATGCGGTTGCGGCGCCAATCAGCCCTGCAGCAGATCGCGCGCGATCACCAGGCGCTGGATCTGCTGCGTGCCTTCGTAGATCTGCGTGATCTTGGCGTCGCGCATCATGCGCTCGACCGGGTATTCATTGACGTATCCATAGCCGCCGAGAATCTGCACCGCGTCGGTGGTCACCTTCATCGCGGCGTCGCCGGCCAGCAGCTTGGCGAGGGCCGCGGTGTGGGTGACGTCGGGGTTGCCGTCGTCGATCATCTGCGAGGCGGTGTAGACCAGGCCCCGTGCGGCCGCGGTCTGCGCCTCCATGTCGGCGAGCATGAACTGGATGCCCTCGAACTCTGCGATGGGCTTGCCGAACTGGCGCCGCTCCTTCGCGTAGCCCACAGCGTAGTCGAGCGCGCCCTGCGCGATCCCCAACGCCTGCGCGGCTACGCCGGGACGGGAGCGGTCGAGCACGCGCATGGCGAGGCGGAAGCCATCGCCCTCCTCGCCGATGCGGTTGGCCGCGGGCACCACGACCTCGTCGAAGTGGAGCTCCGCGGTGTTGCTGCCGCGGATGCCCATCTTGCCGTGGATGGTGCTGGCGGTGAACCCGCGGAGATGCTGCGCGTCCTCGAGCACGAAGGCGCTGATTCCGCGGGACCGCGCGTTCAGGTCTGTCTTGGCAAATACGGTGATGGTGTCGGCGACGCCGCCCTCGGTGATCCAGAGCTTGGACCCCGTGATCACGTACTCGTCACCGTGGCGCTCGGCGCGCGTGTCCATACCCGCCGGGTCGCTGCCGGCGCCGGGCTCGCTCAGCGCGTAGGCGGCAAGCTTGCGGCCGCTGGCGAGGTCGGGCAGCAAGCGCCGCTTCTGCTCCTCGCTGCCCGCGAGCATCAGCGGATAGCCGGCCAGCGATTGCACCGCCAGGATGATCGCGCTGGTGGCGCACACCTTGGCGATCTCCTCCACGGCGACGTTGAGCGTCAGCGCGCTGCCGGACAAACCGCCGTACTCGGGCGGAAAGGGCAGCCCGAACAGGTCGTGCTCGCGGAATAGCTCGACGATGTCCCACGGGAACTCACCGCTGCGGTCGATCTCGGCGGCGCGCGGCGCGATCCTGTCGCGCGCGATGTCGCGGACCGTCTGGCGGATCATCAGCTGCTCTTCGTTGAGGCGGAGATCCATCGCCTCCGATACTACTCGGCGGCGAGCCGCGTGGTTTCCGGCGGCGACGCGGCGCCTCGACGGCAGCATCGCATCGCCCATCCAGTGACGCGCAAGCAATGCGAGCGCGAGGTGGCTGCTTCACACCCCTCCCGCCTTACGAGAAATGCGTTCCGCTCCCTGAGCGTCGTCACGCGAAGCCGGGTGTAGGCATGGCCGAGCCTGACGTCGGCGTAGAAATCCCCTCCAGGCCATCGAGATCCGCAGCGTTCGCGTGGCGCACGGTCAGTGTGCGCCGGAGCGAATCCGCGCCGCCATCGTGTCGAGGTCGTCCCGCTCTGCGATCAACCAGGAACCCGGCGGACGGCGGAATCCGAAGCCGTCGCCGCTCTGGCGCGGGATCAGGTGGACGTGCGCGTGCGGAACCTCCTGGCCCGCGGCGGTGCCGTCAGCGACGATCAGGTTCACCGCGTCCATCGGGATGTCGCTGGCGCGCAGCGCATCGTACACACGCATCACCGACGCCCATAACTTCGCACGCGCGTCGTCGCCGAGGTCGCGCAGCAGCGGTGCGTGCGGCCGCGGGATGACGAGCGTGTGCCCGGGCCGTGCGGGACGGATGTCCATGAACGCAAGCGTTGCATCATCCTCGTACACGACGCTCGCCGGAAGCTCGCTGTGTGCGATGCGGCAGAACATGCAGTCCGGATCGAACGCTGCTCCGGACACGCTCCTTACACGCCTTCCACGTCGACATCGTCGGGGTCAGGCATGCCGGATGGCGCCGCGCCGGCAATCCACGCGTGCTCGAGTCCGTCCAGGCGTCCGTCTTTCAGCCACACGATCACCTCGCCGGTCACACGCCCGTGTTGCAGCACCGGGAACCGTCCGCGGAGGCGACCGTCTCTGAAACCATCGTCTCTGAGCGCTTCCGGGGCCACGAGCCTGAGAAATGTCGGCGTCGTGTCATCTGAAACCTCGAGTTCTTCGATCTGACACAGAAGCGGGCTACCGCCCTCGACTGACCCGACCAGCCGGGAAAGAAGCGTCGCCTCCTTCTCGGTGAGCGCCCGCATCGCCAGACTCCGAGGCCTTGGGAGCGGCAGCGGCTTCAGACGCCGGTGGGGACGACGGCCGCGTCTTCGACCATCACCACGGTGGTGCGCACTGGCGCCCGCGGCCTGTGCTGCACCCCACGCGGGATGACCGCCGCCTGGCGCCGGCCAAGCTCGATCGTGTCGCCCTCGGGAAGGTCGATGATGAGATCGCCGTCGAGCACGAGGAAGAACTCGTCCTCGTCGTGCTGGTGCCAGTGGTACTCGCCCTGGAGCACGCCGAGGCGCACCACCGAGCTGTCCACGCGGCAGAGCGTCTGGTTCCACCAGGGGTGCGTCGCTGCGTCGGCCAGCTCCTGCACATCGATGCGCTGCAGCGGCCCGTACTTGACGTCGAGATGGGTGTCGTAGTCCGTCACGTCACGTCCTCCCGGATTGCTGTCAGTCGACGCGGACCAGCGTTGCCTCGCCCTGCGCGACGCCGCTGCAGATGCCCGCGGCGCCGTACCCGCCACCGCGGCGGCGCAGCTCGTACAGCAGCGTCATGAGGATGCGCGCCCCGCTGGCGCCGATGGGGTGCCCGATGGCGACGGCGCCGCCGTTGACGTTGACGATGTCGGGATCGACCTCGAGCATGCGTGTGCTGGTGATCGCCACCGCGGCGAACGCCTCGTTGATCTCGACCAAGGAGAGCCGCGCGGTGTCCACCTCGCCGCGCGTCTTGCGCATCGCGGATTCCACCGCTAGTGCGGGCACTGTGGCGAGATAGGGGTGATCGGCCGCGGACTCTCCATACGCGAGCCAGTGGCCGAGCGGCTGCAGCCCCATGGCGCGAGCGCGCTCAGCGCTCATCAGCACCACCGCGGTGGCGCCGTCGTTCATGCCGGGGGCGTTGCCCGCGGTGACGGTGCTGCCGGGTCCGAACACGCCGCTCAGCGACGCAAGCTTCTCGAGCGTCGTGTCCGAACGCGGCTGCTCGTCGCGCACCACAACGGTGCCGTTCACGGGCATGGCCACGACCTCGTCGGCGAACCAGCCGGCCTCGAGGGCGTCGCGGTAGCGCATCTGCGAGCGATACGCCCACGCGTCCTGCTCGGCCCGGGTCACGCCGAGCTCGGCGGCCACGTGGCTGCCGTGCACCCCCATGAGCACGCCGTCGACCGGACAGCAAAGCCCGTCACGCATCATGCTGTCGACCAGCGCGGAGTCGCCGAACCGTCTGCCGGCGCGGTGGTCCTCGAGCAGGTAGGGAGCGCGTGACATCGACTCCATGCCGCCGGCCACGACGACGTCGGCCTCGCCGGCGTTGATCAGCAGCGCCCCGAGGTTGACGGCCTTGAGCGCGCTTGCGCACACCTTGTTGACGGTGAACGCCGAGACGGTCGCGGGCAGACCGGCGCGCAGCGCCGCCTGCCGCGCCGGCACCTGGCCGAGTCCGGCGCCGAGCACGGTGCCCATGATCACCTGGTCGATCTCACCAGGCGGCAGGCCGCTGCGCTCGACGACCTCGCGAATCACGCGGGCGCCGAGATCGACGGCCGGCACCGCCGCCAGCCCGCCGCCCAGCTTGCTGAACGGCGTGCGTGCGGCGGCGACGATGACCGGCCCTCTGGTCATGGGCCAATGCTACCCGCGGGCACTGCGGGCCAACCCGGTGCTATGCCCAAAAGGCGGTGATCGCCGCCGGATCGCCAACGAAGTGATCGACCGCGCTGATGCGACCATCATCGACGGCGTACAGCACCATCTGCATGTCGTTGCTGGAGCGACCGTCGGGTCGCGAACCCTCGAGACGCACGAGCACCGCCACAAGCCGGTCGCCGTCCGGCAAGAATGCCAGCGGCACGGGCCGCAGCGTGCCGCCCGTCAACTGCACCGATTCACCGATGAAGTCGAGGATCGCCCGGCGCCCCTGATGGACTCCCGCCCACCGGTCCTGATTGCGATGGTTCCACGTGGCATCGTCGCTGAACAGACTCGCCACGGTGTTCAGGTCACGTTTCGCCATCGCATCGAAGAAGGCGCGGACGACGGGGAGTGCCGTCCGGCGCGCTTCCGACGTTGCTTCGGGAAGGGTCGTCTGGTTCATGTTCGCAGCTCCTTGAGGTGGACGGATGCTCGTCACCGTAGCCGCCGGCCCGCCGCAGGACTATCGACTGTTCAGGTGATTTCCTGGCTGGTGAGGCCATGCTCCATGGCGAACATGGCGAGCCCGGCTCGCGTGGAGACTCCGCATTTCGCATAGATGTGTGACGTGTGCGTGTGCACGGTGGACTGCGACACGACAAGTCGCGCAGCGACCTTGCCCTCGGTGAGACCCAGTACGAGAAGGCGGAGCACCTGCAGCTCTCGCTCGGTGAGCTCCGCGGGGATCGGCGGCAGCTTCGGCGGCGGCGCCCCGGCAGCATCGAGCACCGCCCGAATCGCGTCGCGATCGAGGCGCATCTGCGCCATCGCGCGTGACGCGGCTGCAGGGCCGAGTGCTGCGCGATGCGGTCGCGCCTCACCCAGCGCCTGCAGAACATCGGCAGCCGCCAGCAGCCGTGCCGCTGAATCGAGATCGGAGCCGCTCGTGCCCGCCGGGTACCCCGACCCGTCGGTGCGCTCATGATGGCGGCTCGCGATGCGCGCCAGCGGGGCCAGCACCGGGGAGCGCGCCAGGATGCGATCGGTGTGGTACGGGTGCAGCCGCACGAGCTCCCATTCGTCCGGCCGCAGCGGTCT
>DASUWI010000051.1:0-22854 GCA_036378495.1 Candidatus Dormiibacterota bacterium
TGGAACGTGCGCGTGATGCCCAGGCGGGTGATGTGATGCGGCGGCAGGCCCACGATGCTGCGGCCCTGAAAGCGAATGTCACCGGTGGTCACCGGGTAGAGCCCGGTGATGCAGTTGAATGCGGTGGTCTTGCCGGCCCCGTTGGGGCCGATCATCGAGACGATGGCCCCCTGTTCCACTTCGAAGGTGACGTCCGAGACGGCGCGCAGGCCGCCGAAGACCTTGCCGACGTGGGAGACCTCGAGGAGCGCGGTCATACCTTTCCCTGCACTGCGGCGAGCGACTCGGACTCGCCGGCGGCCACCAGCTCCACCTTGCGGGCGCGGCTGGGCAGCAGTCCCGCCGGACGCAACAGCATGATGCCGATCAGGACCAGGCCGTAGATGATGTAGACGAAGCGGTCGTAGGGCACGTTGGCCAGGCTCGTCAGACCCGTGACGCGCCCCACCGTGCCCGACCAGTCCTGCAGGTTGGGCAGTACCCAGTTGATGACAAAAGCGACCACAATTGCGCCGACGGCGACGCCGGCGAGGTTGCCGATGCCGCCCAGCACCACCGTGACCAGCGCCGTGACCGACACCGCGAACGTGAAGTTCTCCGGCGTCACCGTGCCGAGCATCGTGGCGAAGAACGCGCCGGCGAACCCGGCCACCGAGGCGCCGATGGCGAACGCGAGCAGCTTGCCGCTCACCGTGTTGATGCCGGTGGCCGCGGCCGCAACCTCATCTTCGCGAATCGCCACCCAGGCGCGGCCCAGCCGCGAGCGTTCGATGTTGCGTAAGGCCACCACCACGATCGCCACCAGCAGCAGCAGCAGCCAGAAGTAGAGCTTGCTGTTGGCCGGGATTGCTCCCAGCTGGCCCAGGCTGAATCCGCCGAACGACGCTGGATCCGCCTGGATCCCGTTCGGACCACCCGTGAGCGGCTTGATGTTCGTCGCCAGGTCGGGCACGATTTCGCCGAACCCGAGCGTGACGATGGCCAGGTAGTCACCGCGCAATCGCAGTGTCGGCGCACCCAGGATCGCCCCAAAAAGCGCGGCGACGGCGGCGCCGATGAAGATGAGAATCCAGAACGGGAAGTGCAGCCCGTAGTGCGATCCCCCCAGCTCCGCGGTCGCGTACGCTCCGATGGCGAAGAAGGCCGCGTAGCCGAGGTCGAGCAGTCCGGCGAAGCCGACGACCACGTTCAGGCCGAGCGCGAGCAGGACATAGATGGCGGCGAAGCGCGCGCCCCAGCCGACGAAGTCGGCCGACTGATTGAAGATGAGCGGAAACGCGGCGCCCACGCTGAAGGCAACGGCTGTGAACGCGATTCCGCTGTGGTCGACGATCCAGCGGCGTCCCCCGTAGGCGAACGCCAGGAGGCAGAACCCGGTCAGCGTCATCCAGATGGCGTTGTCGGCAAACGAGAAGGCGTCCAGGTTGCCGAACAGCGGCTCCTCGTGGAACACGCCGATGAGCACAGCGATGACCAGCGTCGCGGCCGCGCCCGCGAGCGCGATCACAGCGCGAATACGCGACCACCGGAAGGGTTGGCCGCGATGCGAGACGGTCGTGGTCGCGTCGTAGGCGATGCCCACCAGCAGCGCCAGCATCGCCGCGCCGACGAGGTAGACGAAGATCGTCCCGGGACCGGTGAAGGTCAGCACCGCGTCCATCGGGCTGAAGCCGACGCCGTTGGCGGTCTGCTCCACATACCACGGCAGCAGCCAGCCGGAGACGATGAACGCGATGCCGGCGATCGCGATCATCCAGACGACACCGGACGCCTCCTCCCGGGCCGTCTCGGTCGCCGTGGTGGCGACGATCGTCTCTGCGATGTCGCCCGGAGCAGCCTCGGGAACGATCTCCTCGGGTGTGGTCGCGTCGAGCGGCGAGGTGACGTCGGTCATGCGCGGTCCGGCACTCGCAGGCCGAGCAGGCCTGTCGGGCGCAGCGTGAGGATGAGGATGAGAATGGCGAAGATGATCGGGTCCGACCACTCCCCGCCGAGCAGCGCCGCGGAGAAGCTGGCCACGAGCCCGATCACGAAACCACCGACGCCGGCGCCGACGATGTTGCCGATGCCGCCGAGCACCGCGGCGGTGAACGCGATGATGCCCACCTGATAGCCGAGGTTCCATTGCGTGGTGCCGTTGATGTCGGTGGTGATATATACGATCGCCGCGGCTGCGGCGAGCGCCGAGCCGATGAAGAATGTGGCCGCGATGGTGCGGTTGAGGTTGATCCCGCAGATGCGCGCGGCGTCGCGATCCTGCGCCGAGGCGCGCATTGCCTTGCCCAGCCGGCTGCGCGTGATGAAGAGCTGCAGCACCACCATGAGCACCAGTGCTGCGACGATGACGAAGAGCTCGTCCCAGGTGATGGTGACGCCGCCGACGTCGAGGACCACGCCGGGTTTCGTCGACGAAGGCGAATACGCCGCCGCGGCGGCGCCCTCGTCCTGGAAGGCGAGCGTTCCCGCGGGGACGCGCGCGATGACCCCCTGCGATGGCCCTCCGGCGACGCGGACGATGCCGAGACCGTCCGCGTTCTGGGGCACGGCCGGCAGGGTGATGCTGAGATGATCGGACGCGGAGAGCGCGTCGGGTCCGTCGGAGATGGTGGCGCGTCCGCTCGGCGGCGCGTCGCCGAAGGCGTTCTTGTAGGCGAACACCTCGTACGTGTACGTGGTCGAGCCGCTCGTTCCGCTGACGTGCACATTCTTGGCGCTGAACCCGGACGCGGTGTCGGTGACCGGGGCGAGCCACGTGTTCGTGCCCGTCGGATAGGGACCGCCGATGGCGCCGCCGGCGGGGATGAACACGGCGAACATGATGCCCTCGAGCAGGAACGACATCCCGATGGCGGTGATCAGCGCCGCGATGCGCGGTGAGTTGCGCATGCGCCGGTACGCCAGGCGCTCGATGGCCATGCCGGTGAGACCGGCGGCCAGCATGGTGATCGGGGTGAGGATGAGCAGCGCTGCGATCAATCCCAGCAGGCCGTGCTGCGTCGCCAGCGATGTGATCGGCAGGTGCAGCTGCCCCGACCAGTAGACGATCGTGATCGCATAGAAGCCGCTCAGCGTGAACACATCGCCGTGCGCGAAGTTGATCAGCTCGATGATTCCGTAGACCATCGTGTAGCCCACGGCGATGAGCGCGTAGGTCGCCCCCTGGCGCAAGCCGAAAACCACCTCGGTCACCGCCGAGGACGTGCCCTGCGAGGCGCTGAGCCCAACGAACAGGAGCACGAAGACGAGGGCCAACCCGACGGGGAAGGCAGCGGACCCGACCTTGGGGAGAGTGAGCCGGCGCGACTGCGGCGGCAGTATGGCAGCGGCCTGAGCGTCCTCAGGAGGGCTCATTTCAGTGATGGTAGTGCCGAAAACATGCAGTGAGCGGAGGAGGGGCGTTCCCTCCTCCGCTCCGCATCACGGCAGTATCAGATGTATCGACTAGCTGACTGTGAGGTTCTTGATAGACGTCCAGGCGTTGTTCGTGACCTGGTACAGGGTGAGAATCTTGTTGCCGGTGTCACCGTTGCTGTCGAACGTCGTGTGCCCGATGGCGCCGCTGTAGCTGATCGAGGCGACGTTCGAGCGCACCGACTCGCGGAAGCCCGTCGGATTGGTCGGCAGCTTGCCACCGTTGGCGCTGATCGCGTCCTTGACCGCGGTCAGGATGATGTTCATCGCGTCGTAGGCGTTGGCCGAGTACGCGCCCGGCGCCGAGCCGTACGCCGACTGGTACGCGCTGGCGAACGATGCCGCGGAGCTCAGCTTGGTGGCGTCCGGCGACGCCGTGGTGCCGTAGGCACCGGCGGCCGCGCTGCCCGCGTCGGTGATGAACTCGGTGTCGACGATGCCGTCACCGCCCATGTACAGCACGCTGCTGCCCAGGCCGGCCGAGGACATCTGTGCCTTCAGCTTGCCGCCGCCGTTGGACGACGTGCCGCCGAAGAAGACGATGTCGGCGCCCTTGCTCTTCGCCTGCGCCAGCTCAGCTGTGAAGTCGGTTGTGGTTCCCGGCAGGCTGGACGTGCCCACGACGGTGCCGCCGCCCTGCTGGAAGTCCTTGGCGAAGTTGTTGGCCAGGCCCTGACCGTAGGTCTCCTGGTCGTCGAACACGAACGCCTTGCTGGCGCCCAACGTTTTGGCTTGCGCCGCGAGGCCGGCCGACTGGGCGATGTCGGTGGTGCAGACGCGGAAGAACGTGATCTTGCCCGTGGGCCGCAGCGACGTGGTGTTGATCGTCGGATTCGATCCTGGGATCGTGAGTCCTGGGTTCGTGCACGACGGGCTGATCTGCGCCAGCCCCGCGTTGTTGGCGATCGGCATCTCCGCCTGGCACACGCTGGAGTTGAACGGCCCGACCACGCCGACCACGGCCTGATTGGCGGCCAGCGCCGTCATGTTGGCCGCGCCCTGGTTGGGGTCGTGCTTGCCCAGCGCCACGGACGCGTCGTCCTTGCTCACAAGGTTGACCTTGCAGCCGTTCAACAGGTTCTTGTTGTTCGCCTGCGTCACGGCGAGCTGCGCGCCGTTCTGCGTGGGCACGCCGTCGGAGGCGTCCGCGCCGCTGGTGGGCAGCTCGGTGGCCACCGTCACCGTACCCGTGCACGACGAACTGCCGCCACCGCCGGATGAGCTGGTGCCGCAGGCGGAGACGGCGCCGACGAGGATGGCCCCTGTCACCGACAGAAGGCCCACGTAACGATTCTGCATGCCAACTCCCTTTGTGGATGGGGAAATAGGGGGCGCAATGCTGTGTACACGGCGGTTCACGGCCTTGTCAATCAACCATCGGGTGATTTCGCCCGGGTCTGAGCATCGTCCGGCACCTGAATGTGATAGACGTGGGGTGTGGTTCTCAGTGCCCTCGCAAGCGGGCTCGCGCTCGTCTTCGCCGTGGTCGTCGCCGGGCGGTTCCTCCGCAGTCGCCGGCCCGCGCTCGGCGTCTGGGCGCTGGGCCTGCTGATCTTTGCGGCCGCCGCCGCGTTCCAGGCGGTGGGCGAGGCACGTGGCTTCGGCCAGGTGACGTTCCGCGGTTTCTACCTGCTCGGCGGCGTGCTCGGAGTCGTGTACCTCGCCCTGGGCACCGTCTTCCTCCTGGCGCCACGCCGGGTCGCGTGGGTCAGCGCCGCGGTCCTGGTGGCGATCACCGTGGTCCTGGCGGTGGACGCCGCGATCATCCCGGTGGACCAGGCACAGCTGGCCACGCCCGCGGGCGTCCTCGGGGGCACCAGTCAGCATCCCACCTTCCCCCAGGGCAGCCCGCTCTATATCGGTGTCGTGTTCCTCAACATCGTCGGCACGATCGTGCTCGTGGCCGGGTCGGCGTGGTCGGCGTACCGGTACTTCCGTGACCACGCGGGCATCGACCGCGTGGTCTGCAACGTGCTCCTCACCGCCGGCGCGCTGGTCATCGCCTACGGTTTCGCGATGGCCAAGACCCTGGGCGTGGGATCGCTCGATGTTCTGGGCGGTTTCGAGGCCGCGGGCATCGCGATCATGTTCGCCGGCTTCCTGAGCCTGGGGCGGATCGGCCAGCCCGCCCCGCAGCGCGCACCGGTGTCCGCGACCGCCGGCACACCCAAACCGTGAGCACGACGGCGCCGGTGAGCGCCGCCGTCTGGCGTGACCGGGATGCGGAGCTGCTGTCGCCGGCGTATCACCGCTACTCCGACCTCGTCGTGGATCACGCGCAGGGCACGCATCTGTACACGGTCGACGGCCGCGACGTCCTCGACTTCGGGTGCGGCATCGCCGTCACCAACCTCGGCCATCTGCATCCCGATGTGACGCGCGCCGTGCACGAGCAGGTGGACAGCCTGTGGCACACGTCGGTGACCACGTACAGCCCGCGGATGATCGAGGCCGCGGAGATGCTGGTGTCGGTGATGCCCGAAGGGCTCAACCGGGTGTTCTTCAACAACAGCGGCGCGGAGGCGGTGGAGGCGGCGATCAAGCTGGCCCGCCGCGCCACGGGACGCAGCGACATCATCGCCTTCACCGGCGGGTTCCACGGGCGCACGTATGGCGCGCTGACACTGACCGCGAGCAAGGCGCGATACCGCGCCGGCATCGGTCCCATGCTCCCCGGTGTGCACCATGCCCGCTACCCGTACTGCTTCCGCTTCTGCACGCACGCGCCCGGTGAGCGCTGCTCCATCGCCGAAGGTGACGAGCTGCGCCTGCTGCTGGCGACCACGGCACCCGCCGAGAACGTCGCGGCCATCGTGGTGGAGCCGCTGCAGGGTGAGGGCGGCTACATCGTCCCGCCGCCGGCGTTCCTGCCGATGCTGCGGCGGCTCTGTGATGAGCACGGCATCCTCCTCGTCGCCGACGAGGTGCAGAGTGGCATGGGCCGCACCGGGCGCATGTTCGCGTTCGAGCACAGCGGCGTGCTGCCGGACATCGTGGCCATCGCCAAGGCGCTGGGCAACGGGCTTCCCATCGGTGCGACGGTGGCCCGGGATGACGTGATGCGCGCGTGGCGCCCGGGCGAGCACGGCTCCACCTACGGGGGCAATGCGGTGGTGTGCGCGGCCGCCATCGCGGTGATCGAGACACTGCTCCGCGACGACCTCCCGGCACGCGCCTCCCGCCTGGGCGCACAGGTGATGCAGCGGATGCGAGCTGTGCAGCGCGACATCGCCGAGCTCGGCGATGTGCGCGGGCTCGGATTGATGGTTGGGCTCGAGTTCATGCGCGACGGGGCGCCCGCGGCCGAGCTTGTGGGTCGCATCACCGCTGCGGCGCTCGCCGGCGGCCTGCTGCTGCTCACCTGCGGGCTCGACGACAACGTGATTCGGGTCATCCCGCCGTTGACTGTGACCGACGATGAGCTCGCTCGCGGCCTCGATGTCCTCGAGGCGGCGATCCGCGAGCAGACGGCAGGGTGACCGGCACCGGCACCGCCGTCGCCGCCGGCAACCTGATCGCGGGCGCGCAGTCGCCGCCGCGCGGCGGACGCACCTTCGAGTCGCGCAACCCGGCGCACACGCAGGACGTCGTCGGCGTCTTCCCGCGCAGCGACGCCGCCGACGTCGACGATGCCGTGCGCGCCGCTCAGGCGGCGGCCGCGGGGTGGCGGAGCACGCCGTGGCCGGCCCGCGGCGAGGTCATCCAGCGCGCGGCCATGGTGCTTCGTGAGCGCAAGGAAGAGCTCGCGCGGCTGATGACTCGCGAGATGGGCAAGGTGCTGATCGAAGCCCGCGGCGACGTGCAGGAAGCCATCGACATGGGCACGTTCATCTCCGGTGAGGGCCGGCGCGCGTTCGGCGAGACCGTCCCCAGCGAGATGCCTCACAAGTGGGCGATGACGATGCGTCAGCCGTTCGGTGTGGTCGGCTGCATCACCCCGTGGAACTTTCCCGTCGCCATTCCGTCGTGGAAGGTGTTTCCCGCGCTGATGGCGGGCAACAGCGTCGTGCTCAAGCCGGCGGAGGACTCACCGTTGTGCGCTCTGCGCTTCGCCGAGGTGCTGGAGGAGGCGGGGCTCCCTCCGGGAGTGCTCAACGTCGTCTTCGGGTTCGGCGAGGAGGCCGGGGCCGCGCTGGTGCGCCAGCCCGACGTCAAGGCGATCTACTTCACCGGGAGCGTCGCCACCGGCCGGCTCGTCGCTGAGACGTGCGGGCGCCTGTTGAAGAAGTGCTCGCTCGAGCTCGGCGGCAAGAACGCGATCGTCGTGCTCCGCGACGCCGACATCGACTTGGCCGTCGAGGGCGCTCTCTGGGGCGCGTTCGGGACTGCGGGGCAGCGGTGCACAGCGACGTCCCGCCTGATCGTTGAGGAGCCCGCGCGGCAGCGGTTCACGGAGCAGCTGCTGGAGCGAACCGCTGCGCTGCGGATCGGCGACGGGCTCGATGCCGATGTTGATGTTGGGCCTGTCATCAACGAGACGCAGCTGCGCCGGGTGCACGAGTACACGGAGGTGGGGCGCGCCGAGGGCGCTCGCTGCGCCATCGGCGGCGAGATCGCCCGCGAGGGCAGGCTCGCCGACGGCTGGTTCTACTCGCCGACGGTGTTCACCGGCGTGCGGCCGCAGATGCGCATCGCCCAGGAGGAGATCTTCGGCCCCACCACCGCCGTCATCGCCGTCGGCTCGCTCGATGAGGCGCTGGACGCGGCCAACTCCACGCGCTACGGTCTCAGCCTCAGCGTGTACACCAACGATCTGCGCCAGGCATTTCGCGCCATTGAAGAGCTGCACTCGGGCATCGTCTACGTCAACGCGCCCACGAGTGGCGCGGAGATCCAGCTGCCCTTCGGTGGCACCAAGGACACCGGCAACGGGCATCGCGAGGCGGGAGGCCGCGTGCTCGACGAGTTCAGCGAGTGGAAGTCGATCTACATCGACCACAGCGGCCGCCTGCAGCGCGCGCAGATAGACACGAGCCGGTGACGCTGCAGGAGCGCGTGATCGCGCACGGCGGAGGGCTGGTGCGCTACCTCATCGGGGGAAGCGGGCCGGCCATCCTGCTCTGCCACGGGTTCATCGGCTCGGCGGAGAACTTCGACGACTGGCTGCCGGCGCTGCTGCCGCGGCGGACGGTGATCGTTCCGGACCTGCCCGGGTTCGGCAGGTCGACGCCGCTGCACGTGCGGCACACCCCGAGAGCCCTGGCGCACGCTGCGATCGCTGCCGCCGACGACGCAGGAGTCACGCGCTTCGACGTCGCCGGTCTCTGCCTCGGCTCGAGCGTGGCCATGGCGGTGCAGCGGCAGCGGCGCGATGCGGTGCAGCGCGTGATCCTGCACACGCCGCTGCTCAACCCCGGCCTGGTGCGCCGCCACTTCCACCTCCAGGTGGGCGTGATGACAGCGCCCGGCGTCTGGCCTGGCATCGTGTGGCTCGCGCGTCAGCGGCTGGTGAGCGACCTCTACAAGCGGCTCATGGTGGAGGGCCCCGACGTCGATCCGGTCGCGGCGCAGGTGAACTTCGACAACCAGATGCGGGCCATCCCGCGCGCCGCGCGCGAGTGGCTCCGCGATGGGTTGGCGTGCGACGAGATCGACGTGGTGCGCACCGGCGCGCGCCGCACGCTCATCCTCATGGCCCGCCACGACCGTGTCATCGACGTGCCCCGCATCGTGCGCACCCTGGGTCGCCAGCCCAACGTCGAGCTCGCCGTCATCGACGAGGCGGGGCACGCCTGGACCGACGCGATGCGCCTGCTGCAGCGCGACTATCTGGCGGCGTTCCTCGACGACCTGCCGCTGGCGACGGCGCGCACCGCCGCCGCCTGAGTCAACCTGCCCCGATCAGCTCGCCGGGACCGGCGGCGCCGACGAGCCATACGCCACCGCGAACCCGTCCTTGTCGCCGTCCGGTGCCGATGGAGTCGACACCTGCACGCCGTGCTGGATCATCACGCCGCCCTGTGACGCGGTGAGCCCGGCCGGGGCTCCGTTCAGTGTGCCCGGATCGATCGTGACGTTGCCGAAATGGGCCAGATTGGCGATGCGTCCGCCGACCGACGGCGCCTCCTGGATCCACTCCGCCGACGTCAGCGCTCCGCCGTAGTTCTGCGTTGTGGTGAAGGAGCCGGTTCGCGAGTCGCTCAGCGTGATGTTCCATGTGCCGTTGCTGTTCCGATGGATGCCGGCGCTCATCACGTCGCCCGGCTGCACCGGCAGGCTGGGAATCACGGTCTCCGCAGCGGGCAGGATCTCCCACCACGCGTAGTAGTGCGCCGAGCCGTTGTAGTAGTCGGCCTCGGTACCCGTCTGAATGAGGCTGCTGTCGTTGAACCCGTCGATGCCCACCCAGGTGGAGGAGAAAGTCTGCGATCTCGTGCGTGCCACAGGTGTCACCGTCCACTGACCGGTGATGGCCGTGAACGCGCCAGTGCCGCCCGTTTGAGCATAGCCCGACCAGTTGCTCGACGCCCACCCTGCGTTGCTCGCGCTCCCGGAGGGCGCCCGCGCCCCGATGCGCGGGTGCGATGCGACCGTCAGGGCGGCGGTGGCCGGCGGGGACGAGAGCGCGAGGGTGCCGGCGGCGGCGAGCAGCGGGAGCGCTGCGGGCAGGATGCGTCGAACCACGTTGATGATCTCCTCGCAAACGTCCCGCCCGGCTGAGTTCGGAGCGAGTATGCCATCCGGGCGCACGGCGAGACGTGACGCATCTGCATCAGGACGGCGAGCGCCGATATGACCGCCGGCGATCGGGTTGGTCAGCTCGTCGGTGGCGCCGGCTTTTTTGACCCGTAGGCCATGTTGAAGCCGTCGGTGTCGGAGTCGGGATTCGACGGCGTCGAGACGTGCGAGCCGTGCTGGATCATCACGCCGCGTGCCGCCAGCGTGAGTCCCGGGTTTCCGCCGTTGACAGTGCCGGGATCGATTGTCAGCGGGCTCTGGAAATGCGCGAGGGTGGCGACTGCGCCATTGACCGTGGGCGCTTCCACGATCCACTCCGCCGAGCTCAGCGGCCCGTTGTAGCTCACCGTCCTGTTGGACGACGTACTGGACGTCGTGTCGGTGATGGTCATCGACCACGAACCCGCGGACACCCGATGGATGTCGGCCATCATCGCGTCTCCTGGCCGCACAGACATCACCGGCTGTTCGGCCCCGGGAAGAACCTCGAACCATGCGTCGTAGTGGGTGGAGTTGTTGTAGAAGTCGGACTCGGTTCCCGTCTGGATGAGGTTGTTGTCACCGGGAAGGAAACCGTCGATGCCGATCCAGGTGGCCGAAAAGGTGAACGACCCCTTGCGCGAGACCGACGGAACCTTCCATGTACCTGTGATCGCTGTGTACGGGCCGTTGGACAGCGCATAGCCCGACCAGTTGGCCGACGTCCACCCGGCGCTCGTGACGGGGGGAGCGGTAATCCGCGGATGCGATGTGATCGCAGGGATGGCACGCGCTTCGGCCGGAGACGCGAGAAGGACGCCCGCGATGGCGGTCGCGATGGCGGTGACGGACGCGAGCCTCGTCGTGAACCTGCTGAGAAGCACCCGCTACCTCCTCGCATCCAGCGCCCGCCGACCGTACGCGCAGGAGGGTATCCCATCAGGCCGGATGCACAGCGCCACCTGAACCTCGTCATGTGCAGATACTCAGCGCCGGCGCTCTTTGCGGTCGCCACCCCTGTGGGCTCAGCTGCGGTTGAACGCGGCGCGCAACACGAGAGCAAGGTTGGCGGGACGCTCTGCCAACCGGCGCATAAGGTAGCCGTACCACTGAGTGCCGAACGGCACGTAGACGCGCACCCGCTCACCCGCCAGGACCAGACGGCGCTGCTCGTCCGGGCGGATCCCGTAGAGCATCTGGAACTCGTGCGCCCGGCCGTCCGCTGCAACAGCGACGAGCTGCTGCGCGGCGTCGATCACCAGGGGGTCATGGGTGGCGATCATCGGGTACGCGCCGCCGCGTGCCAGGATGTCGAGGCAGCGCAGGTAAGCCGATCGCACCTCCGCCCGCGTCTGCCAGGCAAGGCTCGCCGGCTCCTGGTACGCGCCCTTGCACAGGCGCACGCGCGACCCCGGGTGGGCGAGGGCGCGACAGTCGTCGGGCGAGCGATGCAGCGAGGCCTGCATCACCGCGCCGGTGCCGGGGTAATCGGCGCGCAAGCGCTGCAGGATGCGCAGAGTCGAGTCGGTGGTGGTGTGGTCCTCCATGTCGACGGTCACGGTGGTGCCTGCGGCGCGGGCGGCCTCGCAGACGGCGGCGGCGTGGTCGAAGGCCATGGAGTCGTCCAGCGCCTGCCCCAGGGCGGAGAGCTTCACCGACACCTCCGCCGTGTCGGCAAGACCCTCGGCGCCGATGCGCTCGATGAGCGTGCGATAGGCGCCCACCGCCGCGCCCGCCGCTGCGGCATCGCGCGTGTCCTCGCCGAGGTGCACGAGCGTGCTCGACAGGCCGCGGTCGCGAAGCTGGCGCGCCGCCGCCAGTGCGCTGGCGATGTCCTCGCCAGGGACGAAGCGCCGCACCAGGTCGCGTGTCAGAGGCGCCCGGGTGATCGCCTTCTTGAGCACGCGTCGCCGCGAGGCCCAGAGGATCGCGTGGCGCAGCGCCGCCGCCGGGTCCAGGCCGGGCAGCGCGCCCCCGCGGCTGTGCGAGTCCCAGGCATCGGGGGGCACGCCCATGCTGGACACGGTAAGCGACCGTGCGTTCGTGCGGGATGTGCGGGCCCCTCCATGCCCGCGGCTTCCCGCTCTACCGGCGCACGGTAGGCTTGAGCCAGTGTCCAGGCAGTGGGTGTCCCGGGATCGGGTTCCGCCCGCGCTCCGCGTCCGTCACTTCCGCTGGTACTGGGCGGCGCAGTGGCCGACGCTGCTGGGAACGTGGATGCAGGTGGTCGCGCTCGGCTACCTGGTCTATGCGCGCACCGGCAGCACCACCGCCGTCGCGGTGGTCGCGGCCGCCGACGGCCTCCCCGCGGTGTTGCTGTCGCTCGCCGGCGGCGTGCTCGCCGACCGGCTCCCGCGGCGCCGCATCCTGCTTGTCACACAGTCGATCCTGGGTCTGAGCGCCGGCTCCCTGGCGATGCTTGCGGCGACCGGCAATGCCACGTTCGTCGCCATCGTCATCGTCGCCCTCGTCTTCGGGGCCACCGACGCGGTCGATCTCCCCACCCGGCAGGCGCTCGTCGCCGACCTGGTGGAGCGCGATCTGGTCGTCAACGCGGTCGCCCTCGGCTCGGCGGCGATGAGCGCCACACGTATCGTCGGCCCCTCGGTCGCCGGCCTGCTCATCGGCATCGCCGGTCCGGCGGCATGCTTCGGCGCGCTCGCCCTCGCGTACCTGGCTCCGATCGCGGTGCTGCTGACGGTGATTCCCAACGTCGCGCCGCCGCAGCGCGGGAGCGGCCGGCAGGCGTGGCGCGACCTGCTGGAGGGCTTTCGCCAGCTGCGGGTGGATCCGCTGGTGCGCGGGGTGGCGGTGGCGTGCGCCGCCCTGGCCTTTCTTGGGGTCGCGTACATGCCTTTCCTGCCAGTGCTGGCCAAAAGTCAGCTGCACGCAGGGCCGCAGGTGCTGGGCATCCTGTACAGCGTCGGCGGCATCGGCGGCCTCGTGGGCGGCGTGATCATCGCCTCGCTCGGCCGTGGCGCCGGCCGTCTGCAGATGCTGGTCGTCGGCGCCCTCGTGTACGCGGCCAGCCTGTTCCTCGTGGCCCACTCACAGCTGCTGGCCATGACGCTGCCCGCGCTCGTCGGCATCAGCTTCGCCTTTGTCGCGTTGAACACATCGATGACCACGCTGCTGCAGACCGACACCGATCCGCGCCTCCGCGGGCGATTGCTCGGGATCTACGCCACCATCTTCGCCGGGCTGCAGCCGCTCGGGACGTTCGCGTACGGGTTCATCGGCCCCGCGGTTGGGCTGTTCAACGCCGTCGGGGTGGGTGCGCTCATCGTCGGCGCGACCACGCTGCTCGTGGTGGCCACGCCAGGGTTCCGAAGTCGTGTGCGGGCCGGCGCTCCTGCGGCCGTGGCCGACGCCGCGGCTGCCGCAAGCGTCGTGTAGGCCGCCGCAAGCCGCCCCCTGGATACACTCCGCCCCGGTGCCCTCTTGGAATTGGCGGCTCTGGGCCATCCCGCTCTGCGCCGCCGCCGTGGCAGGCTGCGGCACACCGCCCAGCGCCACGCCGAACGCGTCTGCGCCCGTGGCCCGCGTGGGCGGCGCCGTGATCACCCAGGCCGCGTTCGACGTCCGCCTCACGAGCACCAACGTATCGATCCAGCAGGGCGGCGGCCCGAGCGGCGATCGGGCGATGGAGACGGGCGTCCGCGAGACGGTGCTGCGCAGCCTGATTCTGGACGCGATCATCGCCCAGGAGGCCGCGGCGCAGGGCCTCGCGGTCACCGAGAAGGACGTGCAGGCGGAGATCGCGAAGGATGCCCAGGCTGCCGGGGGCACGCACCAGCTGCAGAGCCAGCTTGCCTCCGCCGGTGGATCGCTAGCGCAGCTGGAGGACGAGATCGTTTCGCAGACGAACGAGCAGCGCCTCGAGGACCGCTTCGCCGCGCAGCGCGCGGCCATGGTCGAGCAGAGCCTCGCGTCGGGCGCGGACTTTGCGCAGACCGCGACGCAGTACTCCGACGACACCGGGACCGCGTCCAAGGGCGGCGATCTCGGCCCGCTGTCGGGGCAGGACCTCGGCGGCGACGACCCCACGTTCTCCGCCGCCGTGCACTCGCTCGCCGTGGGCACGTACACGACGAGCCCGGTGCACGACTCCGGCGGCTACGACATCCTGCAGCTCTACACAGCGACGCCCACGAGCTGGAGCGTGCGCCACATCCTGATCACGGCGCCGACGCCGTACACGGTGCAGGATCGCCCGGCCTGGTTTGCGGCATCGCTGTTCACCGCTGTGGCGCAGGAGTGCCGCGCCGGGGAGATCCATGTGTACCTCAAGAACGCCGGCCCCGATCCCTGCTCCGCAGCGCCCGACTTCTCGACGTCACCGACGCCCGCGCCCGCAGGCGGGTGAGGTGCTTTCTCGCGGTGCCCCTGCGCCAGCCGGCGCTGGGGGCGGCTAAGGCTCTGCTGACGGCGTTGCGCGACGAGGTGCGCGATGTTCGCTGGGCGCGACCTGAGACCCTGCACCTGACGCTCCACTTCTTCGGTGCAATCGACGACGTCAGGATGGCCGCCGCGCTGGATGCGGTGCGGCCTGAAGTCGAGCGGACGCGGCCGTTCGAGGTGGTGATCGACCGCCTGGGCTCGTTCCCCGAGCGCGGCCGCCCGCGTGTCCTGTGGCTGGGTGGTCCGCCGGAGAACGAGCCGCTGCTCGCGCTCGCCGGCGAGGTGCGGCGGCGCCTGCGTGGGGCAGGGTTCGCGGTGGAGGACCGTCCCTTTCGTACGCATGCCACGCTCGGACGGCCGCGCGAGCCGTGGCCGCGCGAGCAGGGCGCTGCGTGGGAGCAGGCGCGTGCACGAGGGCTGCCGCCGGTTGCGTTCACGGCGGATCGCGCGGTGCTGTTCGAGTCTGTGAAGGGACGGGAGGCGGCCAGATATGTGGAGCGCGCCCTGCTGCCCTTCCGCGTCGCCTGACGAAGGCGGCTACTCGAGCCGCATCGTCATGCAGACGCTGTACGGCGTGCGCCGGTAGCCATCGAAGGGTTCGCACACCTCGAACCCGGCACGCTCGTACAGCGTTCGCGCCGGGATGAAGACGTCGCCGCTTCCGGTCTCGAGACTCACGCGCGCGCAGCCTCGATCGCGGGCGGCGTCGATGAGATGTCGCAGCATCGCGCGGCCGGCACCCGACCGCCGATGTGCGGCAGCGGTGTGCATCGACTTGATCTCACCATGCGTCGCGTCCAGCTGCTTGAGGGCTCCAATCGCGAGCAGCGTTCTGTCGTCGCTGCGCGCGCTGAAGAACGTGATGGCGGGATCCGAGAGACCGGCGCCGTCGAGCGCGTGGACGTCGTCCGGCGGCGAGCTGGCGTGCGCGAATGCCAGATGGGCCGCGATCAGCTGCGCGACGTCGGGCCGGCGCGGATCGTCGACATCGACGCGCACCGAGATGCCATGCACCTCAGCGACGGAACGAGCTGACGAACTGCCAGATCACCTGCGTGGCGTCCAGCGAGGCGTCCGCCCCGCTCAGCTGCGGTCCGTACCAGTTGTGATCGCCCGACTGGACCGTGTTGAGCATGACGGACGTGCCGCCGGAACAGCGGGTCCAGCGCGTCGTTTGGACATCGCCGTTGGTCGTGGTGGCAGGCGCGTCCGGGCAGGAGTCGAGAGATGCCCATGTCGCCACGATGTCCGGGGTCGCGGCCAAGGGCTTTCCGGTGAGGGCCCCGATGCCCCCGCCGCCATACAGGAGCTCGGGGTCCGCGGTGCCGTGAATCTCCATCACGGCCACCGGCATCCGCGGGTGACACGTGTCCGGGTCCATGGTCCCTGACATGACGGCGATGGCGGCGATCCGGTTGGCGAGGCGGCACGCGAGGGTGTATGCCATCGCCGCGCCGGCCGAAAACCCGGTGGCGTACACGCGGCTGCGGTCCACGAGACCGCCGGCTTCGAGGTGCACGATCAGCGCATCGATGAAGTCCACCTCGTTGTCGCTGGACACGTTGGGGTTGCCGCAGCAGTTGCCGGCGTTCCACGTCTGACCGTGTCCGTTGGGGTACGCGACGATGAAGTGATCAGCCTCCGCGAGGCTGTCGAATCCGGTCAGCTGCTCCATGGCATCGCCGTACTGGTTGCCACCGTGCAGCGCCAGCAGCAGCGGCCCCGGGTGCGCCGCCGTCACGCCCGGCGGCGTGTACACGCGGTAGGCGCGCGTGAAACCGTCGACCTGCATGGTCCCGTCCACGATGCTGCGTGAGGCGGTGCCCGAGGCCGGGCTGCCCCCGCACGCAGAGACGCCGGCCGCCAGCACAACGAGTGTGGACATGCAACGCCACCCGCCGCGTAGCCGCCGCGCTTCTCCCGCCGCCGCCATTTCGCGTCTCCAACCCGCGATGCCGTCCCTTCGCGCGCGCCATGGTAACGCGGTCAGCGGGTGCGCGGGTCAGGACTCTCGGTGTCGAGCGCGTACTGCTCGATCGCTGCGGACACCGCGTGTCGCGGAACGCGGTCCTGCTGCGCGAGCCCATCGAGCACGGCCACGGTGATCGACTCCGCGTCGGTCTCGAAGTGGCGTCGCAGCGCCTGCCGGGTGTCGCTTCGGCCGTACCCGTCCGTCCCCAGCGGGATGAACGGCCGCGGAGCGAAACGCCCGATCTGGTCCGGCACCGTCTTGAGGTAATCGCTCACCGCGACCACCGGCCCGTCGTCCCCGCCGAGCTGCTGCGTGATGTAGGGCACGCGCGGCTCGTCGTCGGGATGCAGCCGGTTCCAGCGCTCGACTTCGATCGCGTCGTGACGCAGCAGCTGGAAGCTGGTGGCGCTCCACACATCGGCGGCGACGTCGTGCTGCTCCGCGAGCATGGCCTGCGCGCGCAGCGCGGCGCCCATCGCCGAGCCGGCGGCGACGATGCGCGCGTGATGCGCGCGCGTGTCAGCCGCCGCATTGAAGCGGTAGAGCCCGCGCACGATGCTGTCCTCGACGCCCTCGGGCATCGGCGGCATCGCGTAGTTCTCGTTGTAGAGCGTGAGGTAGTAGAACGTGTCCTCACCCTCGACATACATGCGCCGGATGCCGTCGCGAATGATGACCGCCAGCTCGAATGCGAACGCCGGGTCGTACACCCGCACGTTGGGCACGGCGCTGAACAGGAGCGGCGAGTGGCCGTCCTCGTGCTGCAGGCCCTCGCCGTTGAGTGTGGTGCGGCCCGCCGTGCCGCCGAGCATGAATCCGCGCCCGCGTGCGTCACCGAACGCCCAAACGAAGTCGCCGACGCGCTGGTAGCCGAACATCGAATAGAAGATGTAGAAGGGAATGACCGGCTCGCCGTGGGTCGCGTATGCGGTGCCCGCAGCGGTGAAGCTGCCCATCGCGCCGGCCTCGGTGATCCCTTCCTCGAGGATCTGTCCGTCGCTCGCCTCGCGGTAGGAGAGCAACATGCTGGCGTCGACGGGCTCGTAGCGCTGTCCGAAGGGCGCGTAGATCTTCATCTCGCTGAAGAGCGCGTCCATGCCGAAGGTGCGTGCCTCGTCGGGAATGATCGGCACGACACGGCGGCCGATCGCCGGGTCGCGCATCAGGTTGCGCAGGATGCCGCTGAACGCCATCGTCGTGGAGGCGGCCCGCTCCCCGCTTCCCTTGAGGAACTCGGCGTATGGCGCATCGGCGGGCACCTGCAGCGCCTTGGCGCGCACCACACGCTTGGGCAGCACGC
The DNA here is from genome assembly GCA_036378495.1 of Candidatus Dormiibacterota bacterium. Taxonomy (GTDB): domain Bacteria; phylum Chloroflexota; class Dormibacteria; order Aeolococcales; family Aeolococcaceae; genus JAFALX01. The sequence goes on from DASUWI010000051.1 coordinate 17,742, forward strand.
CTCCCAGCGCCAGGCGGCGCGTCATCAGATAGTCGATCTCGTCGGACTTCGATCCCGGATGGTAGTAGGGCGGATCGGGCGCCTCCAGCTGCTTGTCGGTGATGGGCAGCTCGAGCGTGTCGCGAAACGACTTGAGCTCGGTCTCGCTGATCTTCTTGATCTGATGGGTGGCGTTGCGCGCCTCGAACAGCGAGCCCAGCGTCCACCCCTTGATCGTGTGCGCCAGGATCACTGTGGGCGCGCCGCGCTGTTCGAGTGCGAGCTTGTAGGCCGAGTACAGCTTGCGGTAATCGTGGCCCCCGCGGCGCAGGTGACGCAGCTGGTCGTCGCTGAGATGCGCGACCATGCGGCGCAGGCGCGGGTCGGGGCCGAAGAAGTGATCCCGGATGTATGCGCCTGTTTCGGTCGCATACTTCTGAAACTCGCCGTCGGTGACGCTGTTCATCTTGTCGACGAGCACACCGTCGACGTCACGCGCCAGGAGGTCGTCCCACTCGCGGCCCCAGATCACCTTGATCACGTTCCAGCCCGCGCCGCGGAAGATCCCCTCCAGCTCCTGGATGACCTTGCCGTTGCCGCGCACCGGGCCGTCGAGCCGCTGCAGGTTGCAGTTGACGACGAAGATCAGATTGTCCAGCTGCTCACGTGACGCCAGCGAGAGCGCACCGAGCGACTCGGGCTCGTCGCACTCGCCGTCGCCGAGGAAGCACCACACGCGCGATTCCCCGGTGTCGGCGATCTTGCGGTTGTAGAGGTAGCGGTTGAAGCGCGCCTGGTAGATCGCGTTGAGCGGCGAGAGCCCCATCGACACCGTGGGGAACTCCCAGAAGTCCGGCATCAGCCGGGGGTGCGGATACGAGCTGAGGCCGATGCCACCGGACTCGCGACGGAAGTTGTCCATCTGCTCCTCGCTGATGCGTCCCTCGAGAAACGCGCGCGAGTACATGCCGGGTGCGGCGTGCCCCTGGTAGTAGACCTGGTCGCCGGGACGGCCGTCGTCCTTGCCGCGGAAGAAGTGGTTGAAACCCACCTCGTACAACGACGCAGCCGACGCGTACGTGGAGAGATGGCCGCCGATGCCTTCGCTGCGGTGGTTGGCGCGTGTCACCATGACCGCGGCGTTCCAGCGGATGATGCGCCGGATCCGCCGCTCCATCTCCTCGTCGCCGGGAAACCAGGGCTCCTGCTCCGCGGGAATCGTGTTGATGTAGGGCGTTGACACCAGCGACGGCACCGGCACCTGCAGGCGCCGCGCGCGTTCCAGGAGCTTGCCGATGATGAAGCGCGCGCGCACACCGCCCTCGGTGGCGACGAGCGCGTCCAGGGACTCGAGCCACTCCTCGGTCTCGGGCGGGTCGGCGTCGGGCAGCTGGTGCAGGAAGGCGTCGAAGGTCATGACCGCCTCAGCGTAGCGCCTCGCCGCCGTCGTCGACCCTGGCATCGCCAGGCGATTCCTGACGCTCTGCAGAGTGAAGGCGGCGGCAGCGGGCCGACGCCGAAGTGGGCCACACGGACTGTGGCAGGAGGAACTGACATGCAGGCCGTCGACAGAGGGATGGCTTCGGCACGGCGCCGGTTTGGCGCGCTTCTCGTGGTGCTGCTGCTGGCGCTGCTCGCCAGCGGCACGGTCGGGTACTTCATCAGGTACGCGACGTCGCCGTCGCCGGCCGCCACGTCGAGCCCGGCGCACGCCACGGCGGTCGCGCCCGGCAACCCGGCAGGCGACCGCTGGTGGCAGGACACGCCGGGCACGGCGACGACGACCAGCCCGGTTGGCGATCGCTGGTGGCAGGACGCGCCGGCTGCGCCGGCTGCGCCGGCGCCGGGTGCGTCGGGTGTGGCCGACGCCGGTCGCCGGATCGACCGGGGCTAGGCCGGCTGGGAGGAGCGTGCAGAGCGCTCCTCCCATCTCTATCGTTACCGGTCGAGATGGGGAGGCCACGTCTCGACCGGCTGAGCGCGCAGGACGAGCACATCCTTGCGCTCGAGCACGGCGCCGTCGTGGGTCACTGGTGCAAGGTGCTGGTGGTCGACACGCCACTCGACGTGTCGCGCCTGCGCGCCGTCATCGGCGCCCGTCTCGGCGCCGCGCCGCGCCTGCACCAGCGCCTGGAGTTCCTGCCGCGCGGACTGGGCAGGCCTGTGTGGGTGGAGGACCCCGACTTCGACCTGGCCTGGCATGTCGCCCCGGTCGAGGTGTCGGCGCCGCTCGACGACGCAGCGCTGCGCCGGCTGGTGGCGTCGCGTATGCAGGAGCGCCTGGATCGCCGGCGACCGCTCTGGAGGTTGGAGGTGGCGCCGCTCCGCGACGCACGGACAGCCCTGCTCTGGCGCGTGCACCACTGCATGGCCGACGGCTTCACCGCGATGCGCATCGGCAGCACGTGCATCTGGGGAGACGTGCCGGAGGCGCCGCCGCCGGCGCCGCCTCCAGGCGGCGTGAGCGACTCACGCGGCGCGCTGCTCGGTGCGGCCGCGCTCGATCGCTGCGCCACCGCCGCGCGTGAGGCTCGCGCGCTGCTGCGCGACCTGGGCGCCGCGCGCCACTGGCGCGACGGCGTGTCGCAGGCCCGGGCCGTGGCCTCCAGCGCCCGGCGGGAGCTCCGCGCGGCGCCGGTGGCGACGTGGTTCGACTCGCCGCTCGGGCGCCATCGCGCCGTTGCCTGGCGGGTGCTGCCGCTTGCCGCCGTGCACGACGCTGCCAAGCATGTCGGCCCGGGGGTGACGTTGAACGATGCGATGGTGGCGCTTGTGGCATCCGGCGTCGGCGCGTGGCTTGCCGGGCGCGGGCGCGCTGCACAGCCGCTCCGCGTGCGCATCCCGGTGAGCCTGCACGCCGCCGGCGACGCGGCGTCCGGCAACCGCGACTCGTTCATCGACGTCGACGTTCCCCTCGACGGCGAGAACGTCATCGCGCGGCTTCGGGCCATCAACGCGCAGACCACCGCGCGCAAGGCGGCACACGACGCCGAGCATGTGGACGACGTCCTGCGCGTGCTGGGCGCGATGCCCTTCGGCGCGCACCTGGTCGCGATGTCCGACGGCGCGCAGCACTTCTCGCTGTGCATCTCCAACGTGGTCGGCCCGCGGCAGCCGATCGCGATCGATGGGGCCGCCGTGACCGCGCTGCATTCGGTCGTCGAGGTGGCGCAACATCACGATCTGCGCGCGTCGGTCATCTCCTGCGCGGACCGGCTCAGTCTCAGCCTGTGCGCCGACTCCGACCGCGTCGACCCGGAGCTGGTGATGCGCGGTGTCGACTCCGCCTGGGAAACGCTGTCGCGAGGCGCCGGCGTTGCCGTCAGCTGAGCTCCTCGCAGCGCATCGCGCAGCTCGCCCCCGGCCGTCGCGGCCGCCGTCCGCGGCGCACCCGTTCGGGCAGCCGCAAGTGATTGCTGTCGGCGGGAGCCGAGCCGGATCAGGCGGGTGGCTTCTGAGCGCCCACCAGGAAGCAGCCGACCTGTGCCTCGACGAGCGGATCGAGTCCGAGCCAGCGGGTGGTCGCCATCTCGTCGCCGCCGCCCACCGCGCACGGCGCCAACCCCATCGCGGTGGCGACGAGGTACAGCGTTTGCATCAGGCAGCCGGTGTCCTTGAAGATCGTGGCCAGCCCGAGGTCGCGGTACTTCCACATCACGCGAGCGAACACCGCGGTGATCACCAGGACGACCGCCGGATCGCGGTTGAGCTGCCCGCCCGTGACCGCGTGCACGGAGCGGAGCAGTGCGAGGCGTCCCGCGTTGTCGGCGTCCAGCCGCGTGAGCGCGTGATCCACGGGATCGAATCGGTACGCGCCGGCGCTGAGGCCTTTCACGTGGTTGGCGACGACGTAGATCTCCAGCTCTGACCGCGCACCGCCCGTGGGATACGGGTGGCGCGCCTCGTCACCGAGCTTGTCATCGTGGCGGGCGCTCGTGGTCCGCGCAGCGTGGTGCAGCAGCGTCGACAGCTGCTTCAGCGGCAGCGGGCGGTCGGCATATGAGCGCACCGACCGCCGGGCCTCGAGCACCGAGTCGAGGTACGCATCCAGATGCGGCTCGGGGCGCGGCAGGTGCCGCGCCATGCCGTCGCCACGAACCGGGCGCAGCTCCGGTGGCGCCCCCTGCCGTTCCAGCTCCTCGTCGCCACGGTAGCCACCCGAGCTGGCCAGCCGGTGGACGGCGAGCTCGTACGGGGTCGACAGCGGTGCCTCGCCGGCGCTGCCGTTGGCAGCGTCGCTGCCGTCCGCCCGCTCGACGAGCGCGAGCTCGACCAGCCGCTCGAGAGCGGACATCTCGACGGGGCCGTCGTCGCTGTGGATGGCGTCGGGGGGCGTCCAGGAGTCGAGTCGCGACAGCAGGTCGAGCAGGTCCAGCGTGGCGCGGAAGCGCCGCAGCGAGGCGCAGTCGACGAGCACGAGGTCGCCGCCACGCCACTCGACGAGTAGGTTTGGTGAGCGCCGGTAGACCGTCATGCCGCGCCCGCAGCCGCGGGGGACGCGAGCACGCGGTCAAGCGCCCGCACGTGTTCAGTACGCGCCAATCGCTGCACCTCGAGGCAGCGTAATGGATTCCCGGGCGGGGAGGAAGGGCTTCACAGCCGGGGTCAGGACGCGAGCGCCTGCTCCAGGTCGGCCAGCAGGTCGTCGACCTCCTCGATCCCGACCGAGAGCCGGATCAGCGAGTCGGTCACGCCGATGCGCTCCCGGACATCGCTGGGCATCGAGGCATGGGTCATGATCGCCGGCAGCTCGGCCAGCGACTCCACGGCGCCCAGCGACTCGGCCAGCGTGATCAGCCGCAGCCGCTCGAGCGCGCGCACCGCCGCTGCCTGGTCGGCCAGCTCGAACGAGAGCACGCCACCGAAGCAGCCGTTCATCTGGCGCGCGGCGAGCTCGTGACCGGGATGAGCGCGCAGGCCGGGGTAGTGCACCGCGTGCACGGTCGCATGCCCGCCGAGCCACCGCGCGATGCGCAGCGCGCTCTCGCTCTGCCGGCGCACGCGCAGCTCCAGCGTCTTGACGCCGCGCAGCACCAGCCAGCAGTCGAAGGGCGAGGGCACCGCGCCGACCGCCCGCTGCAGAAAGCGCAATCGCTCGGCGATGTCATCGTCCGACGTGATCACCGCGCCGCCG
>DASUWI010000052.1:0-10520 GCA_036378495.1 Candidatus Dormiibacterota bacterium
TCGGATTCGGCGGTCACTGCCGACCATTATCGACCGCCGTCTCACGTGGCCAGGGCCAGCCCGCCCGGACCGCCGTCGAAGCGCAGGTCGCCCTGGGTGCCGGTGCGGAGCACGGTGTATCCCGGCGGGGCTGCCGCGCTCACGCCACCCGCCGCCGTGGGGGCCACGATCACCCGCGGCCGCGCCGCGGCGAGCAGCACGGGCGCCAGCGCGCCTCCGGGCTCGGCAATCAGGACGTCGGCGGCGAGGAGCGGCCCGTAGACTGCGGCGATCTCCTCCTGGTCGGCGGTACCCGCATCGCCCAGGATCAGAGCGGATCCCCCCGGACCGCGGACGGTCACCGCACACATCGCCCGGTCGGTGGCCTGGGCGCGAAAGCCGAGACAGTGCCAGCGGAGGCCGCCCCAGGCCCACGCCCGGCCCGAGGGATCCACCGCGACTGCTCCGGCCGACTGCAGCGCGGTGACCACCTTGACGCCCCCCGGATTCATGTCGCGCGCCGCCAGCACGCCGCCCACCTCGTAGTGGCCGGGCAGCCCGGCGAGCCCGGAGACGGCAGCTTGCTCGCCTCCGGAGGCGACGACCAGATCCAGGCGGTGATCGATCGGGCTCAGCACCCGGCCAAGCGCCTGGACCAGCGTGGCCGGCGACGAGCCCCCGTCGACCAGCGCGAGCGAGCCGTCCGCACCGCGAACGATCACCGCCGGGGCCGCCCCGGTGCTGAGCGCCGTGATGTGGAGGAGCCCGTCCGGCCGGGCGGCTGCGAAGCCGGCCGCCGCGGCCGCGGTGACGCCTCCTATGGCGACAAGCGCGAGCAGCCGGGCGCGTGACACCGGTGCAGGTGCCGGCCGCTGGCCCGCTGCCGGCGGCACCACGGCGGCGCGAGGCGTTGCGACGACCCGCCGCCTCGACAGGACACCACACGCGGTCAGGGCCGCCGCCGCCAGGCCCGCCACCTCGGCGGCGACCCAGGGAGCCGGCCAACCGGCGAGGTGCACGGCTGCCCCCGGCAGCGATGCCGCGACCTGCGCGATGCCGACGATGAGCGAGGCCCCGAGGCCGGCGAGCTGGAGGAGCGGCCAGCCCAGCGCGGGTGCGATCGACGCGGCGAGGGCGCCGCAGCCGCCGATCACGATCAGCGCGGGCAGAAGGGGCAGCACCAGGGCGTTGACCACCGGCCCGAGCAGAGCGATGACACCGAAGGTTCCGGCCATGACCGGCAGCGTCGCCACCTGGGCGGCGACGGTCACCGCGAACGGCTCGACCAGCAGGCGCGGTCCCGGCAGCCGGCGGGCGATCGGGTCGGCGAGCAGCACGATGCCGGCGGTGCCCAGGAACGAGAGCTGGAAGCCGGCGTCGCGTACAAGTGGCGGATCCAGCCCCAACATGAGCGCCGCCGCCAGCGCCAGCATCGGCAGCGGATCCGTGCGTCTGCCGCCCTGGCGCGCCATGCCTGCAGCGCCGGCCATCAGCGCGCTGCGCACTGCAGCGGGGCCCGCGCCGCTCAGCACCACGTACCCCGCGACGACGGGCGCCACCAGGAGCAGCGCGCGGCGCGGGGACCAGCTGAGGTGCCGGGCAAGCAGCCCGACCAGCGACACCAGGATCACCACCTTGAGTCCCGACACGACGACGATGTGGATCAGCCCGGCGTCCTGCAGCGGCTGACGCACGCCGGCGGCGAGCGGCTGGCGGATGCCGAACGCCACGCCAAGGGTGAGGGCGGCTTGCGGCTCGGGCAGGACGGTGTCCACCGCGTGCACCAGCATCTCCTGCGCCGACGCCACCACCCGCGCCGGGCCGAGGCCGCCATGGCTCGTGATGGAGACCAGCGGCGACACGGCGACGGCCTCGACGTCCTTGCGCTCCAGCGTCGCCGCCGACTCCGGCCCCGGACGCCGGTCCGGCGCGCGCAGGCCGGCCGCGTCCACCTCGACGCGGTCGCCCGGCGCCACCGCGGGGAGCGTCGACCCCGTCACGAGCAGGCCGCCGCCAGCCTGGACGTCGCTGTCGCCGTCGGCGACGCGCTCCACATCCACCGTCACGGGTCCGCCGCCCCCCGGCTGCGTTTCGCGGACGGTCCCGACCACCGCCACGGGCCTGCTGCCGAGGTGGCCGTCGATGCGATGCGGCCCGGGCGCTGCCTCGGACGTGGCGCCGCGGCTCACACCGAGCAGCGCGGCCGCGATGAGCGCAGCGCTCAGCGCCGCTGCGTGGTGACGCGCGCCGAGCCCCGCCCGGCGCCGCCGCAGCAGGGCCAGCGCGACGCTTGCTGCGACGACGCCGGCGACCGCCAGCGCGGGGGCCGCGCCGCCAACTCCGGCAGCACATCCGAGCCCGGCACCGGCGGCAAATGCGCCCCATATGGCACCGGCCCAGCGGCCCGGCCCCGACCCCGCAAGGCGGTTCACTGCGGCGGCGGCACGACGCGCAGGTAGTGCCCGAGGCCGCTGGCCGTCGCCGAGTCCACCCCGAGCACGCTGTGCAGCTGGCTCATGCTGGTGAACGGACCCCAGTCCGATCTGTACTGCACGATGGCGTCGGGCAGACCCGGGGGCATGCCGGGGACGGCGCTGAGCTCATCCGCCGCCGCGGTGTTGATGTCGAGCCGGGCCGTGGCCGACGACGACGTGGACGCGAACGGGACGTTGATCTGGCGTCCGTCGTGCACGCGCGACGCAAGGTCCGGCATCTTGCCGGGGTTGGCCAGCGTGGTGACGCCGCCGGCGGCGGCGATGGCATCGGCCACACGAGCGTCCGGGCTCAGCTCATAGAGGCCGGGGTGGGCGACGGCACCACTCACGAAGATCAGCACCGTCTGCGGCGCGGGTGGATCGAGGCCCTGGGCAGCCGGCGCCACCGGCGGCGGCGGCGGCCGGAGCGCGAGCCACCCGGCCGCCACGCCGGCCAGGGCCAGTCCGATCGCCGCCACCGCGACGCCGCGCTTACCTACTCGGGAGAGGAGTTCTGCACCAGCTGACACACTCCACAGAATGGACCCGTGTCAGGGACATCCAACGGACGTGCCGCCGCCGCCAGCGGCGGGTATCACATGCGGTAGCGGCGCTGACCGTCCTCGCCGACGAACGTCTGAGCACCCGCGCGTTCGGCGAGGAAGCGCACGGCGCGCCCGGAGACCGGCGCGCCGGCCTTGGTGATCTCCTGGGCGATCTCGGCCGCGGTGGCGGTGCCGAACTTGGCCAGAACTGCCCGCACCACCTCCGCGGTCACGGACTCGGGCGTGGCCCGTCCCTTGGCGGCCTTGCCACGGCGGCGGCGCCGCTGCGGCACAATCTTTGCCCGCCGCTCGCCGGCGACGCTGATTCCGCCGGCCCGCGCGGCGTGATCGAGCAACGCCACGGCGTCCTTGACCTCACGGCGGAGCGCGGCGTTCTCCTGCCGCAGGGCGGCGACCTCGTCGACCAGCGTGGTGATGCGGCCGACCAGCCGCTCGGCCGCGTGCACCAGTGGCGAGTTCGAGGATGCAGACGTCACTGCATCCTCTCCCGCCCGCGCAACGGCCCCACCGTCGGGCATGGATCCTCCTATCGACTGCAGTCGCCGAAGGTGCGCAACAGCCTCGACCACCTTCGTCACCGCCGATTGTCTGTGAAGCAGTTGCGGTTTGGCAACCGCAGAGGCGAACCCGATTGCAATCCGCGCCCCGCATTGCCCGGCGCTGCAGCGGCTACCATTGTCGGGTCCCGGGGCCATAGCTCAGCTGGGAGAGCACTTGCATGGCATGCAAGGGGTCGGGGGTTCGAATCCCCCTGGCTCCACCGCGTGCTCCCACGTTGCGTTTGGCGCTCCCGCGGGCCGGTACTATGGAGAGGGTTGTGACGACGCTCAAGCCGGTGTGGCATCTGGTCCGGCGCTACTGGGCTGAGCTCTTCGCGGCCATCAGCCTCGTGGCGTTGATCGTCGGTGTCAACCCGCTGCAGCTCGGCCACGTCTTCGGCAGGCTCGACTGGCGCATCGCGCTGCTGATGGTCCCCGTCGTGTTCGCGCTGTACCTGTGCCGCGGCATGGCCTGGCTGGTGGCGCTGCGCGCCGTGGGCGAGCACGTCGGGTTTGTGCAGACGCAAGTGATCGAGCTCGCCGGGCAGGTGATGATCGTGCTGCCCATGGGTGACCTCGCCCGAGTCGCCATGGTGCGCAACACCGATCGCGAGCGCGGGGTGGGCACGCTCACCGCCACCGTCGCCATCCAGGAGCTGCTCTTCATGCTGTTCGTCAGCTTCGGCGCGCTCCCCCGGCTGGCGGAACACCCCGGTGTGGCGCTGATCATGATCCTGACCATGCTGGGGTTTCTCAGCGTGTTCGTCATCCTGCTGTGGGAGGCCGCGTACGAGCGCGCCGTGCGGCTCGTGGAACACGTGAAGGTGCTGCGCCGCTTCGACAAGCAACTGCACGAGATCAGGCCCGCATTCGTGCGCCTCTGCATGCCCCGCAACCTCATCCCGATCGCGTTCTTCCAGGCCGTCGCCGCACTGCTGTCATTCCTCCTGTTCTTCCTCGCGATGCGCTCCATCGGCCTGACCAGCATCAGCTACGTCGACGCCGTGTTCGTCCTCGGCGTCAGCTACACGTTCGCCGCCATCAGCTTCCTTCCGCTGGGCATCGGCGCCTTCGAGGGTCTGCTCACCGTCATCCTGCTCACGCTGGGCATCCCGCCTGCGGTCGGCGCCGCAACCGGACTGATCTATCGCGGCTACAACGATGTGCTCATGGCGTTGATCGGGCTCCCGGCGCTGCTCTACGTGCGCGCGCGGCAGCGCGCGGGAACGTGGCGTTCGCACACCGGGGCGGCCCAGAGTGAGCTGGTCGCCGCCGCCGCGCCGGAGTGAGCAAGCCACGTCCGCTCCACTCATCAGCTGGCAGTCCTCCCTCTTCGACGGCGGCGAGAGCACTCCCGACCTGACCTTCGCAACGCTGGTGCGGCACGACCTCGGCCGTGGCGCCTGGGTCGACCACGCACCGGGATGGCTGCACGGCGCCGGCACGCTCTTCGAGTGGCTGCTGGAGCACGCGCCGTGGCAGACGTCGACGCAGACGATCTACGACAAGACCGTTGTCACACCGCGGCTGGTGGCGTCCTTCGGGCGCGACGGTGCCTCGCTGCCGCCGCCCCTGGAGGCGATCCGACGCGCGCTCGCCGCCCGCTACGGACGTGAATTTGACAGCGTCGGCGCAAACTTGTACCGCGACGGCCGGGACTCGGTGGCATGGCACGGAGACCGCATCGCTCGCACCGTGAAGGACCCGCTGGTGGCGACCGTGTCGCTGGGTCATCCGCGCCGGTTTCTGCTGCGGCCGCGCGGCGGGGCCACGGAGCTGTCGCTGCTCCCCGGGGGCGGAGACCTCGTGGTGATGGGCGGCACGAGCCAGCGCACCTGGCAGCACACCGTGCCCAAGACGGCGTCGGCCGGCCCACGGATCAGCGTCACGATTCGACACTCGCGCTGAGGTCGGACGCCGGTCACATCCCGGTCGCAGCCCGGGGTGGCTGCGCACAGGCGCTGCTACGGTGACGGCGTGGCGCCCCCACGCCGAACGGCGCGCATCGTCATCGCAGTCTCGGCGGCGCTGCTGGTGGCCTATGCAATCGTCTTTGCGCAGCTGTCGCGCGTGGACATCGGCCGCAGCGACTTCAGCGCCTTCTATGTCGGCGGCATGCTGCTGCGCGGCGGCCACGCCGCCTCGCTGTACGACGAGTCACTGCAGGCACCGCTGCACGCGCGGCTGATCGCGCCGGATGCGGAGGGCAACCTGCCGTTCGTCGATCCCCCGGTGGCGGCGGCGCTGGTCGCACCGGTGACGCTGCTCGGCCTCGATGGCGCGTACAGGGTCTGGGCGCTTGTCGAGCTGGCGGCGCTCGTCGTCGCGGTGGCGGTGGCGGTCCGTGGCGTTCCCCGAGGGGACGCGCTGCCGGCCGGCGCGGCGGCGCTCGCAGGCACGGGGACGCTCTTCGCGGTGGCGCAGGCGCAGTGGACGCCGCTGCTCGCGCTCGGGCTCGCCGTCGCCTTTCACACGTGGCGGCGCCGCGCCGGACCGGAGTCGTGGGCTGCGGCTCTGGGCGCAGCCGCACTCCTCGCCGCAGCCGCGATCGGCAAGCCGCAGCTGGCGCTGGGCCTGGTGGCGTTCCTGCTCGGCTGGCGGCGGCGCGGCCTGCTCCTCGGGGCGGCCACGGCGGTCGGTGGGGTCGCCGTGCTGTCGCTGGCCCTGGTCGGCCCGGCCGGCATCGCCGGCTTTCTGCGCATCGTCGCCGGCTCCACGACGCGATCGGATCCCCATCTCATGGTCGGCGCGAGCGGTCTGGCGGCGGCGTTCGCGGGCGCCGGTGCGCCGGTTGCGCTGCTGACGGCCGTGATCGCGCTCACCGCATGCATGACGGCCTTCGTGCTCGGCACCAGGGTGCGGCGCGACCCCGCGCAGCTGCCGGCTGCGCTGGCCGGCGCGGCTGCCCTGTCGCTGCTGGCCTCCCCGCACGCCTACCTCGACGACTTCACCATGCTCGCCCCGGCGGCAGCGTGGAGCCTGGCAGCCGCCGCGGCCACGGGGTCATGGCGGCGGTTCGTCGCGGTTCTCGGACTGTGGGCTGCGCTCAGCGGTGCAGCGGTCGCGGACCTTGCCGGCGGCGGCCGGCTCCCCACGGGGCCGCCGACGGCATACGTTCTGGCCGCCATGGGGCTGGTGGCCCTGGCCTCCACCGGCACCACCGCGGCGTGGCGCGTCCGCTACCGTGCGCGGGGTGAGGCAGCTCTGGGCGCCGTGGCGGATGGCGTACGTAACGGGTGAAGCGGAGGCGAGCACGGGCTGCTTCATCTGCGACGCCGTCGCCGCTCAGGATGACGCGGCCTCATTGGTGGTCGAGCGCACTCCGGTGACGATCACGCTGCTAAACCGGTTTCCCTACAGCAGCGGGCACCTGATGGTGGCGCCGGCGCGCCACGCCTCGGATCCGCGCGACCTCGACGCCGCGGAAGGAAGCGCGCTGTTCAGCGGCGCGCAGCGCGCCCTCGCGGCGCTCGACAGCGCCATGCACCCCAATGGCTTCAACCTGGGGTTGAACCTCGGGTCGCCCGCGGGGGGCAGCGTCGACCACCTCCATCTCCACGTGGTGCCCCGGTGGGCCGGAGACACCAACTTCATGCCCGTGCTCGGCGAGGTCAAGGTCATCCCGGAACACCTCGAGGCCACCGCCGCCAAGCTCCGCGATGCGTTCAGCCGGATCTCGCCGTGAGGGGCGATCGCGGCGATGTGCCTGCGCCGCTTCGCGAACTCCGGGTATAGTCCGGCTCGCAGCGGCGTTTGCGCCGCGGTGCGACGCCCCGGGCGGTCGCGAGTGCCGTCACCGGCGTGGCGTCAGGAGAGCACATGGGTTCGGTCATCAAGAAGCGGCGCAAGAAGATGCGCAAGCACAAGCACAAGAAGATGCTCAAGAAGACGAGGTGGCAGCGCAGGGGATAGCCCCTGCTCGTCATCTGACGTCCAGAGCGCGGCGGCGCGACCCGCGTCGCCGTGCTCAGAGCTGCGCGGCTCGGGCTCACACCGTTGCGCGATTTTGGTGCTCGCCCTCGCCACAGCGCATTCGCTTGACTGCGCGCGTCCCTCCGCGCCCGTGAATGTGAGACTTGGGGGTCTACGCTCGGGCGTACGAGTGCAGGCCCGCGATCCACAGGTTCACCGCATAGAGCGTGAACAGGATCGCCACGAAGCCCACACCGGTGATCATGGCCGCGCGCTTCTCGCGCCAGCCGTACGTGACGCGTGCATGCAGGTAGATGGCGAAGATCACCCAGGTGATGAAGGCGAAGGTCTCCTTCGGATCCCAGCCCCAGTACCGCCCCCATGCATGCTCACCCCAGATGGCGCCGCAGATCACCCCGAAGGTCCAGATGGGGAAGCCGAGCATCACGAAGCGGTAGCTCCAGAGGTCGAGAGCGCGCGAGCTTGGTAGCAGCCGGCGCGTGCCCTGGGCGAGCTGGGTGAGCGGCGCGCCGCCGAACCCCGCAGACGCGGAGCCGCCGCCACCGGCGGAGAGCGTCATCGTGGCCACGCCCCCGCCGCCGCCTCCGACCGCGGCCATGGCCGGCTCGCGAGCAGTCGCCGTGGCCAGCAGGCGCTGATCGGCCCAGCGCCGGGCCAGGTAGGCCATACCGAAGAAGAACGAGAAGCTGAGGATGGCCGAGGACGACGCCATCGCGGTCACGTGAATGGTCAGCCAGTAGCTGTGCAGCGCGGGGACGAGCTGCCCCGGCGGCACATACAGCATGTATGCGACCCCCATCAGCGCAATCGCCATGATCATCGCGGGGAGCCCGATCAGCCGCATGCGCGACCGCACCATCAGCACCACGCACACGGTGACCACGACGAACGAGATCCCCGTCGAATACTCGTACATGTTGCCGAGCGGCCAGTGGCCGGCCTCCAGCGCGCGGGTGAATATCGACGCGGCGTGCACCGGCCAGCCGAGGAGGACCGCGGCCAGCCCGATGTCGCCGAGCACCTTCTTGCGAAATGCGAGGAAGAGCACGAAGGCGACCAGCGCGACGCAGTACGCGGCCACGGCGACGCCGAACAGGACCAGGGAGAGGGGCGTGCTCGCCATGGGTCAGCGGCGAGTATAGCCATGCCACCTTTCACGGCCGCCCGGCGAAGCCGTGCCTATACTGGCCTGCGCCTCGGCCCGGCGGTGTCGCCGTTCATGGGGCGGTAGCTCAGCTGGGAGAGCGCTGCCCTCGCACGGCAGAGGTCAGGGGTTCGAATCCCCTCCGCTCCACAAGGCTCGCCGGGTGCCGCGACACTCAGGCGCGGGTGACAACCTCGAAATGGCGACGCACCTTCTCGGGCAGCGCCGTCCCGGCGACGGCGAGCTGGCGGAACAGCTGCTTCTCCAGCGTCATGGCGCGGAACATGAACCCGATCGTGACGGCGTGGTCGGGCCGGTGCAGCACCGTGATGGCGTCGCCGGCGCGCACGTACCCCGGTGCGATCACCCGCAGGTAGGCGCCGGGTACCCCGCGATGGGTGAACCGCCGTATCCAGCGCTGGTCGTCCATCCATCCGGCGAAGGTGCGGCACGGAATCCGCGGCGAGGTCACCTCGAGCACGCAGGCGTCTCCGATCTGCCAGCGCTCGCCGACCAGCGCAGCGGTGACGTCGACTCCACTCGTCGTCAGGTTCTCCCCGAACGCGCCACAGCGCAGCGGCCGCTCGAGCTCGTCCTCCCACGCATCGAGGTCCTCGCGCGCATACGCGTACACCGCCTGGTCGCTGCCCCCGTGATGGCGCAGGTCGCAGATCGGATCACCGACGACCCCGCTGCCGCCGCTGCCGCGCGGCCCCGGCTCGCGCACGTACACCGGCTCCGACACCGCGCGCTTGTCAATTCCCGTGACGCGCACGTCGCTGTGCGCGGTGGGCGCCACCCTTCCAACGTTGACGGAGAGCACGGACGGCATCGCACTCACCCTATCAGCCGCGCAGGTACGCGAGCACTGACAGGATGCGCCGGTTGTCATCGGGCGTGTCCTCGATTCCCAGCTTGGAGAAGATGTTGCTGATGTGCGCCTCGACCGTTTTCGGACTCAGAAACAGCCGCTCGCCGATGGCGCGGTTGGAACGGCCCTCGGCCATCAGCGCCAGCACCGCGCGCTCGCGATCGGTCAGCTCCTCCATGGGATCTGCCTCACGGCGTTTGCCGATGAGGGTCGACACCACGGTGGGATCGATCACCGACCTGCCGGCTGCGATATGCCGGATCGCGTCGATGACCTCGCCGATGTCGCCCAGCCGATCTTTCAGCAGGTATCCGACGCCGGACGCGTCGCCGCCGAGCAGCTGCATGGCGTAGTGCGTCTCCACGTGCTGCGACAGCACGAGCACCCCGACGCGTGGAAAGCGCTTGCGAATGTCCAGCGCCGCCATGAGCCCTTCCGTCGTGTGCGTCGGCGGCATGCGGATGTCGACGACGCACACGTCCGGGCTCTCGCGCTCCACCGCGCCCAGCAACTCCGTGGCGTCGCCCATCTGGGCCACGATCTCGTAGCCGGAGTCGCGCAGCACGCTCGCGAGCCCTTCGCGGATGAGCACCGAGTCGTCGGCGAGGATCAGGCGCATGGCAGCTCCGCGATCACTCGCGTGCCGCCGCCCTGGGGACTCTCCACGCTGAGGCTGCCGCCGAGTGCGGCGGCGCGGTCCGCGAGCCCGGCGATGCCGGAGCCGCGGCTCCTGTCCGCGCCGCCCACGCCGTCGTCCTCCACGCTCACGCGGAGCATGGCGTGGGAGCGGTCGGCGCTGACGTGGACGCGATGCGCCGATGCGTGCTTCGCCGCGTTCACCACGGCTTCGGACACCACGAAGTACGCGCACGCCTCAACGCCGGCCGGCAGCCGCTCAGCAGGCACGTGATCGATGAGCACCGGCACCGCGGCGCTCTCCGCCAGGGAACGCAGCGCGGGCCCCAGTCCCGCCTCGACGAGGATCGCCGGGTGGATGCCGGACGACAGCTCGCG
>DASUWI010000053.1:0-15971 GCA_036378495.1 Candidatus Dormiibacterota bacterium
TCCGCATAGTCGCGGAGGTTGCGCACGAAGCCGGCAAGCTGCGTGTGCGCATCGGCCATCACCGTCGCCGGCGCCGCGCCGCCGCCTGCGCCGTACCACGTCTCGTGGAACTGCGTCGCGCCGTCGCCTTGCCAGCTGCGGGTCAGCTCGTCGATCGCCTCGTTGAGTCCGCGGCGGTCGCGATCCAGGCGATCGCCCAGTGATTCGATCTGGCTCGCCGCCTGGCGGATCCGGCCCGGGTCACCCGGCGGCCCGCTCAGCCAGCCACCGATGTCCGAGACGACGTTGCCGGCATCGTGGACCAGGTCGCCGTTCCAGCTCTGTCCCACGGGTTACGAACTGCGACGCACGACAACGTGGGGGTTCGCCGTCTGCGCGTGGTCGACTTCCTGGAACTTCCCCAGGATCTTGCCCAGCCCGTCCGCGACGCCGCCCACCCCGGTGGAGCCGCCCAGCTGCTTCAGGCCGCTGCTGAACTTCGCCACCTGTTGCGCCAGCGCGCTGCACTGATCGCCACCGATGTCCTTGTCGCCGAGCACCGACTGCAGCTGACCCAGCTCGCCGCCCAGCTCTGTGATCGACGACGCGTGTGACTGAATCGCCCCCTGGCACTGCTCGAACGCCGCCGCCAGCACGCGGAGGTCCTGTCCGCTCATCTCCGGTGCCGCCTGTCAGCGGATGCGGATTACTGCGACCGGATCGCGTTGGCGACCGCGGCGTCGTGCTCGTCGTACGCCGTGCCCGAACGCTCCAGGCGCGTCGCGATAGCGAGCAGCGACTCGTGCACCTTGGACGCCCCCTGATTCCACTCCTGGAAGAGATCGCCAAACGCCGTGGCGCCTGCGCCCAGCCAGGACTCGAGCATGGCCTGCACGCGCTGCTGCGTGCGCGCCAGCGTCTGATCGATCTCCGATGCGTAGCTGCGAACCTGGGCAGCGTTCGCCTGCAGCTCGCCCTTGCCCACCTTGAGCATCTCGCTTCCCGCCATCTCGCTGTCCTCCCGATGCCGCTGGCCCGATGCCCCTCGGGGCGTAGTATGCCGCAGCGGCATCTGCCGAAAGACGAGCGAGACACCTGTGCCAGAGTCGGCCGGGATGAGCACGATCGTCTACCACCGCGGTCCGCGCCCGGCGCCGCTCGAGGTGCCCACAGAGGCCGTGGTCGTGCGCACGCCTCCGCCCCTGGAGGACAGTGGACGTTTGCTGCGTGTGCTGCAGATCGTGGCCCCGATCGCCGCCGCCGGCACAGGCCTCGTGTTCATCCTGGCGTACCGCTCGCAGGGCTCGGTGCTCTTCATCGCCATGGGCGCCGCCATCGGCATCGGAGTCGTGGTGGCCACGCTCACCGCGGTGGTGCAGAGCCGTGTCAACGCGCGGCGCCGGCAGCGCGCCCAGCACCGATACCTCGAGTACCTGGACTCGGTGGAGCAGCACCTTGCGGTGCTGCTGGAGATGCAGCTCGACCGCGAGGCGTCGGTGGTGCCGGATCGCCACGAGCTGCGGCGCCGCGCCGACGAGCGGCAGCGATTGTTCGAGCGCCGCCCCGACGATGTCGACTTTCTCGAGACGCGCATCGGCACCGGCCCGGTGCCCTCGCCCGCGTCGGTGATGCTGCAGGAGGTCGATCCGCTCGGGCCCGATCTCGACCCTGAGCTGCTGATGGCCGCCAGCAACCTGGTGACGCGCCACGCGGTGCGCGAATCCGGGCCGCGCACGCTGACGCTGAGCGGCTCCGGCACAGTGACGGTGCGCGGAAACCGCACGGCCGCACGCGGCGTCGCGCGCAGCGCCGTCATGCAGGCGGCCCTGCTGCAGAGCCCGGACGAGCTGCGCGTCGCCGTCGTCGCGGACGCCGCCACCATGGACCCGCACTGGGACTGGATCAAGTGGCTGCCGCACGCGCGCTATGGCGACGACGACGTGCGCGTGTACTGTGCCGGGGACGCGCAGACCGCGACCGCGATGCTGCGCGACGTGCTCCTGCCCGTCTCAGGCGCCACGCCGCCGCACGTCCTGCTGATCGTCGACGGCTGGGCGCCAGGGGCTGCTCTCGCCCGCAGTGCGGAGCTGCGGGCACTCATGTCGTCAACGCACACCGCACCGGTGAGCGTGATGTGTCTGGTCGACCGGGCCGCTGACGAACCCGCCGAGCTGCAGCATCGCATCGTGCTGGAAAGCCCGGACGTGGCCCGCCTCGAGGACTCCGGGGGGCGCATCGACGGCGCCGTGTTCCACCCCGACACCTTGGCGCCCGGCGACGCCGACGCGATGGCGCGATCGCTGGCGCCGGTGCGCCTCACCACACAGGGATCGCGAACCGAGACCAGCACGACGCCGGACCTGGCGCACGCCATGGGACTGACGTCATTCGAGGACCTCGATGTGAGCACCACGTGGCGGGGCGCTGCGGCTTCGCTGCTGCGCGCGCCCATCGGCAACAGCCCAGACGGCCGTCCGCTGATCCTCGACCTCAAAGAGTTCGCCCAGGGCGGGATGGGCCCGCACGGCATGCTGGTCGGCGCCCCCGGCGCCGGCAAGAGCGAGCTGCTGCGCACGATGGTGACCGCGCTGGCCGCGGCCCATCCGCCGGACCTGCTCGCGTTCGTGCTCGTCGACTTCAAAGGCGGCGCAGCATTTCAGCCGCTGGCGCGGCTGCCACATGTGGCCGGCATTGTCACAAACCTCGAAGACGATCGCAGCATGGTGGAGCGCTTCCGTCTCGCCGTCGAGGGCGAGGTGACGCGCCGCCAGGCGGTGTTTCGCAAGGCCGACGTCGCCGACATCCGTACCTATCAATGGCGTCAGGCCGGTGACGAGGCGCTGGAGCCCATGCCGTACCTCTGGCTCGTGGTCGACGAGTTCGCCGAGCTGCTCGCCAACTTCCCAGACTTCGACGCCTTCTTCGAGGGTGTGGCGCGCCTCGGGCGCGGCCTCGGTATCCACCTGCTGCTGGCCACGCAGGGAGTGTCGAGCGGCCTGAGCCGCCTCGACCGCTACCTTTCGTACCGCATCGCGCTGCGCACCAACAGCGTGGCCGAGAGCATGGCGGTGATGGGCTCCAACGCGGCGGCGCGACTGCCGCTGATTCCCGGACTTGGCTACCTCAAGGTGGGCCAGGCGGAGGCGGAGGCGTTCGCCGCGTATCACGTGAGCGGGCCGATCACGAGCGGCGCTGACACCGCCCATCGCGACGAGAAGGTCCGCGTCTTCCGGGCTTGGGATCCGGCTGACGGCGATGTCGCGGGGGCAGCGCGGGCCGAACGCGCCGGCGGCATGCCTCGGACCCAGCTCGATGTCGTCATCGAGAAGGTGCTCGAGGCCGAGGCTCCTCGCGCCCACCCGGTGTGGGTGACGCCGCTGCCGCGGGCCATCCCGCTCGACGCTGTGCTGCAGCAGGACCAGCGCCTGCTGGTGGTGGCGCTGGCTGTTGCCGACCTGCCCCTGGAACAGCGGCAGTTCCGCTGGGGCGTCGACTTCGCCGGCCAGGACGGCCACCTCGCCGTGGTCGGCGCGCCGCGCACGGGCCGGAGCACGGCGCTGCGCACGATCGTCTCGTCGTTCCTGGTGACCCATGACCCCGAGGACGTGCAGTTCTACATCCTCGACATGGGCGGCGCGCTGCAGGCCCTCGCCTCTGCACCGCACGTCGGCGCGGTGGTGGGCAAGAACGAGCCTGCGCTGGCCCAGCGCGTGCTGCGGGCTCTGACCCGCAGCGTCGATCAGCGCGACGCGGAGTTCCGCCGGCTGGGTATCGGCAGCGTCGCCGAGGCGCGCGCCCGGCGCGGCGAGGCGCGCGACGACGTCGACTTCTCCGATGTGTTTCTCGTCGTCGACAATTGGGGCGCAGCCACCAAGGCGTTCGACTGGATCGATGACGAGGTGACCGCGCTTGCCGGCGTCGGCCTCTCCTACGGCGTGCACATCGTGCTCAGCGCCGACCGCTGGGCCGACATCCGGCCGGGCCTGCGCGACCGCATCCCGGGTCGCATCCAGCTGCGCCCGATCGAGGCCGGCGACTCGATTCTCGACGCGCGCACGACACGCGCGCTCGGCAACGCACCGGGGCGCGCGCTGGTGCCCGCCGGCTACCAGCTGCAGGTCGCGCTGCCCCGCGTCGACGGCGTCGCCGACACGAGCGGGCTCGAGGCCGCGTTTCGCGACCTCATCGAGCACCACGCGCGGCCCGGCGAGGCGGCACCGCGTCTGAAGCTGCTTCCCGATATCGTGCCCATCGACAGCTTCGACTGGCAGCGCTGGCAGGGTTCGAGCGCTGTGCCCATCGGCATCGATGATGCCGACCTGCAGCCGGTGGCCCTCGACCTGTTCTCGCGAGACGTGCAGCACCTGCTCGTCGCCGGGGACTCGCGCTGCGGCAAGACCAGCTTCCTGCGCGCGTACCTCCAGGCGCTCACGCGCGTGTGCACGCCCGAGCAGGCGCGCTTCTACATCGTCGACATCCGTCGCGGTCTCCTCGACGCCGTACCCGACCCGTACATCGGCGCCCACGCGATGAGCGTCGCCGACGTCGAGACGCTGGTGACCGACCTGGGAGAGACACTGAAGACACGCGTGGCTCCGCCCGGTGCGAGCCGCACCCAGCTCGCGGAACGTGCGCACGTCGCCGGGCCCGACATCGTGCTCGTTGTGGACGACGATGACATCATCGACGCCTTTGTGATGCGGTCACTCGTGCAAACGGTCGCGGTGGCGTGGGACATGAAGTTCCACGTCGTGCTGGCGCGACGTCCCGCGGGCATCGGCTTCGAGGGGCTCGCCAATGCTCTCGTCGGCGGCGGCGCCGTGTGCCTGGAGATGAGCGAGGCCAGCCGCTCGCTGGTGCGCGTACGCCCTGTGTCGCTCCCGCCAGGCCGCGCGCACCTGCTCGAGCGCGGCGAGCAGCCGCTGCTCGTCCAGCTGATCCACCCGTCGTCGGACGAGGTGTCCGTAACCGGGCAGGCCGCCGAGCCGACGCTCGAGCACGCGGGCTGAGACAGTCAATCAGTTGCCGTGGCGGCGGCGGATCGTGGCTTGGTTCATCATGGATGGCAGTGGTCGGAGTACACCGCTTTCCTTATAGGTCAGACATGCGCTCGCAGCGCTCGTGGCGACCACGGGTCTGCCGCGCGGATTCAGTAAGTCGGTGGTGGCTCACGGGCTCGGGATGGCTGGTCGTGGTTGTGTTCTTGCTTACGCTCGGCGCCCTTCTCGTCCGGCTGCTCTAACCAGAGGGGTGGTGAGCGCCTCACAGCCTCGATCTGCGGATCCGGAACTTCGGCTTACGGGAGCGTGTCTGTCGCCAGCCGTGCAGGAGCCGACTGCCCAGGCAACTACTCCAACGATGACCGCGCCTACGACGAGCACCATCAGCACGATGAGGAGCAGGGTGGGCAAGACGACGCTAATCGGTTGATGAGACACAGTCCCACCGACGAGAGCTCACACGGCCCGCGCTTCCCGGAGCGCCAGTGCCCGCCGCGCGCGTTCACCATCCAACCGCGGGAGGCCACGGCCGGCGAATCGCACTACGAGCTTGGGGCCACCACCGTGTGGTGAATATCGCTCGTCAGCTCGTCGATGCGCTTGGTCAGCGCGGTGTTCTCGTCGAGCAGCCGCTTGAGGAGATTCAGCGTGGCCTCGGCAAGCGCTTGCCTCGTCAGGGTGTCCTGGGCAACGGCTTCCCGATGCCTCGCATCGGCATCTGCCTGGGCCTTGTCCCGGTCTGCCTGCCGCGTCTGCGCCAGCAGGATGAGCGGTGCTGCGTAGGCAGCCTGGAGGCTGAAGGCAAGGTTGAGCAGGATGAACGGATAGACATCGAATTTGATGATCTGCAATGCGTTGAGGACAATCCAGGTACCAACAACGAGCGTTTGGCCGATGAGGAACCGCGGAGTGCCGAAGAAGCGCGCAAAAGCCTCCGCCTTCTGTCCGAAGCCGCCTTCTCCGAACGGATGCGAGAGGTGGTCATGGTCCTTGATAAAGCGCCGATAGTGCTCGTCGGCGGCAACCGGCGTGGCAGTCATTGCGACCTCCAATTCGTGACGGCCGGGGTCGATGCCCAATCGGCCAAATAGAACCCGACGCGGGCGGGAAAGGGTTCGGGACGTCGGTGGCATCAATCCTAACGCGCCACATTCCCCCCGTCGTGGCCGGTTGCTGTCAGCGGGTTTGCCGACAACCTCCAGCTTCAGTGACGTCACCCGTCCACAGCGACGCCTCGACACCATGGGAGACCGGACGGGCCGATGTCATCCGTTTGGCTAGACTCGCGCAGTGACGCTCCGCTGGCAGTCCGTCGTTCTCGATTGTCACGACAAGGGCCGGGTGGCGCGCTTTTGGAGCGCGGCCCTCGGGCTGCCGCTGCGGGGACCGGACCAAGATGGCGACATCTGGTTGGAGCCCGGTGACGGCAGCCCCGACCTGCTTTTCGAGGAGGTGCCCGAGTCGAAGACGGTCAAGAACCGCCTGCACCTCGACCTGCGCCCCGATGATCAGGCGCAGGAGGTCGCGCGCCTCGAGTCTCTGGGCGCCCGTCGCATCGACATCGGCCAGGGCGACGTCTCCTGGGTGGTGATGGCTGACCCCGAGGGCAACGAGTTCTGCGTCCTGGCTCCGCGGCCGGCGTGAACCGGCCCTAGGAACCCGCTACAAGAAGGAAACGGTTAGCAGTCGTGACGTGCGCCGGCGCTGGCGCGTGCAAGGATCGACGACGAAGTGCTGCGGAATTGGCTTCTTGCCCGGGATGCACGCAAGCTCGCTCGCCGGAGCCAGTTGCCGCAGACCATCACGCGAACGTACTGGACTGCCGGTGACTATGAACAGGATTCCGTTCGCCTCGCAACGCTTGGCTACCGCGTGAGTCACGAGACCAGCAACGCACCGCATGTCGTGGTGCATCTCGTGGGTCGCACGGGCTATCGCGGCGGGCGCGTCGTGCGCCGTCGCGTCCCGATCTTTCATGTGACCTACACGCAGCCGCCTGCGCCGCGCGTCGCGACAATAGAGTGAAGCAAGCTGACACTCGTAGTCCGGCCTCTCAAGAGGCAGATCTGTGCGACGTGGTCGTCGCGAAACTCGCGGGCGGCGACGTCGACGGTGCTGCGGAAGCGGCCCGCGCAGCGCTTCTGTTGCACCCGCAGGGTGGCCCTGCAGCGCGAGTCTCGGGGCTCGTCGCTTTGAAAATGCGCCAGTGGCATGAAGCCGAGGTCGCCAACCGCCAAGCTCTGGGGCGTGATGGCCGAGACACGGCTGCGGCAAATAACCTTGCCATCGCGCTGGCGGCGCAGCGCCGGACGGACGAGGCGCGTGCGGTGATCGCTATGGCGCACTCGCTGTCCCGCGGCACCGCAGACGCTCGCACTGTCTTCAGGAACCGCGCGCTCCTGGAAGGCCGCGCGTGGGTGTTCCATCGGCGCCTGACCAAGGTTGCGTGGGGTGCATTCCCGGGCGTCGTCCTGTTCGCATTCTTCGCCGTGCTGGCGGTGGTCGCGAACCCGCTTCTGGCAGGCGCCTCGGGATGCGCAGCACTTCTTGGCGTCGGCCTCGCCTTACGGCGCCGGGTCGCACGGCTGGTGCGTGGTGAGCGCCGCTCGTTCCACGCATTGCCAATCGCGTCGGGAGTCAGCGTGGCGCGGTGACTAGATTGCCCGCGAGCCGACCTCGGGAGACGAAGGCTGAACGCGAGCTGGACGGCTCTCAGCGGAGGAGGGCACACCCGAAGCGCGACCGTCTCGGAGGCGCGATTCACGCCCGCGGAGCGATCGTCGCGCCGAGAGTCAGGCGCGGGCCGCTACCCTCACACCGCAGGATCGCAGCACGCCGCGCGTCGAGCGGCCCGACGCCGTGGTCGCGCGCGGTGGTGTGCCCTTCTCCGCCCATGACCCGACGGCTGCGCTAGCATCGGCCGCCGTGCGTTCCCGGATCACAGTCGTCGGCGCCGGCAACGTCGGCGCGACGCTGGCGCAGCGGTTGGCGGAGCGCGACTACGCCGACGTCGTGCTGGTCGACATCGTCGAGGGGCTGCCCCAGGGCAAGGCGCTCGACATGCTCGAGAGCGGGCCGGTCGTCGGGTTCGACTCCACGGTCACCGGCACCAACGGCTACGAGGAGACTGCCGGCTCCGACATCGCGGTGATCACGAGCGGGGTGCCGCGCAAACCGGGCATGTCGCGCGACGACCTCGTGATGACCAACGCGTCCATCGTCGGCGGCGTCGTGCGCGAGCTGGTGCGCCGCTCGCCCGACTGCCTGCTCATCGTGGTCGCCAACCCCGTCGACGCCATGGCGCAGCTCGCGCACGCCATGAGCGGGTTTCCTCGTGAGCGCGTGATCGGCATGGCCGGGGTGCTCGACACCGCCCGGTTCCGCACGTTCATCGCTGCGGAGCTGGATGCGTCGGTGCACGACGTGCAGGCGTACGTGCTCGGCGGCCACGGCGATTCGATGGTGCCGCTCACGCGGCTCACCACCGTCGCGGGGATCCCCGTCGCGGATCTGATCCCCGCCGAGCGCCTCGAGGCCATCGTGCAGCGCGCCCGCGACGGCGGCGCTGAGATCGTCAACCTGCTGAAGACGGGAAGCGCGTACTACGCGCCGAGCGCGGCGGTGGCGCAGATGGCCGACGCGATCGTGTTCGACACGCGGCAGGTGCTCCCCTGCACGGTGCGTCTCGACGGCGAGTACGGCGTCAAGGGGGTCTTCACCGGCGTGCCCTGCCGCCTCGGCGCGGGCGGGCTCGTCGAGGTCATCGACGTCGCGCTCACCGACAGCGAACGCACCGCCCTGCACGCGTCCGCGGACGCGGTGCGCCAGGTGGTCGCGGTGATGGACGCGCGCCGCGGCGAGATCGACGAGTCCCTGCCGCCGCTCCTGTAGCGGGCGTCAGGCGCGGGCGGGCAACAGCTCGCGCCACCAGCGCTGCTCGGCCTCGCAGAGGCGGACGAACGCCTCGAAGTCGATGGGCCGCGACAGCAGGAAGCCCTGCAGCGCGTCACAGTCGAGCGCCCCGAGAAGGCGGCGCTGTTCCTCCGTCTCCACGCCTTCGGCGATCACCCGCGCGCCCAGACCGTGCGCCAGCGCCACCACCGACGCGACGATCACGCGGTCGGGCCCGCCGCGGCCGAGCTCCTGCACGAAGATCTTGTCAATCTTGACGATATTGACCTTGAACAGCTTCGCGTACTGCAGCGACGAGTAGCCGGTGCCGAAGTCGTCGAGCGCGATGCTGACGCCGTAGCGGCGCAGCACCTCGAGGTTGGCCGCCGCGGCCACCATGTCCTCGGCGATCGCCGTCTCCGTCACCTCGAGGCAGACGGCGGTGGGATCGCAGCCCCGGCTGCCCACCGCATCGGCGACGTCCTCGGGCAACCTGGGATCGGCGAGCTGCGCCCCGGAGAGGTTGATGCTCATACCCAGCCGGCGCCCGCCGCCCAGCCGTCGCTCGAGCTCGGTCAGCCGCGCACACGCGGTGTTCAGCACCCAGCGCCCCAGGCGGCCGATGAGGCCGCTCTCCTCCGTCGCGGCGATCACCTGCGCCGGGCTGACCCAGTGGCCGCCGAGCCGTCGCCACCGCAGCAGCGCTTCGGCCCCGAGGATTCGCCCCGAACGCGCGTCCACGATCGGCTGAAACGCGAGCGAGAGCTCGTCGTCGTTCAGCGCACGCTCGATCTCCCCGCGGAGCGCGAGCAGGTCACCGCCCAGCTCCGGCGTCACCACCTCGATGCTGTCGCTCGCGCGTGCCGAGGCGCTCGGTGCGATCACGGCCGTGTGCGCGAGCGGCGGCGGCAGCCGCCGCGCCGGGACGAACGTGTGCGACACCACGGCACCATGGCGGGCGAGCAAGGGCAGCGCCACGATGCGCAGCGTGCGGCCGTCGCTGCGGCGGCAGTCGCGCTCGTAGCGCCCCGCGCTGCGGTCGAGCACCGCGCGCACGCCGGCGGCCACCGCGGCCAGCTCGGGCGCCTCCTGCGCCGCCAGCTCCGCGCACGCGTCGAGGTAGTTGTCGCCGACGTCGCAGCCGTCGCCGAGGGGCCGTCCCTCGCGCCACGGCTGATTGACACGGAAGACGGTGCCATGGCCGTCGATCGCCACCGCCATCATCCCCAGCGAGTCGAGGATCTCGCGCACCAGCGAGGCACTCTCGGCGACAAATGCGTCCTCCACCTCGCGCTGCATCGCCGATCGCCGCCGCTCGTGCGCGGCGCGCAGTGCGCGCATGAGCTGCTCCGACGTGCTGTCCATCGCGGTGATGCTCTCGTGCGCGCCGCGCTGCAGCGCGAGCAGGCCGCGCTCATCGTCATCGCTCTCGGTCACGGCGACGATCGATGCTCGCGTCGCGATGTTCAGCACGGCGTCGAGCTGCGTGAGGCCGCTCGAGCGGCGGCCCAGGTGCACCAGCACGCAGGTGCCGTCCAGGTCACGCGCGACCACGTCGTCTGGTGCGGGCGCGTGCGCGAACCGCGTGCGACCGGCCGAACCGGTGCGGATCACGCCCTCGATCAGCGAGGCAAACGGTGCCGACCCGCCGACCAGGACGACGGTGCGTGGGGTGCGCTCATCGCGTGCCGGCGGTTCGCTCATGGACCTCGCTCGCGGGCGGCGCCATCGCCGTTTCGTTTGGACCGCGCTGCTGCCAGAACCGCCAGACAGCCGCGGCCGCCTCCCCCGGCCGCGCGGCGGCACGGCTGTGCGGCTCCTCGGTGAACGTCCACACGGTGGGCGACGCCGGCTCGGCCATCGCCGGTTGCGCGAGACTCGTTTGCACCACCGGCAGGAGCTGGAGCCCGCCCGCGGCGGACACCGGCTCGATCGCGTGCGAGAACGCATCGGGGAATCCCGGCATGGTGCAGCCGTTGCACGCGCCTCCCGCGTTCATGCACCCGCCCATGCCGCTGATCGCCCCGCGGCTCGTGATGTTGCACTGCACCACGGCGCCCCAGCAGCCCAGCTCGACGAGACAGCCGTGCTCGCCGGCGGCACGGGCGAACACGCCCTCCTCGTAGAAGCCCGCACGAACGCAGCGGCGATGGACCGTCTCGTCGAAGAGCCACGCCGGCCGGCCCAGCTCGTCGAGCTCCGGCTCAGGCCCGAGGTCGGTGAGGTGCAGCAGCACCGCCGCAATGGTCTCGACGATGTTGTCCCCCACCGGCGCGCAGCCAGGGACGGCGATGACGGGAAGCCCGCTGCCGCTGCGGTACTCGGGGCCCAGCAGGTCGGCCAGCGACCCCGCGCCCATCGGGTTGCCGGCCGCGGCCGGAACACCGCCCCACGCCGCGCACGTGCCCACCGCGATCGCGGCCACGGCACCCGGGGCCAGCGCCCGCACCCAGTCCATGCTGCGGAGCGGCTGGCGGACCCCGTCGACGACGCCGGTCGTGGCGTCGGTGGGGGAACCCGATCCCAGCGCCGACCAGTACCCGTCGCCGGCGCGCGAGTCGTCGGTCGCCGACCCCTCGACCACGAGCAGGTAGGGGTCGTCGAGCTCGCCCCGGGCGGCGCGGCGGAAGGGCTCGAGAAAGTCGCTGCCGGAGTCGAACGCCAGCATGGGGTGATGCAGGACGATCCGGGGCAGTCCGGGCAGCGCACCGCGCAGCAGCCGCTCGATCGACGGGTTGGCGGCGCCGGTCAGCGCTATGGAGCAGCCGTCGCAGCTCATTCCGGCAACCCAGAAGATGTGGATGGACCCGCCGGTCTTCCCTTCCGACAGTACGTCCCCAAGGGAATGCATGCCGGCTGCCTCGCTCGGTCCGCGTGGATGCGGCCTGGCACGGACGTTACACCCCACGGCCACCCCAGGCGGACCGATCCTGAGCCCCTTGCGGTGGCATGGGGAGGCGCGTCAGCCGCCCTTGTCGCTCCCGCGACATCCGGGGGCGGCGGCGTCACATCGGCTGCCTGGATGTGGCGGCCGGGTGTTCAGCCGGTGGCGCGGTACCCGGTGAGGTCGATGTCGCCGGACTGGAGGCGCCGCAGCAGCTCGGGCGTGAAGGCGCGCAGCGAATCGATCGCGAGATCGGCGTCCGCGATGGCGGCCTGGTCCACCGCCTCGGTGCGCACGGCAACGCAGAGCATCCCGGCGCGCTTCGCCGACACCACGCCGAACGGCGAGTCCTCGACAGCGACGCCCTCCTGGGGCTCGATGCCGAGGCGGCGCGCGGCGCTGAGGTACACGGCCGGGTCGGGCTTTCCCTGCACCTCGTCGTCCGCCGTGCAGGTGGCATCCACCACATCGGCGATCTGCAGCCGGTGGACCACCGCGTCGATCAGCGGTTGCGCCGACGACGAGGCGATGCCCACGCGCAACCCCGCCTCGTGTGCCATGCGCACCGCCTCCACCGCGCCAGGCAGCGGCTCGCCCGCGGAGCGAACGTGCTCGACCATCTCGCGCACGATCTCAGCCTGCACCGCTCGGGGCCGCACGTCTTTCCAGCCGCGGGTGCGGTACCAGTGCTCCACCAGGTCCTCGATGCGAAGTCCCCAGGTCTCGCGCAGCTGCTCTTCGGTGAGCTCCACTCCGACGCGTGCGAACACGTCGTGCTCGACGCGCCGCCACAC
This sequence comes from Candidatus Dormiibacterota bacterium, assembly GCA_036378495.1. Lineage (GTDB taxonomy): Bacteria > Chloroflexota > Dormibacteria > Aeolococcales > Aeolococcaceae > JAFALX01. The sequence continues at coordinate 12,549 of DASUWI010000053.1, forward strand.
CGGCTCGGTGTCGATGAGGACGCCGTCCATGTCGAACACGCAGCCGCGGATCATGCCCATCGCCGGTGCCGCACCCTTCCGAACACGGCAGCGGACTCTAGCGCTCAGGGCGCCTCGGACCCCTCCTGCCTCGGCAGCACCACACCCGGATCCGGCGGTCCCTCGTCACGCGCCGGCGTGGCGATCGTCGGCGGCTCCGGGCGCGGCTCCTTGTAGCGGACACCGAAGATCGGGCCGATCACGATCATCATGCGCAGCACCGTCCGCCGCGCTTCCGACTGTCCAGGCGAGCGTTCGCGAGTAGCGGTAGAACCAGAGAAACACGAGCAGCAGCACCGCGAGCACGCAGCTCAGGACGATGACAGCGACCATCGCGGTCCCTGCCGCTCAGGGGATCAGCGCGAACGCGTTGATGGTGACGTGGTCGGCGGCGTTGTGCACCGCCATGCCGAACGCCTTGAGCGGCTTCAGGTTGGGCGCGACGTCATGGTCGTACTGGGACTGCGCATCCGGCGGCAGCGCGCCCCGGATCACGGACAGCAACGGCTGCACGTCGACAAAGTATTCGCCGTTGTTGCTGCCCCCCACCTGGCTCATCACCGCAGTGTAGTCGGGGTTCGCGGTCAGGGTGGCGCCGGTGCGGTCGGCATCGAGCGCCGCCTTCACCTGATCGGGGCTCGACCCCGCGATGATCCAACCGTGGAACACGGCCCACGAGGGGTCGATCCCGCCGCTGCCGCCGAACGAGTCCGGCAGCGACGAGATCACGGTGCCGGCGTACGGCTCCTGCGTGACCTGCGTCGGGTCGCTTGCCGCGCAATCGCAGATCAGGTTCATCAGGTTGGTGACGACCGTCTGCGCGACGCTGTCCGAGTCGGTGCCGATGACGATCGCGCCGCCAGGGGTGTCGGACGATGCGCTGGGCGTCAGGTCGATGCCGGCGTCGCCATTGAGATGGTCGATCACCCCGCCCGGGCCGGTGAGCCCCAGCTGCTGCAGCACCGAGCTGACGTCCAAGCCGCTCGCCGACCCGAAGGCGTCGAGCGCACTCTGAATGTTCTGCGTGATCCCGGTGAGCGCACCCGCCGCGTACGCCGACCGGGGCATGAACGACAGGCTGCCGTTGACGTGCGGCGCGGCGCCGATTTGCTTCCGCTGGTCGGCGCTGAGCTTGGAGGCGTCGAAGTCCTCGACGCCGGTGACGCTGAGGCCGTTGCCATGGGCGACCAGTGCGAGGGCGACACCCTGGTAGCCCTGGATCCCCGCCGGCGGCTGCTGGCCGGTGCTCTGGCCCGCGACCTTCGTGAGCTGCTGGGCGAGGGCGCCCAGGTCCACGTACGCGAGCCCGATGCGATCGCCCGGGAGCTGCCCCACCGCCTTGGTGTACGCGGCGCTCGACTGCAGCGCCGCATGCCTGCCTTGCGCTGTGTCGATCACGTCGTCGATCGCCTGCGCGGTGGTGCCGATGATCAGCGCGTGGCCGGCCACCGCGAAGTCGACGGGCTGCCGGTCTGCCGTCACGATCGTCACCTTGACGCCGCGGTACGTCCCGGTGGACGACACGTCAGAACCGGCGTACTTGCTCAGCTTGTCGACCGCCGCCTGGGCTGCCGAGTCGTCCGTGGTCGACAGCAGCACGGCCAGATCCGGCGCCGCGGCGGTGTCCGCCGACGATTGATCGAATGCGCTCGCCGGCACCACCAGCGAGACGTCGTTCCCCAGCCAGGGTCGCACGTCGGCATGGGTCAGCCCCACCTGCTGCAGCGCCGTGTCCAGCCACTTGTTGATGGTGTCGTCGCGGGCGGAGCCCAGCGCCGGGAACTTGTCGAGCAGGCCGTTGAGCGCGAGCTTCTGACCGGCCGACGGATCCAGATGCGCGTTCACGTAGACCAGACTGTCGCTCGGCGCCAGGCTCACCAGGCTGTCGGCGCTGCCGCTCAGCAGGCGGAAGCCGAAGAGCCCGCCGGCGGTACCGGCGGCGATCACCAGGCCGATGAGCGCGATCAGCAGCACGCGGCGGCGCCGCCGTGGACGCGCTGCCGCAACGCTGGCCGCCGGCGGCGGTGGCGGTGGCGGTGGGACCAACGGCGGTGGTGGCGGCGGAAAGCCTCCAGCCTCGATCAACCCTGTCTCCTATCCGACCCTGTGCTGCGGAGCCCGCCGCCTGGATCATGGCAGCATGTCGCGAGGCAGGACTCTCGCGTTACCTCGGCGTCATGGGTGGGGTGCGCCGGCGTCGCCGGCGTCGCGCCCGAAGAGCGCGCGGCCCACCCAGCGCACCGGGTCCCAGTGCTTGTCGGCGACCCGCTCCTTCAACGGGATGATCGCGTTGTCGGTGATGTGGATGTGCTCCGGGCACACCTCGGTGCAGCACTTGGTGATGTTGCAGAAGCCGAGGCCGCCGTTGTCGCGGAGCTGCTCGGTGCGGTCGAGCACGTCCTTGGGGTGCATCTCCAGGTAGGCGCTGCGCACGAAGAAGCGCGGCCCGTAGAAGCGGTCGAGGTAGCCATGTGTGCGGTTGATATGGCAGACGTCCTGGCAGAGAAAGCACTCGATGCAGCGCCGGTACTCGTACAGGCGGTCGATGTCCATCTGCTGGATGCGCCAGGGACCGGGATCGTCCGGCGCGTGGGTGAAGGGCGGGATCTGCTTGTCGATCTGGTAGTTGCGCGAGACGTCGGTGACCAGATCCTTGATCAGCGGAAATGTCTTCATCGGATGCACCGTGACCGGCCCCGGCGGAAGGTCGTCGACGCGGGTCTTGCACAGCAGCACCGGATGGCCGTTGACCTCGGCGCTGCACGACCCGCACTTCGCCGCCTTGCAGTTCCAACGACAGGCGAGCTCGGTGTCGAGGTTGTGCTGCACGTAGTGCACCGCGTCGAGCACCACCATCCCGGTCACCATCGGCACCTCGTAGGTGACCTCGTGTGGCTCGCTGCCGGGCGTCCCCTTGAGCACGCGCAGCGTTAGCGTCTCGCCGGTGAGGCCGGAGTCGGGACCGGCGCTCTCCGCCGGCACCGGCGCCACGGGAACGTCCCGTGCGACCGTGGTCATGCCGGCACCGTCGGTGTGAGCTGGCCCTTGGGCAGCTTGGCCGCGTCGTAGAACCGGGACCGCTGCAGCAGCGGGACCAGCTCATCGGGAAGCGGCTCCACCGGCGCCGGAACCACGCGCATGGCGTCGCCGTCGCGGCGCACGGTGACGTTGACCGTGCCCAGGGCGGCGTCCTGCTCCAGGTGGTCGAGACGCCATTGCGACCCCCGGCTCTCGCGCCGCTCCAGGGCGCTGCGGACGATGGCCTCGGAGAGCGTGAGCATGTTGGTGACGTCGCGACACGTGTGCCATCCGGGGTTGCGGACGCGGCCACCGGCGTCGTGCCTGTGCGCGGCGCGCTCGCGCAGCGCGAGGATCGCCTCGAGC
>DASUWI010000054.1:0-28831 GCA_036378495.1 Candidatus Dormiibacterota bacterium
TCCTCGGGGCTGTGGCAGCCCTGGCGGTCGTACTCGTCGGTGGCGGCGAAGGCGGCGGCGCGCCTGGCGTAGGTCACCTCGATCTCGTCCTGCAGATGGCGCAGCAAGCGCAGATCGGCGCCGAGGTCGGCCGGCTGCCGATCGGGCTCGACGGCGGCCACGAAACGCGCCACCGCGGTGGCGAACTCGGCCAGCGCCGGCGAGGGCTGGTAGGCGCCGCTCGCCGCCTCGACGCCGCGCTCACCGATGTCCGACATATTTGTAGTATACACGAACGTGTGTTAGTTCGGCCCTCCGCGGGGCGTGATCCATCCGAACGCCAACGTCACCCGCCACGCGGCACCGCCACCCACCTCGCGCGTCGCACCCCGCTGAGTACGATCCAGAAGCCGTGGCCGCCACCTCCGAATACCTCGAACACGCGCGCCGCGAGCTCTGGAGCCGTGCGCTCTTCACGTTCATCCCGGACCGCGATCTGCCGCCGCCCGCGAACACGGCCGACCCCGGCCAAGGCCCGCGCGTCGTCTTCGCCGGGTTCCCCTCCGACTACAGCCTCGCCTTCCTCCTCGCGCTCCTCCAGGCCGACGTCCGCCTGAGCGGCATCATCACCTCGCCCGGCGCACATCCTGCCATCCTTGGCGACAACGCGCTCAGCCGCATCGCCGGCCACCTGGACATCCCTCTGCTCCGCGCCTGGCGCATCAACGATGAGCACTCCCGCATGAGCCTCAGCGACATGCAGCCCGAGCTGGTCGTTATGGCCAGCTTCGACCAGATCATCGGCGCCCGCGCGCTGAGTGTTCCCCGGCATGGCTGGCTGAACGTGCACCCGAGCCTGATCCCCCAGTACCGCGGCCCCGAGCCCGTGTACTGGGCCATCGCCGACGGCGCCACTCAGACGGGCATCACCCTGCACCGCGCCGTGCCCAAGGTGGACTCGGGCCCGATCATTGCCCAGGCGCCGGTGCAGATCCGTGCCGACGACAACGCCGGCACGCTCACCCGTCGCATCGCGGCGCGCGGCATCGAGCTGCTGCCGCAAGCCGTCGACGCGATGCTCCACGACGCGACGGGCTCGCCGCCCGACGTTGATCGTGGCTCGTACCGGCCGTCGGTCGGCCACCGCAACATCCACGCGGCGGCGAGCGCGGCGGAGGCCGACCGCATGGTGCGTGCCGGCTTTCCCAACATGCTCGCCTGGGTGGACCTGGACGGGGCGCCCGAGTACGTGCACAGCGCCCGCCGCGTGCCCGCAGGCGCCGCAGCGGAGCACCCCCTCCTCCACTTCCCCGACGGTGACCTGGAGCTGACCGGTCTCACGCCCACCTGCAGCTGCCACCACGACGTCGCCGACTGCCCCCACCGTGAGGCCGCCGTTGCCGCCGCCCCGCCCGGCTCGTAGGTCTGTGTACAACCACTACAGGCGCCGCGCACGTGACACGCATGTGGTGGCGCGCAAAACGCATCGGGCTATCATTGCGCCGTTCGATGTGTGCTTCCGAAGCGACCCGAGTCCTCGTCACCGAGGATGACCGGGGGGTGCGGAGCTTCCTCGCCCGTGCACTTGAAAGTGGTGGGTACGAGCCGGTTCTGGCTGAATCCGGTGAGGAGGCGCTGGCCGCGCTGCGTGACGGCGCGCCGGTTGCCGTCGCCCTGGTCGACGGTGCGCTCCCCGACATGCACGGGATGCGGCTCGCCCGCACCATCCTGGAGCTGCCGGCGGAGGAGCCGATCGCGCTCTGCTTCGTGACCGGCGGCATCACCGAATCCAGCGGCCCCCGCGCGGGAGTAGCGGTCCTGAGCAAACCCATGCGTTTGGCCCAGCTCCTCGCCATGGTGGCCGACCTGCTTCGCTGGCGAGAGGGCGGCGGGAGTCCCCCGGCCGAACGGCTGCAGGAGCTGGAGAAGTTCGAGCACGCATTTGTCGCCGGCCAATGAACCCACTGCGAGGATGATGGCCGGGTCGCAGCCCGTGTCGCATCTGCCGTGGCAGGTGAGCCGCGAAGAGTTCGTCGCGGCCGCTCTCGAGGTCGGGCCCCGCGGCGCGTGCTGCACCTTCCTGATCGACGCCTCGATACCTCGAGCAGCACGCTCCGGGTACGCTGCGCTGGTGATCGCGTATGCGAGGGCCGAGGAGCCGGTGCACATCTTCACCGACGGCAGCGCCGCCCTCCTGATCCGTGACGGGGGTGTCGAGTCGGGCCATGTGGTGGCTCGCCGCATCTTCGACCAGATGCGCAAGCTCTCCCTCGAGGGGACACTGCGGGCCGGCATCGCGCCGCTCGGCTCCGATCCCGCGGGAGCGCTGAACGCTTCACGCAAGGCAGCGGAGACCGCCGACCCCGGCGGCATCTCCGTGGCCCCCTAGGACCGCTCCGTGCCGGAGACACCGCTCGCCAAGTACGTGCGCCGCCAGACATGGCTCGAGCCGCTGGGCGACGTCACGCAGAAGGTGGTGGGCGCCGTCTACAAGGGTCTCGGTCCCGCGGGCAGGCCGGTGCGCAACCTCATGCAGGGCACCTGGATCCTCCGCCACCCCCTGCATCCGGCGCTGACCGACATCCCCATCGGCGCCTGGACCGTCGGCGTCGTCGCCGACTACGCGGCCCACTTCACGCACGCGATCCCGGAGGCCGCGGGCGACATCGCGCTGATCGTCGGCCTGCTCGGCGCGCTGGCGGCGTTCGTCACCGGCCTCACCGACTACCTCGACACGTTCGCCCTCGAGCGGCGCTTCGGCACCGCCCACGGGCTGACGATGACCGTGGTCATCGTCATCGACTTTGTCTCGCTGCTCCTGCGCTGGTTCGCCGGGCACGGTGCGCACCCGGTTGCGGTCGCCCTGTCGACCGCCGGCTGGGTGGTGCTCCTCGTAGGCGCCTGGATCGGCGGACACCTCGTCTTCGCGATCGCCTACCCCGTCAATCGCAACGCGCTGATCGAGAGCGGCCCCGACGAGTGGACGCCGGTGGGTGCCGCGGACAGCGTGCCCGCGGAGGGCATGACGATGATGAATGTGGCCGGGATGAACGTGCTGCTGGCGCGGGATGGCGGTGTCATCCACGCGCTCTCCGACGTGTGCACCCACGTCGGCGCGCCGCTGCACGAGGGCACGCTGCAGAATGGCGTGATCACCTGCCCCTGGCACGCATCCGAATTCCGGCTGCGCGACGGCCGCGCCGTGCGCGGTCCCGCCAGCATGGACCTGCCCTGCCTCGGAGTGCGCGAGACCGACGGCGTCGTCGAGGTGAAGCTCTCCGAGCCCCTGCATGATCCATAGTCATGGCCGACGCACCCACCGGTGAGGACGCCGACCTCCTGCTGCGGCTGCTCGAGCTCTACGTCTCGGAGCCGGTGGCCGCGGCGCGCGCGTTCATGCGCACGATCCCGGCCGGGCGCACGTTCGCCGAGCTGCGCGAGGAATACCCGCCGGGCAGCATCGGCTTTCGCCAGATCGACGCGGTGATGGCCTTCTGGGAGACGGTCGGATCGCTGCTCAAGCACCATCTCCTCAGCGAGGACCTCGCGTTCGACACGTTCCTCGACGCACCGCCCTGGCCGCAGATGGAGGTGGCGATCCAATCGCTGCGCGAGGAGCGGGACAATCCCTACGAGGGCGAGAACATCGAGCACGCATACCAGCGCTCGCTCGTTTGGCTGCGCAAGCGGCAGAGCGAGCAGCCCTCGGCCTGACGCGCTGTGGCGCCGGTCGCCACCGTGTCCAGCGGCGTCGGACTCGAGCACACCACCACCGATGTGCTGCGCTCGGCGCACCCGTTCCCGGGCATCGAGCTGCTCGAGGCGCGCCTCGAGACGTCCGCATACCAGACGCACCGCCACGACACCTACGCCATCTGTCTGACGACGAGCGGCGTCCAGGCATTCGACTATCGGGGCGCCGGCCACGTCAGCGTGCCCGGGCAGGTGGTCATCCTCCACCCCGACGAGACCCACGACGGACGCCCCGCCGCGGGGACGCGGGGCTTCGGATATCGCCAGGTATATCTCGCGCCAGGGCGCCTCTTCGACGTGATGGAGCAGCTGCATCGCGGCCCGTGCTCGCTGCCCTCTGCCCCGCACCCGGTGGTCGAGAGCGCGAAGCTCGCGCGGGCTGTGGCCTCAGCGTTCGCCGGCCCGCTGCACCCGCTCGCGGTCGACACGCTCCTCGTGGAGCTGGCCGAGGGGCTGGCCGAGGTCGATCGCTCGTGCGCCCGCGGGCTCAGGGAGATGCGGCTCGATGTCGCGGCGCTGCGGCAGGCACGCGACTTCCTCGATGCGGCGGCGACGCGCGTGGTGCGTTCACACGAGCTGGAGGTGGTGACCGGGCTCTCGCGATACGAGACGGCGCGCCAGTTCCGATCGATGTTCGGCACCAGCCCGTACCACTACCTGCTCATGCGCCGCGTCGAGCGCGCGCGTCACCTCATCGACGCCAGCCGGCCGCTGGCCGAGGTCGCGCTGAGCGTTGGGTTCGCGGACCAGGCGCACCTCTCGCGCGTGTTCAAGCGCGCCGTCGGTCTCACGCCGCTCCAGTACCGCAGGCTGACGTCGCCGCTGCAGCCGCCCTGACCTACGTCAGCAGCAGCACGATGGATGCGAGCAGCCCCGCGGCCATGCCCAGATTGAACACGCGGACCGCACGTGCGCTGCGCAGCAGGCGCTGCACTCCGCCCCCCGCCGCCACCCACACGAAGCAGCTCGGCACCGCGGCCACCATGAAGAGCCCCGCCAGCAGCGCCGCCGACAGCACGGGAGCCCTCGCCGACGCGGGGAGGTAGCCGCCTGCCGCCGCGGCGGCCACCAGCCACGCCTTGGGGTTCACCAGCTGGAACCCGGCCGCACGCCAGAAGCCGTAGCGAATGCCGGCGGCATGCTCACCCGCCGGCGCCGCACGAGCGAGCCGCCACGCCAACCAGAGCAGCACGCTGATGCCGCACACCCGCAGCGCGATGAGCGCGACGGGGTTGTGAACCAGGACGCCGGCAACGCCGAGAGCGACGGCGAACAACATCGCGCTCATGCCGATCGTCTGCCCGAGCAGCGCGGGCAGCGCGCGCACGAGACCGAGGCTGGCCGCGGTCGCGGCCAGCACGATGTTGCCGGGGCCGGGAGTGATCGCCATCGCGGTCGCGAACAGCAGAAAGGCGGCCACGGGTATCTGGTGCGTGTCCACACCCGAACTCTTTCAGTCCACCTGGGCGAACGGCGTCTGTTGCGGCGACTGTATGCAGCCCTCGGCGGCGCGTCTTGAACGATCGTGTCGCCGGGGCGCCCAGGCCGCGTGGACCTGCCGTCAGCTCGCCAGCACCCGCGCGCCCTCTCGCCACACGGCGGCAGCATCAGGCGCCACCGCCTCGCCGCCCACCTCGTCGATGAACGCGACCTCGGTGCCGAGGTTGCAGGCGACGACGATGCCGGCGTTGGCGTACACCAGCAGCCGCGCGTCGGGATCGCACCTCGTGTACACCTGCCGCGCGTCCCCCCCGCGCAGGCCCGGCGTTGCCCGTCGCAGCGCGATCAGCTCCCGGTACCAGCCCAGCATCGACGCGTGCTCCTCCTGGCTCAGCTCGTCCCAGCGGAGCACACTGCGGGCAAACGTCGCCGGGTCCTGCGGATCGGGCACCTGCGCCGGGTCCCAGCCGAAGACGGCGAACTCGCTGCGCCGCCCCTCGCTGACCGCGCGCCGCAAGGCGGGATCGCCAAGGTCGGTGAAGTATTGGAACGGCGACGACGCCGCCCACTCCTCGCCCTGGAACACGAGGGGCACGAACGGCGAGAGCAGCGCGAGCGCCGCGGCGATGCGCGCTCGCCCACCGCTCACCAGATGGCAGAGCCGCTCCCCGGTGGCGCGGTTGCCCACCTGGTCGTGGTTCTGCGCGTAGCCGACAAAGCGCGTGAGCGGGACGTCGCCGATGGAACGCCCGAACGTGTGGCCGCGATATCGCGAGTACCGCCCCGCGTACACGAATGCCTGACGAAGCGCGAGCGCGACGCTCTCGATGTCGCCGAAGTCGGCGTAGTACCCGCCACAGTCGCCGGTGAGCAGCGCCTGCACCGCGTGGTGAAAGTCGTCGCTCCACTGAGCGGTGAGCCCGTGCCCGCCGCGCTCCGGCTCACGCACCAGTCGGGGGTCGTTCAAGTCGGATTCGGCCACGACCCAGAGCGTGCGGCCGAGGTCCGCCGCGAGCTCGGCGACGCGCCCGGCGATCGCCTCGAGGATGTGCACCGCCGATGTGTCGATGATGGCGTGCACCGCGTCCAGCCGCAGCCCGTCGAAGTGGTAGTCGCGCAGCCACATGAGCGCGTTGTCGATGACGAAGCCCCGGACCTCGTCGCTGCCCCCGCCGTCGTAGTTGACCGCCGGGCCCCAGGGCGTGGCGTACGCGCCCGTGAAGTACGGGCCGAAGTCGGCGAGGTAGTTGCCCTCCGGGCCGAGGTGGTTGTACACGACGTCCATCACCACCGCGAGGCCGCGCGCGTGACTGGCATCCACCAACGCCTTGAGGCCGTCGGGGCCGCCGTAGGCGTGGTGCGGCGCGAAGAGGTCGACGCCGTCGTAGCCCCAGCCGCGCATGCCGGAGAACTCGGCCACCGGCATGAGCTCGACCGCGTTGACGCCGAGCTCCACCAGATGATCAAGGCGTTCGATCGCGGCTGTGAACGTGCCCTGCGGTGTGAACGTGCCCACGTGCAGCTCGTAGAGGACGGCGTCGCGCAGGTCGAAGCCACGCCAGCCGGCGTCCGTCCACGCGAACGCCGAGTGATCGACGAGCCGCGAGGGTCCCAGGACACCCTCAGGCTGGTGCTGCGAGCGCGGGTCGGGGCGCCGCGGCCCGCCGTCGAGCACGAACCAGTAGTCGTCGCCCGGCGCGGCGTCCAGGTCGGCGGTGAACCATCCCATCGCCGCGGGGCTCATGGCCGCGCGGCCGCCTCTGAGCTCCACCTCCACGGAGCGCGCGTGCGGCGCCCAGACGGCGAAACCGCGGGTCACTCGCGCTCCAGCAGCGCCACGGGGAAGGCTTCGAGCAGCGCTGCCATGCTGTTCGTGCCACCGCTGACTGTTTCTCCGGTGAGCACGTTGTGCCACTCGCCGAAGGGCAGGTCGAGCGTCGTGTCCTCCCAGTCGCCGCCCAGGCCGTGCGCCAGCCGCACGGCGACGGCGATGACGCCCGGACCGCTCCCCGGACTGCTGCGTATGCAGACCACCGCGTGCGACGCCTTGCGGCCGCGGGCGTCGCGCCACGCGTAGCCGGAGCCCGGGCCGAACGCCGAAGAACGCCGCGAGCGCATGGCGAGCGCCTGGCGGATGACGTGCAGCTTGGGCAGCCCGGACTCACCGCGCCCCATGATGGTCCCGGCACTCATGCGGCGCAGCTGGCCCAGCATCGTGCGCCGCACCCCGTAATCGACGGGCCGGCGGTTGTCGGGGTCCACCAGGCTCAGGTCCCAGAGCTCGCAGCCCTGGTAGATGTCGGGCACGCCCGGGATCACGCACTTCAGCAGCGCCTGGGAGAGCGACGCCACCTGCCACGCCGGTGTCATCGCCCGCACGAACGCGTCGACATCGTGGACGAAACCGCGATCGCCGAGCATCCCCCGGACGAACGCGTCGAGCTGGGCCTCGTACTCGGGATCGACGTCGAGCCAGCTCGTCTCCTGCTTGGCCTCGCGCTCGGCCTTGCGCATGTATGCGAGGCAGCGCTCGACCGTTATGGGATGCGCGGCCACCATCGTCTGGAAGAACAGGTACGCCGCCGTGGCCGACGGCGCGCGGCGTCCGCGGTATCGCAGCGCGCAGCGATGCCAGCGGCGCACGGCGTCCTCCCACTCCTGCGGCATCTCGGACAGCATGGCCAGGCGCAGCCGCGCGTCCTCGCCGCGCTTGGTGTCGTGCGTCGCGGTGGCGACCAGCGAGCGTGGCCACCGCTCCAGGATCTCGTGCGATGCCTGGTGGAAGGCCTCGGTCTCGATGCCGAAGCGCGACGGGTCGGCCCCGACCTCGTTGAGCGCGAGCAGCGGGACGTAGCTGTAGAACGCGGTGTCCTCGACGCCCTTGGCCGTGGCCGCGGCGCTCAGCTGCTGGAAGCGTGCGCGCAGCTCGATGCGCGCCCGCGTGGCCACGCCGTTCGCCTGCAGCACCGCGGCGATCGCGCTGAGCACAGCCTCGCGGCATTTGGGGCGGACCGTGGTCACCACCTCGTCGAGCGCACGTTCATCCTCGCGGCTGAGCGCGTCCCAGCGGCGCGGGTACAGCCGGTACACCGGCATCCCGCCCAGCAAGAGCCGCAGCTCGGGGCGCGCGTCGGCGATGCCCGCGCGCTGCGCCGCCCGCGCCAGGCGGTCGAGCTCGGCCCCGAGGAGCGTGTCCAGGGCGAAGAGCCTGCCCTCGCGTGCGTGCTCGGTGAAGCTGCGCGAGTCACCGGTGAACTCCATGTACATGCGCCGCAGCGGGTCGCGTCCGCGCGGGTCGATCTGCAGCGCCGTCAGGCGCGCCGCCGCGTCGTACCCGGTGGTGCCATCGATCGGCCAGGAGTGCTGCAGGCGCTCGCGGGCCCCGAGGATCTTCTCAGCAACGATCCACGCGTCGGGAGCATCGGCGCGCAGCCGCGACGTGTACGCGGCCGGGTCGAAGAGGCCGTCGATGTGGTCGACGCGCAGCCCGTCCACCACGCCACCCGAGACCAGCTCGAGCGCGCGCTGATGGGTGATCCGGTGCACCACGTCCTGCTCCGCGCGCACCGCAGCGAGCGAGGCGATGTCGAAGAACCGCCGGTAGTTGACGCGGGCCAGCCCGGTGCGCCAGTGCTCGAGCACGTAGTTCTGGCGCGAGAGCAGCTCGCGCGTCACCGGAGGATGCGGTCCGTGGGCGGTGTCCGGCGCAATCGGGAAACGCTGATCGTGATACGCGAGCATCAGCGGGTCCGCTGACTCGAGCTTCAGCTCGCGTCGCGCCAGCACCGCGTCGAGGCTGTCACCCAGCACCGGCAGGAGCACCTTCCCCTCCAGCCCAGGCGCCTCCCAATCGATGTCGAAGAACTCCGCGTGGCGGCTGGCGCGGCCCACTCGGAGCACGTCCCACCACCAGATATCGCGAAGATCGCTGATGCACATGTGGTTGGGCACGATGTCGAGGAGCTGGCCCATGCTGTACTGCTTCAGCGCCGAGTCCAGGCGTTGCAGCCCGGTGTCGCCGCTGAGCTCGTGGTTGACGTGCGTGGGATCGACCACGTCGTAGCCGTGCGTGCTGCCCCGCGCCGCCTCCATGTACGGCGAGCAGTAGAGGTGGGTGATGCCCAGCTCGGCGAGATACGGCACGATGGCCGCGGCGTCGGCGAAGTCGAACTCGCGCTGCAGCTGCACGCGGTACGTGGCGCGGGGCGCAACCCTCATCGCGCCTGGGAGAGCTCGGCGGCGATGCGCCGCGGCAGCCGGTCGTGACGCAGCTGTTCGAGCGTGCGCGGCAGTGGAATCGACCAGTTGGGACGGCTGATGGTGCCGGGGATGTTGGGGCGGCGCTCCGCCGCCGTCGCGTCGTCGAGGGTCGCCAGCGTCACGATCGATGGAGTTTCTGACATCGCCGCGTACGCACGCGCGATCACGTCGCTCACCGAGGCGGCATCGCCCACCCCGGCGAGGCGCTGCAAGCGCCGCCGCAGCCTGGCCTCCGCGGGCAGATTCACCTTGACGCCAAGCTCCTGCATCTCACGCACATCAGCCCCAGTCCACACGCCGGCGACGGTGGGCAGGTCGTGCGTCGTCATCGCCGCCACCGCCTGCGGCGGATAGCCGCGCGGCGACCGAGACTCGAACCACGCGACGCGGTACGAGAGTATGGCGCGCCGGTGCAGCTCTGCGCGGACCCCGTTCTCCACGGTGCCGAGGTCCTCGCCCACCACGAAGGCGCCGGCGCGAGCGCTTTCCAGCGCGACGATGTCGAGCAGCTCGCGCGCCGGGAAGCGGACGTACACGCCGTCCGCGGGGCCGCCGTCGCGCGGCACCCACCAGAGGCGGAACAGCCCCATGACGTGGTCGATGCGCACGCCGTGCCCGGCTCGCATGAGCGCCCGCAGCGTGGCCCGCAGCGGCGCGTAGCCCGCGGCGCGCAGCTTGTGCGGGTCGAACGGCGGCAGCCCCCAGTCCTGCCCGGCCAGCAGGTACTCGTCCGGCGGCGCGCCGACGCTCATGCCCGGGGCGAGCAGGTCCTGCCACTCCCAGGCGTCGGCGCCGTCCGGCGCGAAGCCCACCGCGAGATCGTGGATCAGAGCCGCGCCGCCATCGCCTCCATCACCCTGCAGCTGCACCTCCAGCAGCCATTGCAGCCAGCGGTGGAAGTCGACCCGCCGCCGCTCCGCGTGCGCCAGGCGGTGCAGCGCCTCCGACCGGGGGTGCCGGTACCGTTCCGGCCAGGTACGCCACGATCCCTGATGCCGGTCGGTGAGGGCGCAGAAGCATGCGTAGCGGAGCAGCTCGTCGCCGCCGGCGGCGCAGTAGGCGTCGAAGCCGGCGTCGCCCGCGAACCCCTCCCACAGGCGCGCCAGCGCGTGCATCTTGAGCGCGTAGATGCGATCGCGGTCGATCACCGCCGTGGCGTTGAGGCCACGCGCCTGCGCAGCGATCAGCGCGACATCGCCGTGGCGGCGCGCGCCCGGAACCTCCTCGACCGCGATGTACAGCGGGTTGCGAAAACGCCGGCTCGATGGGAAGTACGGGCTCGGCTCCTGCGGCAGAGTCGCGCGCGGCGCATGCAGCGGGTTGAGCAGCAGCGCGCCCGCTCCGAGGGTCTGCGACCAGCGCTGCAGCGTGCGCAGGTCGGCCAGGTCACCGATGCCCCAGCTGGTCGCGGAGCGCACGGCGTAGAGCTGGGCCGCCCAGCCCCACGCGTCGAGCGCCGGGAGGTGGCAGCGCCCCGGGCTCGTGACGAGCAGCCGGCGGCTTCCGTCGCGCATGTGCAGGCGGTGGTAGCCGGCGGGGGTCGCTCGCGGCAGCCGCTCCCCGGGCCTGGCCTCGCCGCCGCCCTCGAGCTCGATGGCGCGCACTCCCCGGGGCAGCCGCTCCCCGGCACGGGCGAACACGGGCCCCGCATCGCCGTCCGGGGCCGGCGTGCCGGCGCCCATCGCCGCCAGGGCGCGCTCGATCGCCGCGCGGCTCACCCGGCGACGCGCGCCGGTCGCGTCCACGTACTCTTGCTGGACTCCCCAGCGAGCGGGCTGGGGCCGTCCCTGCCTCGCGATCATGCCGCGCGACGGGAATGACCGCTTTGGGAGGAGTGCTTGATTATCACGTTTAATGTGCGCGATGCTATCAAGCACGGCGCGATGCCCCTCGCATGAGCGCTGTGCCCGAGCTGCCGGTCACACCGGAGGCGCCCGGCCACGAGGCGGCGTGGCCCGGCTCCGAGAGCCCCATGGGCGCCACCTGGGACGGCGAGGGGGCCAACTTCGCGCTCTTCAGCGAGAGCGCCGAGGCCGTCCAGCTCGTGCTGTGCGACGCTGACGGCTTCGAGACCGCCTCGTACGACCTGCGAGAGCGCACCGACCTGGTGTGGCATGGCTATGTCGACAAGGTTGCGCCGGGACAGCGCTACGGATACCGCGTCAGCGGGCCGTACGACCCTGGTCAGGGACTGCGGCACAACCCGCGCAAGCTGCTGATCGATCCCTACGCCCTCGCGCTCACCGGCACGTTCGCCCACGGTCCGGCCCTGTTGGGGTATCGCACCGGTGGCGACGACTCCGTGCCGAGCAAGATCGACTCGGCGCCGTCGATGCCGCGCGCGGTGGTGATCGACCCGTCGTTCCCCTGGGGTGACGACCGCAGGCCAAGCATCGCGTGGTCGGACACGGTCATCTACGAGATGCACGTCAAGGGGTACACAAGGCGCAACCCCGACGTGCCTGAGGACCTGCGCGGCACGTACGCGGGACTGGCGCATCCTGCGGCCATCGAGCACCTGCAGCGGCTCGGGGTCACGGCGGTCGAGCTCATGCCGGTGCACCAGTGGTACGACGCCGATCACCTGACCGAGCACGGGCTCGTCAATTACTGGGGCTACGACTCCATCGCGTATTTCGCACCGCAGTCGCGCTACTCGGCGTCGGGCACGACGGGCGAGCAGGTGCGCGAGTTCAAGGCGATGGTGCGCGCGCTGCACGCGGCCGGACTCGAGGTGATCCTCGACGTGGTCTACAACCACACCGGCGAGGGCAACCACCTGGGGCCGACGCTGAGCTTCCGCGGGCTCGACAACCGCGCCTACTACCGGCTGCGCGACGACAACCCACGCTACTACCTCGACGTCACGGGCACGGGCAACAGCCTCAACGTGCGTCATCCGCACACGCTGCAGCTGATCATGGACAGCCTGCGGTACTGGGTGACCGAGATGCACGTCGACGGATTCCGCTTCGACCTCGCCGCGGCCCTGGCCCGCCAGTTCTACGACGTCGATCGGCTCTCTGCCTTCTTCGACATCATCCACCAGGACCCGGTGCTGTCGCAGGTCAAGCTCGTGGCCGAGCCCTGGGATGTCGGCCCCGGCGGCTACCAGGTGGGCAACTTCCCGGTGCGCTGGGCGGAGTGGAACGGCGCCTTCCGCGACACCGTGCGCGACTTCTGGCGCGGCAGCGGCACCATCCGCGATCTCGCGTACCGCCTCACCGGGTCCAGCGACCTGTACCAGGGCGAGGGCCGGCAGCCCTCGGCGAGCATCAACTTCGTCACCGCCCACGACGGCTTCACGCTGCGCGACCGGGTCTCGTACAACCAGAAGCACAACGAGGCCAATCTCGAGAGCAATCGCGACGGCAGCGACGACAACCGCTCCTGGAACTGCGGCGCCGAGGGCGACACCGCCGACGCCGCCGTCACCGCGCTGCGGGCCCGGCAGATGCGCAACCTGATCACCACCGTGCTGGTGTCGCAGGGCTGCCCGATGATGCTCAGCGGCGACGAGATCGCCCGCACCCAACGCGGCAACAACAACGCGTACTGCCAGGACAACGAGCTCTCCTGGCTGGACTGGGAGGGCGCCGACCAGCCGATGCGGGAGTTCGTCGAGCGCGTCATCCGCCTGCGCCGCGAGCAGCCGGTGCTCCGCCGCCGTCATTTCTTCTCCGGCCAGACCATCTATGGCTCGGGGCGCAAGGACATCGCCTGGTTCCTGCCCGGCGGCGACGAGATGACCGACCGTGAGTGGTTCGACCCTGCGCAGCGGTCGCTGGGCATGATCCTCAATGGCGAGGAGATCCCCGACCGCGATCCGCGCGGCCAGCGCATCCGGGGCGACACGCTCATGGTGCTGCTGCACTCGGGCGCAAACGACATCGAGTGGCTGGTGCCGCAGGGATGGGGCGACGTCTGGACCGTGCTCGTGGACACCGCGCAGGACCAGGACGGCGAGGAGGGGCACGTGGTGCGCACCGCGGCCCACATCGTGGTGCACGCGCGGTCGCTGGTGGTGCTGCGGCTCGAACCCAAAGGCAACGGCCGGAGCGCGGCTCAGCCGCGCGTTTCCGCGAGGTAGAGGAGCACCGCCTTCACGCGGCGATGCACGTCCGGCTCCTCTGACACGTCGAGCTTGGAGAAGATCGCGTTGATGTGCTTCTCCACCGCGCGTTCGCTGAGGAACAGCGCCGCGGCGATACCGGCGTTGTTGCGCCCTTGCGCCACCAGCTCGAGCACCTGCATCTCGCGCGGAGTCAGCTGGGACAGCGCCGACGTGGTCGACCGGCTGCGTGCAGCCACCAGTGTCTCGACCACCTTGGGATCGATCACCGAACCGCCGCGGGCCACCTCCTGCACCGCTATCACCAGCTGCTCGATGTCGGACACGCGCTCCTTGAGCAGGTAGCCGCGCCCCGCGGCGCCCTTCTCCAGCAGCGCGAGCGCGTACTCGGGCTCGATGTACTGGCTGAGCACGACGACACCTACGTCCGGCCGCTCCTCGCGCAGCTTCTCGGCGGCACGCAGCCCCTCGTCCGTCCCGGTCGGCGGCATGCGGATGTCGGTCACCACGACATCGGGATGGTGCTCCTCGATGGCGCGCTCCAGCGAGGGCAGGTCGGCGGCGGTCGCGAGCAGCTCGACCTCCTCCGTGCTCTCGAGGAGCTGGCGGATGCCCTCGCGCAGGAGGTAGTTGTCCTCGGCGACCACAACACGAACCACGGCGGTGAGCATAGGAGAGCGCCGGGGGTTTGCGAAGAGCATGCCACCCGTTCGGGGGGCGAGCCCCCCGCATGCGGTGTGGCTGGCACCCTGGCGCTCTGCTCGAGCAGCACCTATGGTGTGAAAGCGGAGACATGGCTGTGAAGGTGTTGATCGTCGACGACCAGGAGCCATTCCGGGCGGTGGCTCGTGCGGTGGTGGAGCTGACCGACGGATTCGAGGTCGTGGGAGAGGTCGAGACCGGCGAGGCGTCGGTCGAGGCGGCGGAACAGCTCGCGCCAGACCTGGTGCTGATGGACGTGAACCTGCCGGGGATCAACGGGCTCGAGGCCACCCGGCGCATCGTCGAGGGCACCGCCAAGAACGCGCGCCGGCCGGTGATCGTGCTGGTGCTCTCCACGTACGAGGCCGGCGAGTACGACACGCAGGCCACCGAGGCCGGCGCCGCCGCGTTCATCCCCAAGTCCGAGTTCGGCCCCGACCGGCTCCTCGACGCCTGGGCCGCGGCGACGTCCGCGGCGTAGGCTCCCGCAGAGGCCGTCGGCCGGCCTTCATGCTAGCCTTCATGATCATGGGTCAGCGCATGAAGATCACGCGCGGAGGCCAGATCTCGATTCCGGCGTCAATTCGCAGGCGCTGGGCCACGTCCACCCTGACCCTCCGCGATGAGGGCGGCCGCCTGGTCATCGAGCCTGCTGCGGATGACCCCATCGCGGCGGCGGACGGGGCGCTCGCGAATGATTTCAAGGGTGTTGACACCAGCGCGCTGCGGCGCGCAGCGCGCTCAGATGACGCCGCCGGCGAGATCCGGCGAACGTCGGGGTGACCATCCTCGACGCATACGCGCTTGTCGCGTTCCTGACGGGCGGGGCCGCAGCGTCGCAGGTGCGAACGCTCCTGCGCGAGGGCAACGCAGCGGTGGCGACGACCAACCTCGCCGAGGCACTCTATGTCTCAGAGCGCCGCGCTGGGATTCCCGTGGCCCGGGCGATGCAGGTCCTCGATCCGCTGTTCAGCGGTGTCTTGGCCGAGGTGCCGCTTGACACCCGCCGCGCCCGCCGCGCCGCGGAGATACGCGTCGCACACTACCACCGATCCAGGAGGCCCATCTCGCTGGCCGACGCCATCCTGATCGCGTCGACGGGACCTGACGACAGCATCGCCACCGCCGACCCAGATGTGCTCGCCGTGGCGGAGGCAGAGCGGCTGCGGACGGTCCGGCTGGCCCACGAGGCCCGAGACTCCATGTGCCTCCGTCGCGAGGAGGCGCCGCGTAGACTTCAGCCCGCATGAGTACCGAAGCCCAGGCGTCCGACCTCCCGCCGGTGCCGGAGATGCGCCTCGAGCTGGTGCCGGTGCCCGTCTCCAACGTGGATCGCGCCAAGGACTTCTACATCCGCGCCGGCTTCGGCGACCTGCACGACACGCAGGTGACGCCGGAGATGCGCGTGGTGCAGTTCACACCGCCGGGCTCCGGCTGCGCCATCGTGTTCGGCACCGGCATGGGGCCGATCACGGACATGGAGCCGGGCTCGGTGAAGGGGCTGCATCTGGTCGTCAATGACATCAACGCGTCGCGCGACGCGCTGCTCGCACGCGGGATCGATGTCGGCGGCGTCGACGACATGGGTGGCGTTAAGTACGCGGGTTTCAGCGATCCGGACGGCAACCTGTGGCTGCTGCAGGAGTGGCCGGAGTCGCACGGAACGGGCTGAGCTCAGTCGGCTCCGTCGGCAGCGAGGAGCAGTCGGTTCGGCACCAGCCACATCACAGCCACCGCGGCGTACAGCGCGTAGGCGATCCACGGCGAGATCCAGGACAGTCCGATGCCGGTGGCGAAGCCCGAGAGCGAGAGCCTGCCCTTCGTGTTGGACCCGACTGCACGCGCCACTCGCGAGTCGCGCCCATTCGCGCGAATGATCATCCGCACCAGCACGGAGTACGCGCCGCCGGCTCCGAGGCTGACGATCCCGTAGACCGCAGCCGGGACGCTTGCCGAGGAATCCAGGCCCACCCACTTCGTGGCCACCGGCGTCAGGGACAGCCAGAAGAGCAGATGCAAGTTGGCCCACATCACGCCACTGCTGATGTGCTGCGTCGCTTTGAGCAGATGGTGGTGGTTGTTCCAGTAGATGCCGATCAGCGTGAAGCTGAGCACGTATACGAGCAGCGGCGGAATCTGCTGGCTGATCGCGCTCCACGTGGTGTTGCTGGGCACGGCGAGGCTGAACGCCATGATCGTGATGATCACGGCGAGGACGCCGTCGCTGAAGGCCTCTAGGCGCTGCGCCTCGCGTCCTTCCGCCCGGGGCGTGTGCGGCTCGTGGGTGGTGGTGCTCGCGCTCACTCCTGTCGCCCCATTGTCAGCCAACTCGGCAGCGAAGGGGCCTGTCACACCGCTGCGGCGATCGCCTCAGGAGGCGGATCACCCGCGGCCCCCTGCGCGCCGGTCGGAACCGCGCCCAGTACGCGCGTCCCGTGGCTCGGGCTGCTATCGATGCGCACCGTTCCGCCCAGGGCGTCGAGCCGGTCCCTCATGTTGGTCAGGCCCGCACCCATGCGCACGGTGGCCACATCGAAGCCGCTGCCGTCGTCCGTGACCTCGAATTGCAGACCGCCGTTGGTCTCGCGGAGCCGCACGACCACAGTTGACGCCTCCGCGTACTTCTGCACGTTCTGCAGCGCCTCGAGCACGCAGAAGTAGACCGTCGCCTCGACCTCCTGCGGGTAGCGACCGACACCGTCGGCGTCAACCGTCACGGGGACGGTCGCCTTGCGCGCCTGCGATTCCAGCGCCGTGGACAGTCCCTTCTCCGCCAGGAGTGGCGGGTAGATTCCGCGCGCCAGGTCGCGCAGCGTCTCCAGCGCCTCGTCGGTGTCCGACTTCAACTGCTCCAGCGTCAGCCTGGCCTTTTCTGGATCCTTCGCCGCCAGCATCTCCGCCAGGCCCAGCTTCACCTTGAGCGCCACCAGGTGCTGCTGCGCGCCGTCGTGCAGGTTGCGTTCCAGCCGGCGCCGCTCAGCGTCCTGCGCGGAGACCAGCCGCTGTCGTGACGCGCGCAACTCTTCGAGTCGTCGCTGCAGGTCCGCGGTGAGGCGAACGTTCTTCAGCACCAGCCCCGCCTGATGGGCGAGGTCGCCGAGCAACTTCTCCTCCACCGGCGTCAGCGCCTCGCCGCGCCGCTTCATAACACTCAGTGCACCAAGGAGCTCGCCCTGGTGTTCCACCGGCACGAGGCTAGTCACATCCGCAAGAACGGGGAGCGCCCCGTCGCGCATCTGCACAGCGCTCGGCGCGGGCACGTTTTGCGGCCACGTTGCCGTGGGCTGGAGCTCGCCGGCGTGGCGCAGCCATACCGTCGCGTATTCCGCACCGGTTCCTTCCTGCAGCAGACGGGTCATGCGTGGCAAGACCTCAGCAGCGTCGTACCCGCCGGCGACACTCGATGAGAACTCGCTCAACACCTGGTAGGGGGTTGCTCGCTTTCCGTACACCAGCCGGTTGGAGATGCGCTGCAGTCGCTCCCGTGCCGGCTGGAAGCCAACGGCCACAATCGCCGTGGCCAGGATCGACAGCCCCAGGTTGGGCTTGCCGCCACTGCCCACGAGCTCGCCGATGCCCACCGCGATGCCGACGTACACGCCGGTGATCAGCACGGCGAGAGCGCCGTACACCAGCGTGCGGCTGATGACGACGTCGATGTCGTACAGGCGATAGCGAAGTATGGCAAGGCCGGCGGCGACAGGGACTGCGCCGACCGACGTCACCAGGATGGACGCACCGACGTCGTACAGCGTGCCAGCGGCACCACCGATGGTATTTCCCACGGCGCTCGCGGCCACGCCGATGAGCACCAACACGCCGGCATACATGAAGAACTTCAACTGCTGGCGCACGGTCGCGTCGGCACGACGGCGACGTACGAAGAGGCTCGCCACGCTGACGAGGGAGAGAGGGACGATCAGGAGGTAGGCGACGTTGAAGATCACGGCGGCGGCCGTCTCAGGCCTGAGGGCTGCGAGGAACTGGCCGGTGTTGTCGACGGTGGACGTCGGCTGCGGATACGTGATGACTGCCGAGGCGACGATCTGCAGCAGGACGACCGCAGTCGCCACACGCGCCCAGAGTCGCCAGCGACGGCCGGGAGGCGTGCCGTCAGGGAACAGGAGCGGGACGAACACGACCGTGAGCGCAACCCCGGGGCCCCACAGCCACGATCCGATCCATCCTGCAAATGCGCCAAGCGGCAGTGAACCAGGGGCCACGAGATACGCACGGATCGCGTACAGCTGGGCGTCCGAGGTCGTCAACAGGATGAGCGCGATCGCGAGAAAGAGCCAGCCGATGGCGTTGCGCGGAATCCGTGCGGCGACGACGGCGCCAACTGTGGCGAAGGCGAAGCACACGAGCGGGATTGCGGCGACGTATCCGTAGAGGTGCAGTTGAACACTCCGATCCGCGACGGCAAGCAAGGCGTAGGCGGCAACCTGCGCGGCTGCCACTACCCACAGCGCCCATGCGACGCGCCTTGCGACGACGCTCGACCGAGCGATCCTGACGTGGGCGCTCATCGTCACACCGCGACCACGCGGCCGGCCGGGATCGATGCCCGGACTACCGTTCCCGACCCTGGAGCCGACTCGATGCTGAGCGCGCCTCCGATCGCATCGAGCCGGTCGTGCATGTTGGTGAGGCCCGCGCCTCGTCTCGCGCGCTCGACGTCGAAACCTCTGCCGTCGTCCTCAACGACGAAGCAGAGCTCACCATCAGCATCACGCAGCCGCACGACGGCGCGCGAAGCCTGCGCGTATTTCTGCACGTTCTGCAGCGCCTCGAGGGCGCAGAAGTACACCGTCGCCTCCACCTCCTGCGGGTAGCGCCCGACTCCGTCGGCGTCGACCTCGACGACGACCGTAGCCTTGCGCGCCTGCGACTCCAGAGCTGTGACAAGGCCCTTCTCCGCCAGCAGCGGCGGGTAGATGCCCCGCGCCAGGTCGCGCAAGGTCTCTAGCGCCTCGTCGGTGTCGGCCTTCAACTGGGCGATCGTCTGTTTCGCCTTCTCGGGATCCTTGGCCGCGAGCATCTGTGCAAGCCCGAGCTTCACCTTGATCGCGACGAGGTGCTGCTGCGCGCCGTCGTGGAGGTTGCGCTCCAGCCGGCGCCGCTCCGCATCCTGCGCCGACACCAGCCGCTTCCGTGACGCGCGCAGTTCCTCGAGGCGTCTCTGCAGATCTGCGGTGAGGCCCACGTTCTTGAGCACCAGTCCCGCCTGGTGCGCCAGGTCATCGAGCAGCTTGTCCTCCACCGGCGTCAGCGCTTCGCCGCGCCGCTTCTCGACACTCAGTGCGCCCAGCAGCTCGCCCTGGTGGCGCACCTCAACAGCGCGCGTCATTCCGGGCAACAGCGGGAGCCGGCCGTTCGACATGGGTAGCTCTGGCTCGAGCTCCGCGGTCGTCGATGGCGGCCATGTAACAGCAGCGTGCAGCGAACCACCGGACCGCAGCCAGACCGTAGATCGCTCGGCACCCGTCCCCTCCTTGAGCACGCGCGCCATCCGCGGCAGCACCTCGTCCGCAGCATATGAACCTGCCACCTGTGACGAGAACTCGCTGAGCACCTCATAGGGCGTTGCCCGCGTGCCATAAACGAGCCGGTTGGCCACGCGCTGGAGCCGCTCGCGCGCGGGCTGGAATCCCAGTGCGACGATGGCCGTCGCAAGGATGGACAACCCCAGATTGGGCTTGCCACCGCTGCCGACGAAGATTCCGACCCCGACCGCGATTCCGACGTACACCCCGGTGATCAAGACGGCCAGGACGCCGTAGACGAGTGCGCGGCTGATGATGATGTCGATGTCGTACAGGCGGTATCGCAGCATCGCCACGGCAACCGCCACCGGGACGGCCAGCACAGCAATGAGGACCACGACCACGTACAGACCGAAAATCGCCGGGCCGGCACTGACCGGCGAGGGCAGCACGGCTGTGGCGACGAGGCCGGCGGCAAGCACCACTGTACCGGCGGCGAACCACTTGATCTGCTGGCGTCGTTCGGCGTCGGCGCCGCGCAGACGCAGGAAGACGGACGCGGCCGCGAAGGCGACAAGTACGAACTGGACGAACGTGGAATCGTTGATCACCGCGTCGGTGAAGCCGGTGAGCGCGGGGATGGCGAGCGGGCTCGTCTGATCGACACCATGGATCGGGATGTATGTGATCCCGAGCCCTCCCTGGTTGGTGTTCACCAGCGCGACGAACACGTTCAGCGCCACCAGCGCCAGCTGCGCATAGACCAACCATCGCCAGCGGCGCGAGGGCAGATGACCGTCGGGAAACAGCAGCACGGCGAGCGCGTAGCCCAGGAAGGCGGGGGCCGCGGTGCCCGTCCAGAACACGCCGCCGAGCTGCACCCACCGGCCGGCGACGTCGCCGTGGTACAGCAGCACCGTGCCCAGCAGGGAGCACAAGGCGCCGATCCCGAAGAACGTTGCAGCGCTCGAGATCAGCCAGCCAACCCAGTTGTCGGGCCGGCGTGCTGCGATCAGGCCGCCGACAGCGGCGAGTGCCGCGAACGGAAGAACGAACGCGGCGCTCACCGCCCCACCGGCCGCATGCCAGACGGGAGCGGGCGTGATCGGCGACAGATATGCAACGCCGAAGGCAACGAAGAGGAGCTGATCGAACAGGGTGACGATCGCGGCGTTGCGCGACGTGAAGATCCGACGGCGCCATCCGCGAGAGTTGACGGCGGTGATCGCCGTTGTCATGCCGCTCCCGCGGTGGCAACAATCACCGGAACGACGGCGCGCACGGTGGTGCCGTGCGCAGGCCGCGAGTTGACCTCCAGCGATCCGCTGAGCGCATCGATACGGTCGTTCATGTTGGTCAGCCCGGCGCCGCGCCGCACCGTCCGCGAGTCGAAGCCGCGACCGTCGTCCTCGACCTCGAATCGCAGCGCGCGTCCATCATCACGCAGCCGGACGACGGCGCGGTTCGCTTCAGCGTACTTCTGCACGTTCTGCAGCGCCTCCAGCACGCAGAAGTACACCGTGGCCTCGACCTCCTGCGGGTAGCGGCCGACGCCGGTGGTGTCGACCGTCACGGGGATCGTCGCCTTGCGCGCTTGCGATTCCAACGCGGTCGGCAACCCCTTCTCCGCCAGCAGCGGCGGGTAGATGCCCCGCGCCAGGTCACGCAGCGTCTCGAGCGCCTCGTCGGTGTCGGAGTTGAGCTGCTGCAGCGTGGCCCTGGCCCTCGCTGGGTCCTTCACCGCCAGCATCTCGGCGAGCCCGAGCTTCACCTTGAGCGCGACGAGATGCTGCTGGGCGCCGTCGTGCAGGTTGCGCTCCAGCCGGCGCCGCTCCTCGTCCTGCGCCGATACCAGCCGCTGCCGGGACGCGCGCAACTCTTCGAGCCGCCGCTGCAGGTCCGCGGTGAGGCCCACGTTCTTGAGCACCAGCCCGGCTTGATGCGCCAGGTCGTCGAGCAGCTTGTCCTCCACCGGCGTCAGCGACTCACCGCGCCGCTTCACCACGCTCAGCACACCGAGCAGCTCACCCTGATGGCGCACCTCGACCGCACGCGTCGCCCCCGGGATCGCAGGAAGCACCCCGTCCGGCAGCGGAATCGCCGGCTCCAGCCGCTCGCTGCCACCCACCGGCCACGCCGCCGCGGCATGCAGCGCGTCGCCCGACCGCAGCCAGATCGTGGATCGCTCGGCGCCCGTCCCCTCATCGAGCACGCGCGCCATCCGCGGCAGCACCTCGTCCGCAGCGTATGAACCTGCCACCTGTGACGAGAACTCGCTGAGCACCTGGTACGGCGTGGCCCGCGTCCCGTACACGAGCCGGTTGGCAACGCGCTGCAGCCGCTCGCGCGCCGGCTGGAACCCGACCGCGACAATTGCGGTGGCGAGGATCGAGAGCCCCAGGTTGGGCCTGCCGCCGCTGCCCACCAGCTCGCCGATGCCCACCGCGATCCCCACGTACACCCCGGTGATCAGCACCGCGAGCGAGCCGTACACCAGCGTGCGGCTGATGACGATGTCGATGTCGTAGAGGCGGTACTTGAAGATGGCGACGCCGGTCGCGACCGGCAGCGCGATGGCGAAACCGAGCACGATCGCCAGGTCGCTCGCCGTGTTGAGCCACGTTGCACTCTGCACCACCGCCCCCACGACAGTCAGGACACCTGCGAGGATCGCGCTCAGCAGCACGGCGTAGGCGATCCACTTCAGCTGCTGCCGCGCCTCGCCTCGCGCCCGGCGCAGCCGCACGAACGGGGCTGCTGCAGCCACAACGACGATGGCGACGGCGACGAAATATATCGCCACCCCGAGCGCGCCCTGGGTCCACGCGAGGGCCGGAAGCCCAGGAAGCCCCGTGGGATTCTGGACCGCGGGGCTCGTCGTGGCCGTGACCGTCATCGAGTTTGGCGCGAGGAGCCCGAAGACCACGACCAGCAGGACACACATCACTGCGTTCGCGACTGCGAGGACACGCCAGCGCGGGGACGGGAGCCTGCCGTCGGGCACGAGCATCAACACGAGCGCGGCCGCACCCACGGGCCAGACCGTCGGCCCCACCCAGGTGCTGAACCACAATGCCCAGGTCGCGCCGGCGACCGAGCCCGGGTGCGTGATCAGCCCGAGGCGCGCGTACTGATCAGCAAAGCCCTGCAACCCCACGACGACGCCGATGAAGAGGAACAGCCATCCAGTCGCGTTGCGTGGATGCCGCGCCGCGATCAGCCCGCCCACTGCGGCAAATGTCAGCGGCATGACGATCCCGATGGGATCGGCGCCGTCGATGCCGTGGATGCTCCGGATGTTCAATGCGACCAGCACCACCGTCGCGACCCCGCCCGCCACGGACACCGCGGCGCTGCTGAGTGCAATGACCGT
Organism: Candidatus Dormiibacterota bacterium; assembly: GCA_036378495.1. Taxonomy (GTDB): domain Bacteria; phylum Chloroflexota; class Dormibacteria; order Aeolococcales; family Aeolococcaceae; genus JAFALX01. Next base: position 23,066 of record DASUWI010000054.1, read on the forward strand.
GGATCGCCTGCTCATGTGAACGCCGGCACCCGCGAATCGCGAGGCGTCGCGGCAGCGGCAACCGGCAGAGCTCCGGCCACGCGACTCCCGCGACCCACCTCGCTGCTGATCTCGAGCCGGCCACCGGCGGCATCGATGCGGTCGTGCATGTTGGTCAGGCCCGCGCCCTTCTTCACTCGATCAACCTCGAAACCGTGGCCGTCGTCCTCGACGGCGAAGCGCAGCTCCCCATCCTGCTCACGCAGACGCAAGGTCACCGCTGACGCACCTGCGTACTTCTGCACGTTTTGCAGCGCCTCCAGCACGCAGAAGTACACGGCCGCTTCCATCTCCTGCGGGTAACGGCCGATGCTCTCGGCGTCGACGGTGACCGGGAGCGTCGCCTTCCGCGCCTGCGATTCCAGAGCGGTGACCAGGCCCTTCTCGGCCAGCAGTGGCGGGTAGATGCCCCGCGCCAGGTCGCGCAGCGTCTCCAGCGCCTCGTCTGTGTTGGCCTTGAGCTCGACGATCGTCTGCTTCGCCTTCTCGGGATCCTTGGCGGCGAGCATCTCGGCAAGGCCGAGCTTCACCTTCAAGGCCACCAGGTGCTGCTGCGCGCCGTCGTGCAGATTGCGCTCCAAGCGGCGCCGCTCCTCATCCTGCGCCGAGACCAGCCGCTGCCGCGACGCGCGCAACTCGTCGAGGCGGCGCTGCAGATCGGCGGTCAATCCCACGTTCTTCAGCACGAGTCCCGCCTGGTGCGCCAGGTCGTCGACAAGCTTCTCCTCCACCGGCGACAGCGACTCGCCACGGCGCTTCGAGACCGTCAGCGCGCCCAGCAGCTCTCCCTGATGGCGCACCTCGACGGCGCGTGTCGCCGTCGGGAGGGGCGGCAGTGTGCCGTTGTTCACCGCCACCGGCGGCGCTGTGGCATCGTCGGGTGGCGACGCCGCAGCAGCGATCATCTCGGTATCGCGGCGCAGCCACACGCGCGCCACGTCGGCGCCCGTCCCCTCCTGCAGCACGCGCGCCATTCGCGCCAGCACTTCGTCTGCCGCATACGATCCGGCCACCTGTGACGAGAACTCGCTGAGCACCTGATACGGTGTCGCTCGCCTCCCGTACACGAGCCGGTTGGCGATGCGTTGCAGCCGCTCGCGCGCGGGCTGAAACCCGATCGCGACGATCGCCGTCGCGAGAATCGACAGCCCCAGGTTCGGTCTGCCGCCACTGCCCACGAGTTCGCCGATGCCCACGGCAATGCCGACGTACACGCCGGTGATCAGGGCCGCGAGCGACCCGTACACCAGCGTGCGGCTGATGATGATGTCGATGTCGTACAGCCGGTACTTCACGATCGCGATAGCAATCGCCAGCGGAACTGCGACAGTGCCGGCGATGGTGACCGTCGTGCCGATGACCGCGAGTGGCGTCACCGCCACAGGCCCTGCGCTGCTCGGGGTGAAGAAGCCGATCGCGAATGAAATGACCAGCAGCGGCGCAGAGACGAGGAACCACTTGAGCTGGTGGCGCCCGTCGGCGTCAGCGCGACGGTAGCGGATCGCGATTGAGCCGAGTCCCAGCACCGCGAAAATCACGATCGCAGGGCCCGACAGCGCGAAGACCACCGGGGCCAACGTCGCCACGAAGTGCTGGCCGAGCGGATTGTCGAACGGCGGCGGTGTCGATCCCGGGGGCGCGGCCGATGTGGGCAACAGTGCCCATCCGATGGTGTTGAGCAACGCCAGCGCCAGCGCAGCTCGCGTCACCCACCGCCAGCCCCGCGATAGTGAGCGCCCCGTCGGGAAGAGCAGCAACACCAGCGGCACGGCCCACTGACCTGGAGCGAACATCCAGAAATTCACCCACGCGGCGAACTCACCGAGGGGCCACCTCCCGGGCTGGCGCAGCAGCGCGAGGTAGGCGTACTCGGTGGCGAACTGCTCGATCATGAACGTCGCCGAGACAGCGAGGAGGACCCAGCCGACCCGGTTGCGCGGGACGCGCCACACGATGAATGCGCCCACGAGCGGGATGACGGTATACGGAAGTCCCTGGGCCAGGATGTCCGTCAGCGTCGTAGGTGCCACTTTCGGCAGCAACGACGTGCCTCGGATCAACGACAGCGCCGCGGACGCGATGCCAACGACCAGCGTGGCTGCCAGCAGGGCGACGCCCGACCAGCGCAGGCTGCGATCACTCAGGCGCATCGGGATCACCCTGCCCGTGCCGGCGCGAGCAGTGGCAGCCGGCCGATGACCCTCGCACCCTGCTTTGGTGCGGACACGATCGCGAAGTCACCGTCGAGCGCGTCAACCCTGTCTCGCATGTTCGACAGACCTGCGCCCGACTTCGCGCTTTCGACATCGAAGCCGCGGCCGTCATCCGCGACCTCGAAACGCAGCTCGCCGTCGCTTCCTCGCAGCCGAACGGATGCGGATGTCGCGTCTGCATACCTCTGCACGTTCTGCAGGGCCTCGAGCACGCAGAAGTACACGGTGGCCTCCACCTCCTGCGGATAGCGGCCGATCCCACCGGCATCTACCCGCACCGGCAGGGTCGCTTTGCGCGCCTGCGACTCCAGCGCGGCGGCCAGGCCCTTCTCCGCCAGCAGCGGCGGGTAGATGCCGCGAGCCAGGTCGCGCAGCGTTTCCAGCGCCTCGTCCGTATCGGCCTTCAGCTGCGCGATCGTCTGCTTCGCCTTCTCGGGGTCCTTCGCCATCAGCATGTCGGCGAGTCCAAGCTTCACCTTGAGCGCCACCAGGGTTTGCTGCGCGCCGTCGTGCAGGTTGCGCTCCAGGCGACGCCGTTCCTGGTCCTGGGCGGACACGAGCCGCTGTCGAGACTGGCGCAGTTCCTCGAGCCGCCGCTGCAGATCGGCGGTGAGTCCAACGTTCTTGAGCACGAGCCCCGCCTGGTGGGCGAGGTCGTCGACCAGCTTCTCCTCCACCGGCGTCAGCGCCTCGCCGCGGCGCTTGACCACGGTCAGGGCGCCGAGCAGCTCGCCTTGATGGCGCACCTCCACTGCGCGTGTGGCGCCTCCAAGATCGGGCAGGACGCCGTTGACCGCGACGTCACGCGGCAGGGCCGTCAACGCGGAATCGGGCCAGCTCGCCGCGGGATGCAGCACCGAGCCCGCGCGCAACCACACCGCGGTGCTTTCGGCGCCGGTACCCTCGTGGAGCACCCGAGCCATGCGCGGCAGCACGTCGTCGGCGGCATATGATCCGGCCACCTGTGACGAGAACTTGCTGAGCACCTGATATGGCGTCGCCCGCCTGCCGTACACGAGCCGGTTGGCTATGCGCTGCAGCCGCTCGCGCGCGGGCTGGAACCCGATCGCGACGATCGCCGTGGCGAGGATCGAGAGCCCGAGATTGGGCTTGCCGCCGCTGCCCACCAGCTCGCCGACGCCGACGGCGATGCCCACGTACACACCGGTGATCAGCACCGCGAGTGAGCCGTACACCAGCGTGCGGCCGATGACGACGTCGATGCCGTACAACCGGTACTTGAGGATGGCCAGACCGATCGCCGCGGGCAGCGCGAACCCGATGCCCGCGATGATCACCAGGTTGAACAGGACCGAGGCCTCGCCGGCGGGGAGACCGGCCGACACCGGGAGTGTTGCGATGATGAGAACGACCGTGGCAAGGACCGCGAAGGCAAACCACTTGATCTGCTGGCGCTCCTCACCGTCGGCTCGCCGGTAGCGAATCAGCGGGCTTGCCGCGGCGACGAGCAGCAGCAGGATGCCCGCCGGCCACACCCAGCCAGCGTCGTCCTCCGTCAAGGGAAAGCCGGCGATCGCCAAGGGGTTGGGCGCCGGGAGCGCGTGGGACTGCAGCGTGGTCGACGTGGGACTCACGATGCTGACAAAGGTGGTGAAAACAGTGAGCGTCACCGCGGCTACCGCGACCGGCCGCCAGCGCCGGCTGAGCAGGCGGCCGGTCGGAAAGAGCAGGAAGATGAAGAGGAGTGTCCCCGCGGGGAAGATGACTCCGAGCAGCCAGTTCGTCAACCACGCCGCCCAATCGACCGCCGGAAGGGTGCCGGGTGCGCTCAGCCCTCGAACCGCGTACTCCCCGGATGCCGAGCGAAGCGCATCGACCACGCCGGAGAGCAGCAGCAGCCATCCCAGCGGGTTCCACCTGCGTCGCGCCACAACCACCGCCCCCACCGCGGTGATCCCCACGGGAACTATGAGGTCGGGGCCGTGATTGCCCGTCAGCGGGTTGGTGTCGCCGTTGCGCACCGCGAGCAACCAGGCACCAGCGGTCAGCGTGGCCGTCGCCAGCGCCCCGGCGACGGCCGCTGCTGTTGCCAGTCCCCCGCCCTCGGGGCGTCCCACTGCCTTCACGCTGAAAGTCTGCGAGCCTCCCGAGGCGAGTTCAATCGTGCTGACGCCCCGCATTGGGTGTGGGCAGCATCCCGTCGCTCACGGCCATCACGCCGGCTGCGGGACAGCGACAGCGGCGACGCCGATAGTGCCGGACACCACCGTGCCCCGACCGGCGACGCTGCGCAGGGTCAGCGCCCCTCCCGCGGCATCCAGCCGATCCTGCATGTTGGTCAGGCCGGCGCCCTTCTCGACGCGGTCGACATCGAAGCCGCGGCCGTCATCCTCGACGTCAAAGCGCAGCACGTCGTCACTAGCGCGCAATCGCACCGTGGCCGCCGCTGCGTGCGCATACTTCTGCACGTTCTGCAGCGCCTCGAGCACGCAGAAGTACACGGTGGCCTCCACCTCCTGCGGATAGCGGCCAATCCCTGCGGCGTCCAGCGTCACCGGCAGCGTCGCCTTGCGCGCCTGCGACTCCAGCGCGACGGCCAAGCCCTTCTCCGCGAGGAGCGGCGGATAGATGCCACGGGCGAGGTCGCGCAGTGTCTCCAGCGCCTCGTCCGTGTCCGCTTTCAATTGCTGCAGCGTCGCCTTCGCCCTCTCCTGATCCTTCGCCAGCAGCATTTCCGCGAGGCCCAGCTTCACCTTGAGCGCGACGAGGTTTTGCTGAGCGCCGTCGTGGAGGTTGCGCTCCAGGCGGCGCCTCTCCTGATCCTGGGCCGAGACCAGGCGTTGCCGTGACGCACGCAGCTCTTCGAGGCGCCGCTGGAGGTCCGCGGTGAGGCCGACGTTCTTCAGCACCAGCCCCGCCTGATGCGCCAGGTCATCGAGCAGCTTCTCCTCCACCGGCGTCAGCGATTCACCGCGGCGCTTCACCACCGTCAGCGCACCGAGCAGCTCGCCCTGATGCCGCACCTCGACCGCTCGGGTCACGCCGGGAAGCTCGGGCAGCGAACCATTGCCCAAGGCGACCGCAGTCTCGGGCCGATCGGTCAGCCCGGCGGGCCACGTCGCCGCCGGATGGAGAGCGCCCCCGGCACGGAGCCATACTGTCGACCGCTCGGCACCGGTGCCTTCGTCGAGCACGCGCGCCATGCGCGGCAGCACCTCGTCGGCGGCATACGATCCGGCCACCTGTGACGAGAACTGGCTGAGCACCTGGTACGGCGTGGCCCGCTTCCCGTACACGAGCCGGTTGGCAACGCGCTGCAGCCGCTGGCGCGCCGGCTGGAAGCCGACGGCAACGATGGCTGTGGCGAGGATCGACAGGCCGAGGTTCGGCTTGCCGCCGCTGCCGACCAGCTCGCCGAAGCCCACCGCGATGCCCACATACACGCCCGTGATCAAGACCGCCAACGAGCCGTACACCAGGGTGCGGCTGATGACGATGTCGATGCCGTACAGGCGGTACTTGAAGATCGCGATCGCGCACGCGACGGGCAGTG
>DASUWI010000055.1:0-3394 GCA_036378495.1 Candidatus Dormiibacterota bacterium
TCCTGCCTCGCGTGCTGCAGGAGGGTCCCCAGATTAGCGCGGTGGAGCTCTGCCTCATCCGTGAAGGCGTGGCGCGCCACTCACCGGAGAGCGAGACCGCACTCGCCGTGCAGTGTCTGGGCGCCCATCCGCTGCTGGTCGAGGGCCGGCCCGAGTTCACGGGCGCGTGGATGCCGCGCATTGCGTCCGGGACCGCAGTGGCGGCCTTCGCGCTCACCGAGCCGTCCGCCGGCTCGGATGTCTCAGCGCTGTCGCTCGCGGCCGAACCCGATGGCGACGGCTTCCGCCTCAGCGGCGAAAAGACGTTCATCTCGAACGCGCCCGATGCCGACATCTACGCGGTGTTCGCGCGGACAACGCCCGGCGCGGGCGCACGAGGGATCACATGTTTCGCGGTGCCCGGGGACAGCGCCGGCCTCGCCGGCGAATCGACGCTGCTGGTGTCGAGCCACCCCATCGGCAGGCTGGTGTTCGACGGCGTGCCCGTGACGCGCAGCCAGATGATCGGCGCAATCGACGGCGGGTTCGCTGTCGCCATGCGCACGCTCGACCTGTTCCGGCCGAGCGTGGGAGCATTCGCCGTCGGGATGGCGCAGGCCGCGCTCGACGCCGCGGTGCGCCATGCGGCGACGCGCACCGCCTTCGGTCGCACCCTCTCCGGATTCCAGGGTGTCTCACATCAGCTCGCCGACGTCGCCACGCGGCTGCAGGCGGCTCGGCTGCTGGTCCACGCGGCAGCAACCGCGCACGATGCGCACGAGCAGGGGACGACGCAGGCGGCGGCGATGGCCAAGCTCTTCGCCACCGAGACGGCGACGGCGGCGGTGGACGTCGCCATCCAGGTGCATGGCGCCCGCGCCCTGCAGCGCGGTCATCCCCTCGAACACCTGTACCGCGAGGTGCGTGGCACGCGCATCTACGAAGGCGCGTCAGAGGTGCAGCGGGAGATCGTGGCGCGAGAGCTGTTTCGCGAGCTCGCCTCAGGCTGATCCCGCGGGCACCTTGGGCAGCTCGGCGAGCGCGGTGTCGAGGCGTTCCTGGGGCAGCTCCACGTCGCGCAACGTGCCGGCGAAGTACGCGTCGTACGCGGCCAGATCGAAGTGGCCGTGGCCCGAGAGGTTGAAGAGGATCACGCGCGTGTCGCCCGCCTCTCGTGCCGCGGCAGCCTCCTCGGCGACCGCGCGCAGCGCGTGCGACGGCTCCGGCGCGGGCAGGATGCCCTCGCTGCGCGCGAAGCGCACCGCTTCGGCGAAGGCTTCGTTCTGCCTGTACGCGCGCGCCTCGATGTATCCGTTCTTGACGAGCAGGCAGAGCGATGGTGCGTCGCCGTGGTACCGCAGGCCGCCCGCGTGAATGCGCTCCGGGATGAAGTTGTGGCCCAGGGTGAACATCGGCACCACCGGTCCCATCCCGGCGGTGTCGCCGTAGTCGTACGCGTAGATGCCGCGTGTCAGCGTGGGGCAGGCGGCGGGTTCCGCCGCGATGAAGCGCGTGTGCGTGGTGCCCTTGAGCCGGTCGGCGAGGAAGGGATACGCGAGCCCGGCGAAATTCGAGCCACCTCCGACGCAGCCGATCACCACGTCGGGATACGCATCCGCCATCTCCATCTGCCGCTGAGCCTCCTGGCCCACGATGGTCTGGTGCAGCAGCACATGGTTGACCACCGAGCCCAGCGAGTAGTGCGTGTCGTCGCGGCCCACCGCGTCCTCGACGGCCTCGGAGATGGCGATGCCGAGGCTGCCCGGTGAGTCCGGGGCCTTGGCGAGGACGCCGCGGCCGAACTCGGTCTTGTCGGTGGGCGACGGCACCACGGTTGCGCCCCAGGTCTCCATCAGCGCGCGCCGGTACGGCTTCTGCTGATACGAGACGCTGACCATGTACACCATGACCTCGAGCCCGAAAAGGCTGCCGGCGAAGGCAAGCGCGGATCCCCACTGACCGGCGCCGGTCTCGGTGGTGAGGCGCTTGATGCCCTCCTCGGCGTTGTAGTACGCCTGCGCCACCGCGGTGTTGGGCTTGTGCGACCCGGCGGGGGAGACCCCCTCGTACTTGTAGTAGATGCGCGCCGGCGTGTTGAGCGCCTTCTCCAGCCGCTCGGCGCGGTAGAGCGGCGTTGGGCGCCAGAGCCTGTAGACGTCGCGGACCCGGTCGGGAATCTCGATCCAGCGCTCGGCCGACACCTCCTGCCCGATGATCGCCATGGGGAACAGCGGCGTCAGGTCGGGCGGGGCCAGCGGCTGCAGCGTCTGCGGGCTGAGGAAGGCGCCCAGTGGCTCGGGGAGGTCGGGGAGGATGTTGTACCAGCGATCGGGAAGCTCGGCTTCCGTGAGCAGGAACTTCGTCGTCATAACAGCGCTCCTCCACCCGATTGGCCTTGGTGGCCGGGAGTATACGCGCCGCCCTCAGACCGCGTCTGTTACTGCCAATGCTGACCGGATATCCCTGCGGTGAACGCGGGGTGGTGGGGGAGGTTAGGCCGAGCGGTTCGTTTTATGGAGAGCCAGAAAAGGTGTTGCACGAGCCAGCCTTCCCCGAGTCGAATCCTGCCGTGAACCAGCGCTGCCGCTGGGCCGACGATCCGTGGGTCCAGTTCTCGGGCTCGACCTGGCCGCCACCGAGGTGCGACTGGAAATCGTCTCCAATAACGGCAGCAGCGTGCAGGGCCTGTTCAATGGCGCCTGGCTGCAGCAGGTCGCGTGAGTACGCGGTGTGTGCCCACACGCCCGCGTAGCAGTCCGCCTGCAGCTCAACGCGCACGGAGAGCGCATTTGCGCCCGCTGGATTGCGCGCGTCGGCGTCAGCTACGCGGGCGGTGACCCCCAGGAGGAGTTGAATGTGGTGTCCGATCTCGTGAGCCACCACATACGCCCACGCGAAGCCGCCAACGCCGAAGTGCTGCTGCAGCGCCGCGAAGAACGTGAGATCGATGCCGACGACCTGGTCTGCAGGACAGTAGAAGGGCCCGACCTCGGACGTCTGCGTGCCGCAGGCGGTGCCGATCTCTGATGAGAACAAACGCAGGGTGGCTGGTGCGTAGGCGACGCCCGCCTGCCGGAAGGCGGTTTGCCACGTCGCCTGCACGTCCTGGAAGATTGCCGTCACAACCTGTCCCGGCGTCGCGGACGGCGTCGGGGTGGCGGCCCCCGCGGTGGGCGAGGGCAGAGTCGGAAGCTGGGCTGCGTCGCCGCCCTCGATGTCACCCGCCGGCGCGTTGGTGGGCGTCGCGGTGGACGACGCGCCGCAGGCAACCAGCATGACCGCCAGGCACACGACGACGGACCCGCTTCTCAGGTGACGCACGGAGGCGAGTCTACTGGGCCCTTGTCGGATCGGGGAAGGCGCGCTACCGAACGGCGCTGCGTGATCGACGGGCCGTGGCCAAAGGCTATTTGTC
>DASUWI010000056.1:0-10454 GCA_036378495.1 Candidatus Dormiibacterota bacterium
GATCTGCGCCACGCTTGTGGCGCTGCTGCAGCTTCGCGCCACGACCCTGAGCGTGGCGGCTCTCGTGGATGCAGCGTACGTCGCCGAGCACACCGTGCTTGGCGTTCCCAGCGGCCGCCTCGACCAGCACGCGATCGTCGAGACACCGGACGGTGGAGCGGTGCTGCTCGATTGCGCCACCGATTCGGCCACCCCCATCGCCTGGGGCATCACGGGCGCCGCCCTGTGCGTCTGCGACACCGGCGAGCGCCACAGCGTCGCCGGACCCGGATACCGAACCAGACGCGCCGAGACCGAGGCCGCGCTGCGGGCAGCCGGCGCGGCGACGATCATGGAGATTGCGGCGCCGCCCGAGGGAGCCGACATCGCCGCTCGCCGGCTGCGCCATGCCGTCACCGAGAGCCGCCGCGCGGCCGAGGCCGCTGCCGCGCTGCGCGCGGGCGACAGCCGGGTCCTGGGGCGGTTGATGTCGGAGTCGCATCGCTCGCTGCGTGAGGATGCCGAGGTCAGCACCGCCACTCTGGACACGGTGGTCGCGGCGGCGCAGGCGGTTCCGGGGTGCTTCGGCGCCCGCCTGGTCGGGGCGGGCTTCGGCGGCTCCGTACTGGCGCTGACCGGCGGCGATGCCGCGGCCGCCTGCATCGACGCGATGCTCGAGGCGGCGGGCCCGGGCGCCTCGGCCTGGGTGGTCGCCCCGGCCGCCGGCCTCGCGATCACGGCCGGGGCGACGGTGACGCGCCGCTAGACTCCGCGCCATGCGCGGCCGCCTTGCCGACGTCACCGCTGTCGCCGCGGGCTACGTGATCGGCTCGATCCCCGTCGGACTGCTGCTGGGACGAGCCCTTCGCGGTCTCGACGTGCGTGAGCACGGCAGCCACAGCATCGGGACGACCAACGTGCTCCGCCAGATGGGACCGGCTGCGGCGGCCACGACCTTCGCGCTCGACGTGGGCAAGGGGAGCGCCGCCGTGGTCGTCGCGAGGAGTCTCGGCGCCGGCCACGAGGGGCAGGCGCTCGCGGGGTTCGGCGCGATGGTCGGCCATGCGTGGCCCGTGTTCGCGGAGTTCCGGGGCGGCAAGAGCGTCGCCACCGGGTTCGGCGCGCTGCTGCCCGTCACGACGTGGGGATCCGCGGGCGCCGTCGTCACCGGGATGTCAGCGCTCCTGGGTACCCGCATCGTGTCCGTGGGGTCGCTGAGCGCGTGTGCCGGGGCCGTCGCCGGCGCGGCCATCGAGGCCAAGCGCACCGGGAACCGCACCCCGCTGGCGCTCGCCCTCCTGGCCACAGGGCTGATCGGTGCACGACATTCGGCGAACCTGCGGCGCTTGCTCCGGGGCGAGGAACCCCGCGCATCCCTGCGCCGGAACCGCGGCGCCACACCGTCGTGACTGCGCCGTCCGCGCGCGATCACGAGATTGTCTATAGCCAAGCGGGCGACCTGTCCTTATGATTCCCGCGTATGGGGCGATATGGCGCACCCCGTCCGGTGCGCTACATCTTCGGGGCTGTGCTTGGCGCGAGCGTATTCGTTGCCAGCAGCGTGGCGATGTTCAGCCTCGCGGCTTCGGCGGGTAGCCCCAGCCTGCTCGGCGCGGTGGGCAACACGGTCAACGGCGTCACCAACACCGTGGGCAGCACGGTGAGCGGGCTAGCCGGGCCGTCGGGCGTCCTCTGCAACCTCCTCTGCAGCGTGAGCAACCCGCTCCCGCAGGCGTCGGGATCGCAGCCGGCCAACCCGCTGAGCTCAGGGCTGCCCTGCTTGAACACCACGCTGTGCGCCGCGACCAAGCAGCTCACCGGTCCCAACCCGCTCTCCGGCACCGCGTCGACCGGCACAACGAACTCCCATCCCGCCTCCGCGCAGGCCCCCGCAGCCGCGGCGGGCAACGGTGCGCTGGGTGGCGCGTCGGGTGGCGAGGCCCCGGCGGTGCCACGGCTGCCCGCCGGTGTCGCCGGGGCCTCGCCGTCGCTGGTGCAGCCGGCGCCGGGCACGATCACGCTGCCGAGCGCGACCAGCGGGATCAACTTCGGCAAAGCCCCATTTCTCTGGCCGCTCTTCCTTGGCCTCGACGTTCTTGGGGCGGCCGCGGTCGTGTTGGCACTGAGGAAGACCTGGTCGAGATCCACCGCGGACTGACCTAGGACCGCGGAGGCATGTTCGGCTGGCTGCGGGCATCGTTCGCTGCCAAGCTCCTCGTGGGGGGCATCCTTCTTGCGCTCGTCCTCGTCGGCGCGGTCAGCGGCTACCTGATCTACAGCCGCAACCAGCAGACGGTCGCCGGGGCGCTGAGCAACTCGGACAACCGAGCCGGCGTCATGCGCCAGGTGCTGGAGCTCTTCACCGGCAAGCAGAGCTTCGCCACCGCGCACGGCATCGCTGACCAGGCTCCGCTGCAGAACGCCGTCGCCGGGTCGAACCCCGGGAGCGCGGTGAACGCGCTGTTCAAGGCGTCGCCGCCCGTCGGGTTGACCGACCAGGCGCTGGTGATCACCGACGCGGGGGGGAACCCCATCTACACGGGTGCGGACTCAGGCGTGAGCCTGTCCACGCAGACGGTCTCCCAGCTGCTCGCCGTCAACTACGCGATGCGTGGCCAGAGGTGCTCGCTCACCGGCGAGCCGGGGGCCTGCGGCGTGGACGTGCTGCAGGGTGGCATCCCCGCCTACGTGGTCGCCGTCCCCGTCATCCACAACGGCGTGGCGGTCGGTGCGGTCGCGTATGTGGCGCCGCTGCAGGAGCAGCTGGCCCGGTTCAACACGCTGTTCCAGTTCCCGACCTCGTTCGTTCCGCTCAGCGACCCGGGGATCGAGATTCGCCTCAACAGCAGGGGAGGGGCGACGGCGTTCGCGCCCCCGGACATCACCACCGCGGTGCGCACGGGCAGGGACATCGTGCACGCCACGTACACGTCGCCCGTCAACGCATCCGGGGCGCTCGGCCAGGTTGCCGGCAGCTTCGCCGCGGTTTTGGGCAGCGACGGGCACACCATCGTCGGCTACCTGGGCATCGAGGTACCGCTGGCGCCGTTCATCGGAGACGAGCACACCGACGAGCTGACCATCGCGGTGATCACGCTGTTCGCGCTGTTCGCCATCGCGGCGCTGATCATCTTCTTCGTCGAGGGCGTCGTGCGCCGGCCGATTCGCCGCCTGGAGCGGGGTGTGGCCCGCATCGCCGGCGGCGACTACAACACGCCCATCCCGGTGCGCACCCGCGACGAGCTCGGCCGCCTGGCGACGAGCGTCAACCGGATGGGGGAGAGCATCGCCGCCAACACCTCGCAGCTGAAGGAGGCTCGCGAACGTCTCGACCACGCGGTGGAGCGCATCAGCGGCGTCTCCCGCGCGCTGACAACCACCACCGGTGGCGTCGCCGCCCTGCAGCGCGAGGTGGTCCGCGCCGCCGCCGGGCTGGTGGGCGACGGCAGCACGGCGCTCTTCCTGGTGCGCGAGGGCGATGAGCTCCGCGTCGAGGCGGTGCAGGGCGAGAGCCACCTCGGCCCCGACCTCAGCCGCTGGGAGCGCTTTCCCAACGTGCTCGCCGGGTCATTCGTGCGCGAGAGCAGGTCGGGCCTGGGCTCGCTCCTCGCGATGCCGATGTTCTACCAGGACGAGGTGGTCGGCGCCCTGGCGGTGACGATGCCCCCGGGCGCGCGGCTTCCCGAGGAGGACCAGGAGAAGGTTCTGGTCGTTCTTGCCAACAACGCGGCGATCGCGATGGAGAACGCCAAGCTCTACGAGCAGGAGAAGGAGACGGTGCAGCGTCTGCGTCAGCTCGACGCGATGAAGACGGACTTCCTCTCCACGGTGCAGCACGAGCTGCGCACGCCGCTCACCGCGATTCTCGGGCTCAGCGACCTCATCGAGATGTGCTGGGACACCTGGGAGGATCAGCCCAAGCTCGATGTCATCCACGACATCCAGCTGGCGGCGCGCAATCTCTATGACATCGTGGAGACGATCATCGACTTCAACGCCGTCGAGGGCGAGGCGGTGGTCGTCCATCCCACCCAGGTGCTGCTCCGCGACGCGATCGATCGCGGTGTCACCGGCGTCGCCGAGCGCTACAAGGGCGGCCTGCCGGTGCCGGTCGACCTCGACGTCCCCGACCAGCTGTCGATCTACGCGGATCCCGACCGTTTCGAGCAGGTGCTGCGAGCGCTGATCGACAACGCGGTGAAGTTCAGCGACGGCAACGGCCGCGTCCTGGTGCGTGGCGTGGCGTCCGCGACCCCCGACTTCGTCCGTGTCGACGTCGTCGACCAGGGCATCGGCATCCCGCCCGACGATGTCCCCCGCGTCTTCGACCGCTTCTACCAGGTGGACAACACGGCGACGCGGCGCTACGGCGGCACCGGCATGGGGCTGGCGCTGGTGAAGCGGCTCGTCGTGGCGCACAGCGCGACCATCCAGGTGGAGTCCAAGCTCGGCTTCGGCACCCGCATCGAGCTCGAGTGGCCGGGATGCGAGGCGGCGCTGAGCACCGGGGGATCGAGTGACGGCGAGGGGCGGCAGGCCTCGACAATGGCCGTCTCCTAACCCGCCGCCGGGCTAGAATCGAGGTGGTCGCGCTAGACGGGGCGTTAGCGGTGCCCTGTACCCGCAATCCGCTATAGCGGGGTCGAATTCCCCACCGAGGGGGTGTGTCGTCGGGTCTGCTCCGATCTCACTGGCGTTGACGACTGGGTCCCGCGCAGCTCGGGCCCGTGAACCCCGTCAGGTCCGGAAGGAAGCAGCGGTAAGCGGTCTCCCGGGGGTGCCGCGGGGACACCTGGTCCGAGCCGGTGGACCGGGTGAGCGCCGGTGCCGCGCCAACGACGTGGGGTGCGCGACTTCTTGTTTCATGCGCCCTCGAGCTCACGGGTCCTGCCGCCGCCGGGACCCTCCTCCCTCACCGCTTGCCAGCGGCGTCACCCGTGAGCTCGCTCCACCCGCATTGCGACAATGGACGCTCACGCCATGACCATTGCGCTCTACCGCCGCTACCGGCCTGCCCGCTTCGCCGAGCTCGTCGGTCAGGAGGTGGCCGCACAGACGCTGCGCAACGAGGTGTTGTCGGGTGCGCTGGCGCACGCGTATCTCTTCGCGGGCACGCGGGGTACGGGCAAGACGTCGACCGCGCGCATCCTGGCGCGCGCCGTCAACTGCCTGCATCCGCAGGACGGCGAGCCCGACAACGAATGCGCCGCCTGCCGCGAGATCCTCGACGGGGCGTCGGTCGACGTGCTGGAGATCGATGCGGCGAGCAACCGCGGCATCGACGAGATGCGCGACCTGCGCGACAAGGTGAAGTACCTGCCCGCGTCGCTGCGCCGCAAGGTGTACATCATCGACGAGGCGCACATGCTGACCCCGGAAGCGTGGAACGCGTTTCTCAAGACGCTCGAGGAGCCGCCGGCGCACGTGCTCTTCGTGCTGGCCACCACCGAGCCACACAAGGTGCCGGAGACGGTGCGGTCACGGGTGCAGCGCTTCGACTTCCGCCGTGTCGCCACCGCCGACATCGCCACCCACCTGCGCCACGTCACCGAGCGCGAGGGCATTGACGCGCGCCCCGACGGACTTCAGCTGATCGCCGAGGCGGCCCAGGGGAGCGTGCGCGACGGCCTCTCGCTGCTGGAGCAGGCGGTCAGCAGCGGCGGGCGGCCGCTGACGGTCGACGTGGCGCGGCGAGCGCTCGGGCTCACCGACCCGGCGATCGTGCACGAGCTGATGCGCGCGCTTTCCGGCACCGACGCCGCCGGCACGCTGCGCGCGGCAGCGGCCGCGTTCGCCGCGGGCGCCGATCCGCGGCAGCTCCTGCGCGAGGTGGCCCGCCTGGCTCGAGCGGCGGAGCTCACCGCGCTGGGCTACCCGCAGGGCGCCGAGGTGTCGCCCGAGGAGACGGCGCTCAGCGCCGACCTGGCGGCGATCGCCCCGGCGGGCTTCTGGCTGCGTGGGCTGGAGCTGTTCGCCGAGGCCGAGATGAACCTCCGGCAGCCGGTGGATGCGCGGCTCCAGGTCGAGCTCTGCCTGCTGCGCATGCTGCGGCCCGCGGGCCCGGCGCTCGCGCTCGACGCGCTGGAGGCGCGCGTAGAGGCGCTGGAGCGCGGCTCGGCCCACGCCGCTGCCGTGGCGCCACGCGCGGCGTCAGTCGACGGCCACGACGAGACCGCCCGCGGCGGCGAAGCCGAGAGCCCGGCCCCAGACGCGGCGCCGGCGGCGACGGACGCGATGACGCTCGAGCGCTGGCGCGCCGAGTGGCCGGCGATCATCGAGGCCGTGACACGGGCCGACACCATGCTCGCGGGTGTGCTGCGCGACTGCCGCCCGGTTGAGGCCGGCGCCGGCACGCTGGTCGTTGGCGCGCAGCACCGCTTCCACATGGACACGATCAGCGCGCCGGCGAAGACGTCGGTCATCGCCGGCGCGGCGAGCCACGTCGCCGGTGGGCCGGTGACGGTGGAGACGAGGTTCACCGGCGAGCAGTCGCCGCCGTCTGTGGAACAGACCGGCGGTGTGAGCGAGGTGACACAGGCGGTGCTGCACACGTTCGGTGGCAGCCGCGTTGTTGCGACGCGCGCGCGTGAGGATGCGCGCGGGGAGTCACCCCGGACGCCGCCCGGGTAGACTGGCCACGATGCCGAATCCCCAGCAGAACATGATGAAGCAGCTGCAACAGATGCAGGCCCGCATGGCGAAAGTGCAGGAGCAGCTGTCGGAGATCACGGTGACCGGCAGCGCCGGTGGCGGTGCCGTGACCGTGACCGTGGACGGGCACCAGAACGTTCGCGGTGTGAACATCGAGGCGGAGGCGCTCGAGGAAGGCGCCGAGATGCTCTCCGATCTCGTGCTTGCGGCGGTGAACGACGCGATGGAACAGTCGCGTCAGCAGGCGGCGGCACAGATGGGGCAGCTGACGGCCGGCCTGGGCCTGCCGCCCGGTCTCATCTGAGCGTCCCGATACCAGGAGCGGGTGCATGCCCCTCGTCCCTGAGGCGGTGGAGCGGCTCGTCACCGAGTTCGGCAGGCTTCCCGGCATTGGCCCCAAGACGGCACAGCGCCTCGCGTTTCACTGTCTGCGCACGCCGGCGGAGATGACGGAACGACTCGGTGCGACGCTGCAGCGGCTGCACCAGGAGGTGCGGCCGTGCACTCGCTGTTTCTTCATCGCCGAGGGCGAGCTCTGCGCGGTGTGTGGCGACGCGCGGCGCGACCAGACCGTCATCTGCGTGGTGGAGGAGGCGCTCGACGTCGTCGCGGTCGAGCGCAGCGGCGAGTTCCGTGGTCTCTATCACGTGCTCGGCGGCGCGTTGTCGCCGATGGACGGGGTCGGCCCCGACGAGCTGCGCATCGTCGAGCTGGAGCGGCGCGTCGCCGGCGGCGACGTGCACGAGGTGGTGGTGGCCACCGACCCCGATGTCGAAGGTGAGGCGACCGCGTTCTACCTCGGTGAGCGGTTGGCGTCCTTGGGCGTCGTCGTGTCGCGTCTTGCCCACGGGCTGCCCGCGGGCGCCGACCTCGAGTACGCCGACGAGCTCACCGTGGCGCGCGCGTTCGCCGGCCGCCGTTCGCTCTGAGCGCCGGGGCAGCACGCTAGCCCACCCAGCGGGCCAGCTGCGTCCGCGAGTTGAGCCCGAGCTTGTTGAGCATGTTGGTCACGTGTGTGTCGACGGTTCGTGCGGACAGGAACAGGCGCGTGGCGATCTCGCGGTTGGTGAGGCCTTGGGCGATCAGCTGCGCGATCTCTGTTTCGCGTCTGGTGAGCGGGTCGCGATCCCTGGGGGCCGCGGGGCTCGGCTTGTCCTGAGCCTGCCCCAGCGCGAAGCTCACGCTCTCAGCCACAGTCAGGTTCAGGCCCTTGACGAATGACGCCTCGAAGGCGGTCTGGCCGAGACGTCCTCTCGAGCTCGTCAGACACTCGTCGTGACGTGAGGCGTAGGGGGCGAGAAGTGGGACGCCGAGCGATTCTCGCAGTCCCTCGCTGCATCCCAGCAGCTCCGCGGCTCTCACATCCTGGCGGCGGTCGGCAGCCACCCAGGCGAGCGTCTCGATGAGTGACGCCACGCCGCGCCGGTCGTCGAGCGCGCTCTTGTAGGCGATCCCTTCGCGAGCGAGAGCCTCTGCCTGCTGCAGCTCGCTGCGACGACGTCGCGCCTCGGCAAGGTTGTTCAGCAGCATGCCGCGGACGTACACGTCCTTCGCCTGGGCGCAGATCTCGAGCCCTTCTTGCAGCAGCGCCAGGGCCGGATCGAAACGGCCGTTGGCCAGCCAGATCGAACAGGTGTGATGGATCCCGACGGCGACCATGGCCGGCACTCCGAGCGACCGGCCCGTCTCGATCATCAGCGACGAGAGCGCATCGACCTCGTCACCGCGACCGGCGGCGAAGCGGGCGAAGAGCAGCGATCCCGCCGCCCACGCGGTGAACTCTCGATTGCCCAGGTCCTGCGCAATCTGCATCGCCTCCAGCGCGTACGCCTCGGCGCTGACCTCGTCAGCCAGCGCGGCCGCGAAGATCGCACAGATGGTGAGACACCGCACACGCAGCAAGGGCTCGGAGGTCGTCGCAGGCAGCAGCGACTCGAGGTAGCGGCGAGCCTCGGCGAGCGGCCCGCGGGCCAGCCAGTAATTGGCGAGCGTGGCCACAACATCGACGGCGGTGCTCTCGCGTCCCGGCTGCCGCCGGCAGAACTGCATCGCGCTCCACACGTTGTCGCGCTCGCGCAGAATCAACACGAAGCCGGCGGACTCATCCTCGCCAAACCGCATCACTCGCGCAGCGAACGCGGCCACCCAGGCACAGTGCCTGTCGCGAGCCGTGGTGTCCTCGCCGAGCTCCACCAGCTTGGCCTCGCCGTAGATGCGGATGGGCTCGAGCATGGAGTACCGCTCGGGCGTGCACGAATCGTCGAGCCGGATGATCGAGCTCTCCACGAGGGAGGCCAGGCCGCCGATGATGTCGGCGGTCGTGGATTCCGGTTCGGAGCAGACGGCCACCGCGGCCTCCGCGGTGCAGCCGCCGACGAACACCGACATGCGGGCCCAGAGACGCTGCTCGCGCTCGTCGAGCAGCTTGTAGCTCCAATCGAGTGTCGCTTCCATCGTCCGCAGCCGGGGGTCGCCGCCCCGCAGCTCCATCGTCGCCAGCTCCCGATCCAGGCCGGCCAGGAGCTGATCCACGGTCAGGCTTGCAAGCCGAACCGCCGCGAGCTCGAGGGCCAGCGGCAGTCCGTCGAGCCGGTGGCACAGCTCCAGGACGCCGGCCGCATTCGCCGCGGTCACCGCGAACGCCGACCGCGACGCGGCCGCCCGTTCGACCAGGAGGGCGACGGCGTCGCTGCCGGCCACCTGCGCCGGCCTGGGCGCCGCGTCCGAGTCGGGAAGCGAGAGCGGTGGCACCTCGAGCCGCGTCTCGCCGGCCATGCCCAGCGCGCGCCGGCTGGTGGCGACGATGCGCAGATCGGGGCAGCTCGTCAACAGAGCGCCCGCAAGAACTGCGGCGCTGTCGAGGAGATGCTCGCAGTTGTCCAGCACGAGCAGCGCCCGCTTGCCCTTGAGGTGGTCGCTGAGGGCTGACAGCGCCCAGCGCGCCGACACGTCCTGCAACCCGAGCGCACCGAAGACGGCCTGCGTCACCAGGGACGGGTCGTGGATCGAGGCGAGCCCCACCAACCACACGCCGTCGGGGAAGTTCCGCGCCATCTCACCTGCGGCGCGCAGCGCGAGCCGCGTCTTGCCCGAACCACCGCATCCGGTGAGCGTCAGCAGCCGCGTTGTGGTCAGCAGCCGCTTGATCTCCGCCAGCTCTCGCCGCCGCCCGATGAAGCTTGTCAGCTCCGACGGCAGATTGCTCGAGTGCACTAGCCGGCGGCGGCCTCGAGCGGCACGCGTCGCTGGTCCACGCCGAAACGCGCCAGTAGCAGGCCCGGCAGCAGGGCGCCAGGGATGATGACGTACGCGAAGTAGCCGATGTAACCGGCGCCCGCGGTGGCTGCGAACAGCGGGCCGATGATCAGCGGCGAGGCCATCGACCCGAGGTGACCGAAACCGTCTGTCCACCCGGTGCCGATGGCGCGAATGCTCGTCGGGTAGGCGACCGCCGTGTACGTGTACATGTTGCCCAGCCAGAGATAGATCCCGGCGGGCACGAACGTGTTGGCGATGCCGAGCACGACGATGTTGTGCAGCCAGTGCACGGCGACGAACACCATGAACAGGCTGAGCGACGTGAGCACCGCTCCTGCCAGCACCACCATCCTGCGATCGAACCGCTCATTCAACCGGGCCGAAACGAGGAGGCCGCCGACTGAACCGATCACAGCGATCAGGCCCAGGATGAAGATGGTTCGCGCCGGGTATCCCTGCGTGGCGAGATACAGGCTGGCGAAACCGATCGGACCGTAGACGATGCCGCTGTAGCCGAGGAACCAGCAGACGACCAGCAGCGCCGTGCGGAAGCGGTACACCGAACC
>DASUWI010000057.1:0-17088 GCA_036378495.1 Candidatus Dormiibacterota bacterium
GCGAGCACCGCCAGAGGCGGGCGAATCCGCGAAACCGCCATGCCCGTGTCGCATGCACGAACGAGCGCTCGCCGCGGAGCTCCGTCGACGACGGTCGTCGGCAGGAACCTCCGAAGCATCGTGTACGCGCACCAGGTACCGATCCATACGCCTTCACGCTCGGGCAGCGCAGCAATGAACGCGCTCATGAACACTGCGAGCGCGAGCCCGATGCGGTAGCTCACGTCCATCGCGCCCACCTGGAGGCATGCGAACGCCGCGGGGCTGGCGGCGGCGAGCAGGACAACCGCTCGCAACGGCAGCAGTGCGGGTCCGACCGGGATCCTCACCTGCGCGTCGACCGCCAGCGGAACGCGCACCCGGGTCATACGGTGGACTGAGCCGGCAGCCCGAACGGCGTAATCAGCTGCGCTCGAGGGGCGTCGTCGCCGTCGCTGCCGCTGAGCCAATGCACGAGAAACTCCTCGGCAAACGCGTGCTGCAGCTTCGCCGGCGAGCGACTCCATGCCGCCGACGCGCGATCGATTGCCGAGAGACTCCCGGTGGGGAGGTCGGACGTCAGTGAGCCGATCAATCCCGATTGACTGCGTGCAAACGCCGTCAACGCCTGCTGCGAGAATCGACCCTCGGCTCCACGCAGGGCGCCTCGCCCGGTCTCGCCCAGCGCGGACGCGATATCGGGCGGTGCACTCGCCGTTGCGACGCCCCCGGGGCCGGGGCGCGGCATCAAGGGATGGGCCGCCGTCACCGAGACGGCGCCGCTGAGCGCAGGCCCCGCCGATCCGGCTCCGGCGAAACTCCCGCCGCCACGTCCTCCGCCGGCCGATCGACCACCGCCGAGGGACCCCGCGAGGTGCCCCACCTCGGCGACCTTGTGCAGGGGACCGAGCACGGTGGTCACGCCCGCTGTGAACCCGGCGACAGCGCCGCCGTGGCCGAAGTGCCTCCAGGTGAGCGCGTGCACCATCTTCGCCGCCATCCAGAGACCGCCGCAGGTGACGATGACCGCCATCAACGCGCCGATTGGTGGACTGATCGGGGCCAGGTTCAACGCCAGCGTGAGGCTGAGGGCGATGGCGATGCTCAGCACCGCCGGCGCCGCGAGGACGCCGATGAAGAGATCCACCCACCACCGGAAGAAACGGTTGTTGACATCGAAGACCGCCGAGGCGAAACACAGCGGCGCCGTCGCGACACAGAAGCCGAGCATGACCGTGCGCAGGATCATCAGTACGAGGGTGTAGAGCACGAGCACGATCAATGGAATCAGGGCCGCAGCGACGAGCACGCTGCCCGCTGCGTTCCCGAGCAGCGCGCCGATGACCAGGTCCAGCCAGCCGCGAGCGACGGTTGCACCCTGCAACAACGATGCCTGCAACAGCAGCGTGAACAGCGTGTGTGCCAAGGCGATCGAGCAGTCGACGCCGAACGCGATCACTGTGTACCCCAGGCTCACGTGCGTGCCGGGCACGCCGATGAAGGCAATGGCGACGATCAATCTCGGGACGGTGTCGAAGATGACTTGCGTCGCCGCCAGACGGTGATCGAGCGTGGCGCGCACCACGCGCCCCGCAGCGGCGACGCCGGTGATCATCAGGGCGGGACCCTGTACGACGCGGAAGACGTCCTGGTAGATCTGGCCGCCGTCCCACGTGCTACCCGGCGCGCCGAGCGTGCCCAGGTACCACGTCTGCAGTTGTGGCGGCATCACGTACGAAATCAGCCAGTGGCCGGCGCCGGCGAGAAACGAGGCCGGATCCGTGAAGAACCCCCAGATCGCCCCCAGGATCGACAGCGCAGTGCTCACCGCTGCGCCGCCGATGTCCTGGCGACCGGGTCGCGATTCGCCTCCCGGCGCGGCGGCGCATCGGATGCAAGCGGGATCCTGGCAAGCCCAAGCGCATCCGCGCGCGCAGCGGAGGTGTGGTCAAGGCGAGGCGTCGGCGTGATGTCACGCACGCGCACGAGTGATATCGACAGCAGGTAGGTGTCGATCACGCGACGCCGGTGATCGATTTGATGAGCTGGAGCACGAGCACGGCGCCCCCACCCTTGGTGACCATGTCCACCAGGAATGTCCCACCGCTTTCGCGGTGTTCCATCATCCGGTGGATCCCGGAGATCGCCACCGCCGCGGGAATGAGAAACTGGGCGCTCGTCAGCAGCGGACCCGCGACGTCATCGAGCACCGGCTTGCTGAGCAGATCCGCGCTCGGCGCGGGCGACGCCGCCGCGAGAAGCGCATGCAGCATCAGCGTGACGGCGTGAATCAGCATGCGATGCCCTCCTGGATGACCTCCCGGGCCGTGACCCGGCCTGCCCGCGCGCTCGACTTTAGAAGCGAGGCGCGGACATCAAAGGGACAGAGGTCGCCCGCTACGGCGTGACGGAGCGGGCGTCGGGGGGCGCAGGAGCAGCGTCACCCACCGCAACCGCAGACGCCGCGGACACGATGGCGTCCACGCAGGTGTCGGCCGGCACGCGTGTGGTGTCGAGCACCAGGTGGTAGAGCCGGGGGTCGTGAAGGTCCACGTCGTACAGCGTGTGCATGTATGCCTCGCGCGCGTGGTCCGTCTGCCACAGCAGGCGGTGCACGCTGTCCTTCGGCACGCCATGAGCGATGGCCTGCGACAGCCGCCCCGCTTCGCTGCCGTCCAGGCGCACATGGAGCGCCTGCGGCTGATCGCGCAGCACCACCATGCCACCGCGACCGAGGAACACGCCGCCGGTGGTCGCGGCCATCTCGTGCAGCACCGTGCTCGTCGCCTCGCGGATGCTCTCCTCGGTGGGCTGATGCTCGGCGGGCGGCGGCGGTTCGATCCCGT
Organism: Candidatus Dormiibacterota bacterium; assembly: GCA_036378495.1. Taxonomy (GTDB): domain Bacteria; phylum Chloroflexota; class Dormibacteria; order Aeolococcales; family Aeolococcaceae; genus JAFALX01. The sequence goes on from DASUWI010000057.1 coordinate 2,826, forward strand.
ACTGCGGGATCGCGTCCACCGCGCCGGCGATGATCCGCGCCACACCCGACTCGATGTTGTCGTCGTGCTCGAGTGCAGCGCCGAGCGGCACGTGCAGCAGCTCGGCGACGCGCATGGGAATGGCGCGATCGACGAACGGCACGCCCAGACGCTCAGCGACCTGTGGGGCGATCTCGCTGCCGAGCGCGCCGAATGATGCCGAGATCGTGACGACAGGACGGCGGATGGGCGCGATCGCAGCCGGCGCCTGTGTCGCGGCGGCGGTGGGTGCGACGCGCTGCCGCCACGCGGTCGTGATCGCCAGGCTCGGCACGCTGCCGCTGCGGAAGTACGACGCGATCGCGGCCACCACCATCGCCGCCATCGAGAAGTAGAAGGCGAGGTGCATGCCGCTGATGAAGGGTCCGCTGATCAGGTTGGGGAAGAAGCTCTTGCCCGTGATCAACGCAACCGTTGCCGGCGGGAGGCCCGGCAGCGAGCCGCCGAGCAGGGTGCTCACCGGGTTGTAACCGAGGAACGCGGCGAAGAGGCTGCCCACCGGCGGCAGGTTCGCCGCGCCGGCCGCGGCGCGTGCGGGCACGCCGTGCGCCGTGAGTCCGCTGAACAGCGTGTGCGGCAGCGTGCTGCTCAGGCCGGCGATCATCAGCGAGAAGAAGATGCCGATGGAGAGCGTCATGCCCGAGTTCTGGAACGTCGACAGCATCCCCGCGGCGACGCCGCGGCGGTCGGCCGGCACCGCGTTCATCACGCCGGCGGTGTTGGGTGACACGAACATCCCCATCGCGAGGCCGTTGAAGAAGAGCAGCAGCGCAAACGGTGCATAGCTGAAGTTCGCGGGCAGCAGCGTGAGCAGGCCGAAGCTCAGCGCGGCGAGCACCATGCCCGCCGTGGAGAACAGCCGCTGGCCGAAGCGATCGGACAGATAGCCCGACGCCGGGCCGCCGACGAGGAACCCGCCGGTCAGGGGCAGCATGAAGATGGCCGCCCAGAACGGTGTCTCCTCGAACGAGTACCCGTGCAGCGGCAGCCAGATGCCCTGCAGCCAGATGATCACCATGAACATCAGGCCGCCGCGTCCGATGGCCGACAGCAGCGCCGCCACGGTGCCGAACGTGAAGCCGCGGATGCGGAAGAGGTCGATGCGGAACATCGGGTCGGCGACGCGCAGCTCGATGACGACGAACGCCACGAGCAGCGCCACGCCGCCGAGCAGCTCGGCGAGCACCGCGGGATTGGTCCAGCCCATCGTGCTGTGCGCGTAGGGCTGGTTGCCGTAGGTGATGCCCACCAGCACGGCGATGAGGCCCACGGCGAACGTGACGTTGCCGGCCCAGTCGATGCGGGCGCGGCGCACGATGCCGATCTCGCGCAGCTTGAGGAACGCCCACACGGTGCCGAAGAGCCCCACCGGCACCGATACCAGGAAGATGATGTGCCAGTCGGTCGTGGAGAGCAGGCCGCCGATGACGAGGCCGAGGAACGACCCGGAGATCGCCGCCACCGCGTTGATGCCGAGCGCCATGCCGCGCTCGTTCTCCGGAAACGCGTCGGTGATGATGGCGGTGGCGTTGGCGAAGAGCATGGCGCCGCCCACGCCCTGGATCAGCCGGAAGAAGATCAGCGCCAGCGCCGCGCCCGGCCCGGTGAAGAACACCACCGAGAGCAGGATCGAGCCGACGGTGAACACGAGGAAGCCGAGGTTGTACATGCGCACGCGGCCGAACATGTCACCGATGCGTCCCAGGCTCACCACCAGCACGGCGGTGACGACCATGTATCCCATCAGCATCCAGAGCAGGTAGCTCACATTGCCTGGCTGCAGCGGGTTGAGGCCGATGCCGCGGAAGATCGCCGGCAGCGAGATGAGGACGATCGAGCTGTTGATCGTCGCCATCAGCATGCCGATGGTGGTGTTGGAGAGCGCCACCCACTTGTAGCGCGGCCCCACCGCCGCGCCCCTGCGTGCCGCGGCCTCAGGCAGCGGCCGACTCCCTGGCGCGGCGCGCGCGGTACTGGCGGATGCTCTCCAGGTCCGGTGCGCCGTCGCGGTGGCGCTTGACCTCGGCGAAGTTGCGGTTGCGTGTGAGCCAGCTGAAGTGGCGCCAGAGCTCCACCGCCTCGGCATCGTCCGGCACATCGACGATGATCGGGCCGAACATCGCCTGGCCACCCTCCAGCGCGATGGTGGGCACGCCGAAGATGTGCTCGTTGGCAGCCTCGTCGTGGATGGCGAGCACCGCGTCCCAGCTGCCGGGGTCGGCCAGCACGCCGGGTGCGATGCCCTCGTCGACACCCGCGGCGCGCAGCGCGTCACGCAGGGCGTCGGGATCCTCCACCGGCAGCGCGCGGTCGTGCACTGCGCCGGCGATCGCCGCGTAGAACCGCCCCGCCGCCTCGCTGCCGGCACGCTCGCGCACGGCGGCGAGGAGGCGCAGGGCGGGCGCCGAACCGGAGTCCGGCGCCCGTCTGCCGTCATCGCCTTTGTTGACAACCTCGAGAGAGAACGGCCTCCAGTCGATCCGCACCTCGCCCAGCGCCTCCAGCCGCCGCGCCCAGCGCGACGTCTGATAGCACCACGGGCACCGCGGGTCGACGTAGAACCGGATGTCCTCGGGTGTCGTCGTCATGCTCGCAACGTTCAGTTTGCGCTTGCAGCTTCGGCGCCTGCGGCGACGGGCTCGGCCGCCTTCTGCTCGACGAGCTGGCCGTCGATCTCGAGCTTGATCCTGTCGCTGACCAGCACGCCGCCGTTGCCCAGCGGCACATTCCACTTCAGGCCGAAGTCGGAGCGGTTGATCGTGCCGGTGAGGGTGCCGCCCGTCCTGACGTTGCCGTAGGGGTCGGTGGCCACGCCGCCGTGCTCGTACTCCAGGCTGACCGGACGGGTCTGCCCGCGGATCGTGAGGTCGCCGTCGACACGGTACGTGTCGTCGCCGCGGTGCTCGATGCCGGTGGCGGTGAACGTGATCTCCGGGAAGTTCGCGACGTCCAGGAAGTCGCCCGCGCGAAGGTGGCCGTCGCGCTGCTCGTTGCCGCTGTGGAGGCTCGCGGCGTCGATGACGACGGTGCCGCGCGCCGTGGTGGGGTCGTTGGGGTCGTCGAGCTCGATGTCGGCGCGTGCGATGCGCTCGAAGGCTCCGCGGACGGTGGCGACGCCCAGGTGCTTCGCGCTGAAGCTCACCTGCGTGTGGTTGGGGTCAAGGTCCCAGGCCATTTCTTGGTTCTCCTGCTTGCCCGGCAGCCCCGGGCTCGGTGCCGGGTCCTACCGGCTATAGCGCAGTATTCCACAAAGCGCTATACTTAGTCAAGCAATGAACGAACCACATCAGGAAGCTTGCCAGGCGGTACACTCCGAGCACGACATGGAACCGGCTGGGGGGTTCTGCCCGGTCTACGACGCGATCACCGTGCTGCAGGAGAAGTGGACGATGCATATCGTGCGCGCCCTGCTCCCTGGCCCGCTGGGCTTCAACGAGCTCGGCAGGGCCGTCGGCGGCTGCAACCCGGCCACGCTGAAGGCGCGCCTCGACGGGCTCGAGCAGCTTGGCCTGGTGAGCCGCACGGTGGTCTCGTACATGCCCCCGCGCACCCTGTATGAGCTGGCGCCCGCGGGCGAGGACCTGCAGCGGGTCATCGACGCCATCGACACGTGGGCGCGCAAGCACCTCACCCAGCCGCGCCTCCGGCACCCCGAGGTCGCCGCCGCCCCGGCGCAGGCGCTGTAACCCGCGCGGGCGCGCGACGCGCGGTCGAGCCCGAGTCGCTCGACTAGCATCACGCCGTGGGTGCCGTCCAGGCCGCAATCGCAGCGCCTCACGCCGTGGCGCGGGCGCCGCGCGGGCTGCCCGCCGTGGTGTGCGTGGCAGGGGCGTCGTCGCTGGCCATCGAGATCTGCGCTTCGCGGCTGCTCGCCCCGTACTTCGGCAACAGCACGGTGGTGTGGGCCAACGTGATCGGGCTCATCCTCATCTACCTCTCGGTGGGGTACTGGCTCGGCGGGCGCACCGCCGACCGTCACCCCACGCCGCGGGCGCTGGGCGTGGTGCTGCTGCTCGCCGCCGCCGCCATCTCGGTGCTGCCGTTTGTGGCGCAGCCGTTTCTCTCGCTCGCGGTGCGCGGCTTGAACGCCCTGAGCGGCGGGGTGGTCGTCGGGTCCTTCTTCTCCACGCTGCTGCTCTTCGCGGTTCCCGTGTCGCTGCTCGGCATGGTCTCGCCCTTCGCGCTGCGGCTGGCGCTGCGGGACGTGAGCCGCGCCGGGCGCACCAGCGGGCGGCTGTCGTCGCTGGCGACGGTGGGCGCCATCGCCGGCACCTTCGGCGCCGCGCTGCTCTTGATCCCGGCCATCGGCACGCAGCGGACGATGCTCGCGGCGTCGCTCGCCACCGCCCTGGCGGCGCTGCCGCTCCTGCTGCGCCCTGCCGTGCTGCTCGCGGTGGTGGTGGGCGGGCTGCTCGCCGTCCCGCCGGCGTCGCCCAAGCCCGAGGTGGGCACGATCGCCGAGCGCGAGGACGCGTACCAGTTCGTCCAGGTGCTGCGCGAGGCGGACGGCAAGATCGTCATGCGCACCGACGAGGGCGTTGCCGATCAGTCGGTGTATCGCGCGAGCACCGCGCTCACCGGCGGCGAATGGGACATGCCGCTGGTGGTGCCGCCGCTGATGTCGGCCGCCCCGAGGCACGTCCTCGTCATCGGCAACGCGGGCGGCACCACCGCGCGGGCGCTGGCAGCGGAGTATCCCGGCGCCGCGATCGACGGCGTCGAGCTCGATCCGGTGGTGAGCCAGCTCGCGCGCCAGTACATGGCGATGGGATCGATACCAGGGTTGACGGTGCACGACGGCGACGGCCGCGCCTTCCTGAGCGCGACCCATATGCGGTACGACCTCATCGTGGTGGACGCGTACCGGCAGACGTACATCCCATTTCAGCTGGCGACCGAGGAGTTCTTCGCACAGGTGCGCGAGCATCTGACGCCGGGCGGGGCCGTGGCACTGAACGTCGAGCGCGTGCCCGACGATGACTCGCTGGTGCGCACCGTGGCCGGCACCGTGGCGAACGTGTTCCCGCAGGTGTGGGTCTGGCCCGCGCTGCGCTTCAACGAGCTGGTCGTGGGCCTGGCGAAGCCGATCGCTCAGAACTCGATCGGTGCGCGGCTCGCCTCACTCCCGCCTGACGTGCAGACGCTGGCTCCGCTGGTCACGGAGACAGCGCACGTCGTCGCGCCCAGCTCCTCACCGATGACCGACGACCACGCGCCGGTTGAATGGCTCACGGACCGTGCCGTGCTCGCGTACATCGCTTCCGGCGGCCGCCTCGACGAGCAGCTGCTGCCCACCGCGCCATAGCAACATCCGCCGCCCACCTGGTTCTGCGCTGCGTGATTTCGCACGGTTCGCCGGACGCTCAGCCGAGCCAGCTGCTGAGCAGCGCGCACAGCTGCTCGCGCGCGATGACCGCACCGCCGTGCGACGGATGGCGAATCACCGGCACTTCGGGCCCGAGCGCGCGAGCCGCCTGCTGTCCGATCGCCCCGACGCAGCGCGGCTGCAGGATGTCGATCACCTCGCGCACGAACGTCTCGCCCGCGCGCGTCTCGGTGCGCGTCGGCGTGCGGTTGCTGTGCGGCTCATCGCCGCGTCGCGGATGTGTGGGCACCAGATTCCAGAGCACGACGTCGAACTTCCACGGCGCGATCGCCGACTGCACCACCGTCGCGGACGGCTCGCTCCACCCGCCTGGATGGCGCGAGGAGTACCGCAGGCCCGGCTCGTCAGGACCGAACTGGCGCTCGCTGTACAGCGAGAGACCCGAGTACCGCGCACCGCGCCAGCCTCCAGCCTCCGCGATGAACAGCACCGGCGCATGCAGCCGGGCGCCGAGGTAGATCCGCACGTTGTCGCGCCGGATCGCGGCCGCCTCCGGCCCGCAGTCATCGCCACCGCTGCAGCGAAACTGATTGAAGGTCGCACCGATGTCCGCGCTCGCCACGGCGTCGATCAGCGCATCGACACGCGCTGCGCGCGCATCCGCCGTCTCAGCCGGCGAGGCGGACACTGAACACGTCCACGGGGCGCTTGATGCCCTTGAGCGACAGGCGCCGCACCGGCTTCAGGTCCAGGCCGGCCGCGCTCCAGATGGCCGGATCGATCAGGTCCTCGGGCACGTGCACCAGCACCTCTCCCGGTCCCGCCGCATCGCACAGACGTGATGCGATGTTCACCGTGCGGCCGAAATAATCCGCATACGCGCGCAGCACCGGGCCGCAGGCGAGCCCGGCCCGCACCGGCGGAAGGCTGGCCTGGGTCGCAGCCCCGACCAGCCCCAGCGCGGCGCGGCACGCGTCCGTGGGAGCGCGCGCGGTGAACATGACCGCGTCGCCGATGCTCTTCACGGTCCGCGCCGAGTTGGCGGCGAAGACCGGCTCGGCCGTGTGCAGCAACCGCGTCGCAACGGCTCCCAGGGCGAGTGGGTCGAGGCGCTCGGACAGCGTGGTGAACCCCACCAGGTCGGCGAATCCGACCGTCACGTCCTGGAGCTCGCCACCCACCGCGGCGGCCTCCTCGATGCCGACCGCTGCCTCGGCCTGCACCGCCGCCTGGAGATGGCGGCGGAACGCCACCTCGAGCACCGGCTCCAGCGGGGGTATGAGCAGCTCGCTCATCGCAGCGAGCCGCAACGCGGCATCGAGCTCGTCGACGCCCGCTTCCACGTACGGGACGGTGACGCGTCGCCGGAAGAGCTCCACCGACGCCGCGCTCACCTCCGCCATGGCGCGGCCGACCACCGACGCGGCCTCGATGAGATCGTCCTCGGTGAACACGCCGCCGAGCGCGCCGATGACGCGCATCGCATACACCTCCTGCCTGCTGAAGCGGCGCTCCGCGACGTCGGCGGCGGGGAACCCGAACGCCGCCCACACCCGTTCGGCGAACTCGAGGGGAACGCCTGCCCGCCGAGCCACCTCGATCCCGGTGAGCGTCGGCTGGCCACCCACCACACGCTCCAGCAGCAGCAGCGAGAGCCGGCCGTTGCGCGCGGCCTCCTCGACGTCGGCCTCCGCAACACCGTGGCGCAGGAGAAAGTCGACAAGCTCGGCGCGCTCCACAGTTGCCGCGGGCCAGGCTCCGTCCGCCGGCGCCTCGCCCAGCAGGCCCGCATCCGCCCACTCGCGGATCTCCTCGTCGGTGCGGCCCACCTCCTGGGCGATGGCGTCGATCGACACCGCCTCCAGGCGTGCCGCTCGCGGGTGCGGAGGGCGAGTGAGAGCGGCGAGCGCCGACGAGAGCGCGGCAGCGCCGGTGCGGGTTCTCCCGCTGAACCGCGTGAGCGGCGCGCCCACCGAGGCGACGCGCTCCACCAGGCTCCCCGGCACCGCTGCCACCGCCGCGTCGATTGCGCGCCGTGCGGCGCTGCGAGATTGCCCTGCCATCGCTAGCCTGCGGCGATGCTAGAGCACCTACCAGCGGCAGCCGGGGCGCCCGACGGCGCCCCGGCCCGCACTGCTCAGAGATCGGTTGGCAATATCGTCCGCTTGAAGTTGGCGTTGACCACGTCGGCGAACGACGTGTACAGCGCAGCGACCGCCGTGGCGAGGCCGACGTAGCCGCCGATGTGCGTCCACGTCGTGCTGCCGCTCCAGGCTCCGATCGCCAGCAGCGCGAACGTCGCCGCCAGCAGGATGAACACCGTCTGCACCGCGCGCGTCCCGCCCAGTGATGCCAGGAACATGTAGGCCGTGAAGATCGCCCACGCGATCAGATAGGTGCCGAGGATCGCGCTCAGCGCCTTCGCGTCCTTGATCTGCGGAAGGAAGTACTGGACGAGGAGGAAGTAGCTGATCCAGAACGCACCGAAGCTGGTGAACGCCGTGGCGGCAAATGTGTTGCCGCGGCGGAACGCCCACATCCCGGCCAGCACCTGCGCGCCGCCGCCGTAGGGAATGGCCAGGCCGAGCACCACGGGAATCGCCGCTGCCGCGATCCAGCCGGCGTTGATGGTGGACAGCACCAGCGTGGTCAGGCCGAACGCCGCGAGGCCCAGCGGCGCTGGATCAGCCACCAGCGGCACCTCCATCGCGGACGACGGTCCCATCAGCGTCGGGACGGTGGTGGGCGAGACTGGAGACCCTGTGATCGATCGATCGTTTACAGGGCCGGCCGCGGGACTACCTGAGACAGCCATAGCAGCTCATCTCCTTTGCATATCGGGAGCCGCGACGGGCCCCCACTGTGTTCTTAGGTAGAAGCCACTGATGTCACGATCGTTACGTTTGCAGCGCTATGCCTCCTTGTCCTGCTCCTCCTGGGCGCGGCGCTGCAGGTCGGCCACGATGCTCGTGTCGGCGAGCGTCGTCGTGTCCCCGAGTTGGCGGTTCTCCGCGATGTCGCGGAGCAAGCGGCGCATGATCTTGCCGCTGCGCGTCTTGGGCAGGTCGGGGGTGAACGCGATCCACTTGGGTCGCGCGATGGGGCCGATCAGCTTCGCGACGTGGCCGCGAAGCTCGACGATCAGGTCGGTCGACTCGTCATAGCCGCCGCGGAGCGTGACGAATGCCGAGATCGCCTGACCGGTTTCCGCGTCACTCTTCGCCACCACCGCGGCTTCGGCCACCGCGGGGTGATCGACCAGGGCGGACTCCACCTCGGTGGTGGAGATGCGATGGCCGGCGACGTTCATGACGTCGTCGACCCGGCCCATGAACCAGAAATCACCGTCCTCGTCGATGCGAGCGCCGTCGCCGGCGAAGTACTTGTCGCCGAAGCGAGCCCAGTACGTCTGCGCGTAGCGCTCGTCGTCGCCCCAGATGCCGCGCAGCATCCCCGGCCACGGCTTGAGCAGCGCCGCGTAGCCGCCGCCCACCGCGATCTGGTTGCCCTGCTCATCGACCACGCCCGCGCTGATACCCGGCAGCGGCTTGGTCGCCGAGCCCGGCTTCAGCGTGGTCACGCCGGGAAGCGGCGCGATCATGATCCCGCCGGTCTCCGTCTGCCACCAGGTGTCGACCACCGGCGTGCGTCCGCCGCCGATGTTCTCGCGATACCAGATCCACGCTTCAGGGTTGATAGGCTCACCCACGGTGCCGAGCACGCGCAGCGTGGTCAGGTCGTGCTTGGCCGGGAACTCGGGTCCCCACTTCATGAACGTGCGGATCGCGGTGGGCGCGCAGTAGAGCACGGTCACGCCGTGCTTTTCGATGATCGACCACCAGCGGCTCTTGTTGGGGTAGTCCGGCGTGCCCTCGTACATGACCGAGGTGACGCCGTTGCCGAGCGGTCCGTACACGATGTACGAGTGCCCGGTCACCCAGCCGATGTCGGCGGCGCACCAGTACACCGTGTCGGGCTGGATGTCGAACACCAGGTCGTGGGTGAACATGGTGTACAGGTGATAGCCGGCCGTCGTGTGCTTGATGCCCTTCGGCTTGGCTGTCGTCCCCGACGTGTAGAGCGTGAAGAGCAGGTCCTCCGACTCGACCTGCTCCGGCTCGCACTCCGCAGGCTGGTCACGAACCAGATCGTGGTACCAGAGATCGCGACCCTCTTTCATGGGAACGTCGTTGCCCGTGCGCCGCACGACGACGACGTTGCGGATCGAGGGTGTCCGCTCCACCGCCTCGTCGACGTTGCGTTTCAGGGGCACCGTGTTGCCTCGGCGCCACCCCTCGTCGGCGGTGATCAGCACGGTGGCCTCGGCATCGTTCATGCGGTCGCGCACCGCCTCTGCGCTGAAGCCGCCGAAGACCACCGAATGCGGCGCGCCGATGCGCGCAGACGCCAGCATGGCCACGGGAAGCTCCGGGATCATCGGCATGTAGATCCCCACGCGATCACCCTTGTTCACGCCAAGGGCACGCAGCGAGTTGGCGAACCGACACACCTCGTCGAGCAGCTCGCGATATGTGATGGTGCGCGTGTCGCCCTCCGGCTCGCCTTCCCAGTGATACGCCACCCTGTCGCCGCGGCCGGCTTCAACGTGCCGATCGAGGCAGTTGTACGAGACGTTCAGCCGCCCGCCGCTGAACCACTTGGCGAACGGCAGGTTCCACTCGAGCACGCGATCCCACGGCTTGTACCAGGAGATGTACTTCTGCGCCTGCTCAGCCCAGAACGCTTCGGGATCGGCCGCGGCGGCACGGTACAGACTGTCGTCGGCCACGCGAGCGTGGGCCTGGAAATCGGGTGTGGGCGGAAACGTTCGCCGCTCCTCGAGCAGCGTGTCGATGGTCTTCGTCTCGACGCTCATCGCAGCTCCACCCAGAGTCCAGGGCCATCATGGCACCGCGGCCCTGCGGGATCAAGCCATATGCGTCAACCTAACTACTGATCGCCCCGGTCGCCGCGGCCTCGGTGGCCGTCTCAGCCTCCAGCGCCGCGCTCGCCTCGGATGCCGGAGCGCGCCGCCGCGTGGCCAGAAACGACCCGGCGATCACGAGCGCAAAGCCCACCGCGGTGCTGGCGCCAAACGGCTCGCCGAGCAGCACCACGCCTGCCAGCACTGCCACCGTGGGGTTGATGTACGTGACGACTGTGGCCCGAACAGGTCCCACCTCGCGGATCAGCGCGAAGAACACGGGGAAGGCGAAGGCGGTGCAGAGCACTCCCAGCACCATCACCGCAGCGATCGCCGATCCGGGTGATGAGACGTGCGTCAGCTGGGCGGCCGCTGGCCCCGCGTACACCAGCGCCGTCAAGGTCAGCGCCGCCGCCACCACGCCCGTGCCCGAGAGGCCGCCCATCTTGCGCGCGATGATCAGCGGGCCCACGGCGTAGCCGATCGTCACCAGCGCGATCTCGCCTGCAGCGAAGAGATCGCTGCGGCCGACGTCGAAACCGACCAGCACCGCCACGCCGGCGAGGCCCACCACCATGCCGAGGAGGCGGCGCGGCTCGACCCGCTCGTCAGCACCGGTGAGCCAGGCGAGGAGTGCACCGACCAGCGGCACCGCCGCCACCAGCAGGCCGGAGAGCGAGCTCGACAGGTGCCGCTCCGCGTCGGAGAGCAGCAGCCAGGGCCCGGCGATCTCGATGACGGTGAACACGACGAGCGTCGGCCAGCGGCGCAGCACCGGCCAGAGCTCGCCGCGCCAGGTGACGAGCGGGACCAGCAGCAGCGCGCCGATCGCGGTCCGGATGAACACGACCGTGAGGGGGCTGAAGCCCGACACCGACACCTTGATGAGGAGGTACGGGAACCCCCAGACAACACCGACGATGAGAAAGAGAAACCAGCCTCTGCGGCTCACGGCCGGGCGAGTGGCAGGCGCAGACGGAAGGTGCTGCCGCTGCCCTCCGACGACTCAGCCGTGATGTCGCCGCCATGCAGCCGCGCCAGCTCGCGCGACAGGTGCAGACCGAGCCCGGTGCCGGCGATGTGGCTGTTCTCCGGGGTCACGATGCGGCCGAAGCGCTCGAAGAGCCGCTCCATGTCCTCGGCGGCGATGCCCATGCCCTGGTCGGAGACCGCCACCTCACCGGCGTCGCCGTCCCTGCGCACCGTCACCGCGATGCGGCAGCCGCTCGGCGAGTACCGGATCGCGTTGTCGAGGAGGTTGCGGATGATCGTGGCGAGGCGGCCGGCGTCGCCCTGAAGGGGCAATGGCTCCGCGCAGATCTCGACCACCAGGCTGTGCACACCCGTGTGAACGGAGAAGTCGTCGATCGTGTGATGTACGACGTCGCGGAGATCGATCGGCCGCTTGCTCAGGTGCATGCGGCGGTCCTCGAGGCGGGCGGTCTCGAGCATGTCATCGACCATGCGCGTCATCTGCTCGAGCTTCGCGGTCATCACCGGCAGGACGCCGCGTGCCTGTCCCTCCACCACCGGCAGCGAGCCGTCATCGAACATCGAGAGGTATCCGCGCACCAGCGCGAGTGGGCCGCGCAGCTCATGAGAGGCCAACCGCAGGAACTCCGACTTCACGTTCTCCAGCTCGGCCAGCCGCTGCGCCTCGTGGTGCGCCATCCGGTAGCGGTCGACATTGCCGATCGCCATGGCGGCGACGTCGGCGATCGCCTCCAGCGTCTCGCGCTGCTGCTCGCTGAACGGCTGCTGGTCGCGCGACGAGATCCGCAGGATGCCGATCACCCGCTCCTCGGACTCGACCGGCGCCATCGCGGACCACACGAGGCCCAGCTGCTCCAGCCGATCGCGCGTGCCGGGGTCGATCGTCTGATCCCGGATGTCGCACATCACGGTGGCGCGCTCGTCGACGACGCGGCGGATGAGCGTGTGATCACCCAGCCGGTACTCCTGCCGCGCCGCCCGTGCACCGGTGGCGTCGTACTCGGACACAAGCCGGGCCACGCCGTTGTGCACCATGAGCAGCGCCGAGCGCATGGGCTTGCCGCGGCGTGTCGTCATGATGCGCGCCGCCGATGACACCGTCTCCCGGTAGATGTGCTCCATCTCCACGGTCGACGAGAGCGCGTCGGCGGCTTCGTGCAGCAGGCGCACCTGCTCCGAGGAGCTCGACGCGCGCTCGATCATGGTCTCCGCCATGTGCACCGCTTCGGACGACTGGATGGTCACGGCAGCCAGCCGGCCGAAGATGTCCATCAGCAGCCGGTCGTCATCGGTGAACGGCACGTCGTCGACGCGCCAGAAGCCGATCGCTCCCATGCCGACACGGGTATCGGGAAGCGGCGTGTCGGTGCGCAGCGGGACGACGCGGCCGCGGCGGATGGCGCCGGGGGCGAACACCCAGGGCAGGTCCGTGTCCTCCTGGGCGTTGTCGGTCTCGACGGGTGCGCCGGTGAGCATCACCCGGCCGTGCAGCGTGCCCTCCACGGGCCACTCGCTTCCGGGCAGGCCCTCGGCCCAGCTGCCGCCGGCGCCGGCGATGACGACGAAGGTCGTGGGATCGCGCCGCCGCACCACGCTCACCGCGCACTGCGTACGGGGGATCAGCTGAGCGCCGTGCGCGGCGACAAAGCGGGCGGCGCCCTCCAGCGTCGAGAGGTCGGCGAGCGACTCGCTCATGGCGTGGATGAGCGGAACGAAGGCGCGCAGCCAGCGTTCGGCCACCGAAGCGCCGGCTGGAAGAGTGGGGTTCCCCGCCTGTCTCAGTATGGTCACCGCTGCTCGCCATGACTGTACCCGGGCCCGGGCCGAATCGCCTCACTGAGCAGTGGGAGACCGGGGCGCGCTGCAGGCGGGACCGTGGTCGTGCGACTCTCGAACGCGTGAAGCTCGGACCCGAACGCTTCCGCTGGGACGCTCGGTGACCGCGCCGCTGTGCGTCGAGGTGAGCCCGAAGCGGGTTCGGGCGCTCCTCGCGGGTCACGTCGTCGCCGACACCCTCGAGCCACTCCTCGTGTGGGAGACGTCCTCGTATCCCGTCTATTACTTCCCGCGTGCCGACGTGCGCGCGGAGCTGGTGGCGACCGGGGCCGTGCGCGGCATCGCCGGAGTTGGCGACGGTGTGGTGAACGACGTGACCATCGCGGCAAACACCGCCCCTGGGGGCGCTGTGACATTTCCGCACGCCCCCCGACGCCGTGGCCGGCGCGGTGCGGTTCGACTGGGACGCGATGGACGAGTGGCTCGAGGAGGACGAGCCTGTCTACACGCACCCCCGCGACCCATACAAGCGCATCGACGTCCTCGCCAGCTCGCGCCGCGTGGTCGTGGGGCTCGACGGTGTGACGGTCGCGGAATCGCGCCGGCCGCGGATCCTCTTCGAGACGCACCTGCCGCCGCGCTACTACCTGCCGCTGACCGACGCGCGGCTCGACCTGCTGCATCCCTCCGCCCGTCACACGCACTGCGCGTACAAGGGGGAGGCGTCCTACTGGTCGGTGGACACGGGTGTGCGTGTCCACCGCGACGTCGTCTGGATGTACCGGGCGCCGCTGCCCGAGGCACAGAAGATCGCCGGCCTCCTCTGCTTCTACAACGAGCGCTGCGACCTCAGCGTCGATGGCGTGACACAGACGCGGCCGCGCACCAAATTCTCATGACGGACGCGGGCGGGAAACGGCTGGAGCTGCTCGACTGGCGGCGCCGCATCTCGGAGCTCTACGCCGCGGTGCGCGCGGATCCACACCCGGAGCACGCATGGGCCGTGTGGCGGGACACGCGAGAGCGGCTCTTTCTCGGGCACCCGCAGTCGCCGCTGCCCGTGACGCAGCGCACCCCGGACCACGTCCCTGCGTACTTCGACTACGACTCGTCGTATCGCGTTCGCGCCACCGTCGCCGAGGCGGATCCCGCGCACATCATCGTCCCGGCCAGCACCGGCGACGGCTATCGCGTGGTGGACGCCG
>DASUWI010000058.1:0-14002 GCA_036378495.1 Candidatus Dormiibacterota bacterium
GCCGAACCGTGGCGGCCAGGCGAGCGCGGTGGCCACTCCTTCCGGCTGCCCGGCGGCGGCGCAGAGCGGCGGCTCAGCGTTCGCGTACCGCGTGAGCGCCGCCGACCCGAGCCGCCCCGGTCAGGAGCTGCTGCTGTCGGCCAGCCAGGAGTCGGCGGCAGCGGGGACGGCGATCCAGATCTACGCCGTGCTGACCGTCCCCTCGCAAGCGATCGGCGTGCCTGGGGCTGCCGCCGCCACCGTGCCTCCCGTGCCGGTGGCGCCCTGTCTGAGCGTCAGCGGGCTGTCGGCGTCGTCCCTCTCCGTCCCCAACAGGGCGGCCGCCCCGGGCGTGGAACAGCCGGAGGGAGGACAGCAGAACTCCATCGCCCAGGGCCCCGCGACGGCTTCCGGCGCCGAGACACTGACGATTCCCGCAGGAACGGCGCCCGGCACGGTTTTTCACGTCGTCGCGTCAGTGCCGGCCAACTACCCGGGCTCGGCGCAGGCCTCGTTCAGGGTGTCGCTGGCGATCACCGTTCGCTAGCGCAGCCGCCGCGCCCGCTGCCATGGCGGGAGGCGCCCGTAGACTGGATCGCCAATGTGCTACCGGGTGGTCTGCGCGGCCACGGCCGCTGCCGCCGTCCTGACCGCCTGCGGTTTCCCCTTCGGCGACTCGCCGCCGCAGTACGGATTCATCTCCGTCTCCTCCGGCGGCGACACGCTGACCCCCGGCTTCGACCAGGTGCCGCCCACGCTTGACCTCCGCCTCCACGCGGAAAAGCCCATGCGCCAGCAGGACGTCACCGGCCAGGTGGACAGCCGCGCGCTGAGCTTCACAGTCGCCGGCTCCGATGTCGTCGCGTCGACATCGCCGCTGCCCCTCGGGTCACACCATCACCTCAGCATCTCGATTGCCGGACGGGCCCAGGGGATCAGCCTCGACTTCAGCGTGATCCCGCCCACCTCGGCGATGTTCGCGGCGCACATCGACCCGGATGCCGGCGTCGTCGTCGACGGCGTGTTCGATGACCCGCCGGAGCCGTCGGCGGTTGCGGCAGCGCTGCCCGGCGCCAGCCTGACCTGGCGCGACCCGACGCACGTGCGCCTCAGCTGGTCCGGCTCGCCTCCGGACGCCGTCGACCTGCCCGCCGGCCTGACCACCGCGCGCGGATCGCACCTCGGCGGCGCGGTGCACCTCACTCTCGCGGGGATCGCGAAGGGCGAGCTGCGCCGCGTGACTAGCCCGGCGTCACCGGTCGTGGCCGGAACCAACGTGGTGGCGTTCGTCGTCAACTCGTCGGAATCGAACTCGTCGCTCGCCCATCACCAGAGCGTCCTCGATTGGGTGTCCGCCACCGGATGGCAGGCGGAGCCGGACGGCAGCATCGTCGGGACCCCCGATGCGGCGGCCGTCGACCGCGCCCGCAGCGTGCGGCTGCCGCTGTGGCCCAACCTCGCCAACGACGCCCAGGACGCCGACGGCACGGACAGCCTGCTGAAGAACCCGCAAGCGGTGTCCGCGCTGGTGAGCACGGTCGTCCAGAGCGTCGTCGACGGCGGGTTCCCGGGCGTCAATCTCGACTTTGAGGGCATGCACGCCGTGGACAAGGACGCCTTCACCGCCTTCGTGAAGTCACTTGCAGCTGCGCTGCACGGTCACGGGGTGCAGCTCACCGTCGACGTGGTTCCCCACGGGAGCACGGGCGTCAATCAGTATTCGGCGGCCTATGACGTGCCCGCCCTCGGTAGCGCCGCCGACTTCCTCGACGTCATGGCCTACGACGAGCACGGCGAAGGCAGCAGCCCCGGCCCCGTGGCCGGGCTCGACTGGGTGAAGGGGGAGCTCACCTACACGCTGCCCGGGCTGCAAGCGGGACACACGCTGCTCGGCATCCCTCTGTACGGCCGCGCCTGGACCAACGGGTCTGGTTCGACAGCCTCGTACGGCGACGTTCTGTCGGCGCTGCAGGCGTCCGGAGCGCGCGTGGACTACGACTTCGGCGCGCAGACGCCGTACGTCGTCTCGGGCGACGCCGGCACGATCACCTACTTCGACGACGCCGACAGCCTGCAACGCAAGATCGGCCTGGCCCACCAGCTGGGCCTGGGCGGCGTGGCAGCGTGGCGTCTCGGCTTCGAGGACCCCGCGTTTTGGAGCCTTTTCGGATGACAGCCGAGGGATGACGTCGAGGGGCGCGTCGCCCCTACGGGCGGCGACCGTCAGCTCTCGGACGCGCCGGTGCCGAGGTCGGGGAGGTTGAGCTCGTTGACCCAGTCGCGCACCTTGGCGAGGCGCTCGATGCTGGCCGGGTCGATCTCGACCTGGTCGCCTTCCTTATCGGGCTCGGGGAGCACACCGGCCTTGTCCAGCACCTCGTCGGCGACAAAGATGCCGGCGCCCACCCGGACGGCGACCGCGATCGCATCCGACGGCCGCGAGTCTATCTCCAGCGAGCGGCCATCGCAGCGCGCGAGGATCCGGGCGTAGAAGACCTCGTTGCTCAGCGATGTCACAACGATGCGCTCCACTGTGACATCAACAGCGCTGAGGACGTTGGCAAGCAGATCGTGCGTGATGGGTCGCTCCGGTGTGATGCCGGTGATCTTGAGCGCGATGGCGTTGGCTTCATTGATGCCGATCCATATCGGCAGGTAGCGCTCAGCCGACTTCTCCTTGAGGATCACAACATGCTGGCCGGTCGGCATGTGGACCCGGATGCTGTCGACCGTCATCTCGATCAGCTCGGCCATTCTCGGATGATACCGCTGCCTCCGCCGGGTAGCCGCCGCGGACGCGCCCCCCTTCGGTACTGGCGAACGCTCACTCTGCGACGGTGGCGCCCTGCCCAGGCGTCTCCTCTACGGACAGGGCGAGGCTCACAGGGAGCGGACCGAGGCGATCTCGCACCGCGCTCAGCATGTATGCCGCGAGCGCCTCGCACGTGGTGTTGGGAATCGGCAGCAGGCAAATGTCGCTGCGGGGAAAGCGAAATCGCCGCGAACCCTCAGCGACGTAGACATCTTCGCCGTCGGTGCGCACCTCGACGCGCTCACTCTGCAGCGGGAGCAGCGTGCGCTCGTCGAGCTCCGCGCACGCCTCGCGCAGCGCGCGCTTGAGGACGGCGAAGTCGATCAGCGTGCCGTCCGGAGCCGGCGATCCTCGCACCTGCAGGCGCACCCGGTAGTTGTGCCCGTGCAGGCGTTCGGCGCGGCCTCCGACGACGCTGAAATGCGCCGCTGAGAAGCCGATGTCGGCGCGGTCGAGCTCGAGCCGCACCTGCGGCTGCGCGCCTGTCGTGGGGCGCTCTTGAGCGGTCATTGCCCTGGGTACCATACCTGTGGATGGCGCGCGAAACGTTGCTGCTGATCGACGGCCACAACCTGGTCTACCGAGCGTTCCACGCGATGCCGGCGCTGAGCAACAGCCGTGGCGAGATGACCAACGCCGCATACGGCATGACGTCGATGCTGTTCAAGGCGCTCAACGACCACCATCCCGATTACGCCATCGCTGCGTTCGATCCGCCCGGACCGACGTTCCGCCACGGTGAGTTCGCCGAGTACAAGGCGCAGCGCAAGCCGCCACCGCCCGAGCTGGTGCCGCAGTTCACGTGGAGCCGCGAGATCATCGAGACGCTCGGCATTCCCATCGTGGAGGTGCCCACCTTCGAGGCGGACGACGTGATCGGCACGCTGTCGCGCAAGGCGACGCAGGCCGGTCTCGACGTGATCATCCTCACGGGCGATCTCGATGTGCTGCAGCTGGTCAACGAACACGTGCGCGTGTTCGCCAGCCGCCGCGGCCTCACCGACACCATCGTGTACGACCTCGACAAGGTGCACGAGCGGTACGGGTTCGATCCGCCCCAGGTCGTCGATTTCAAGGCGCTGCAGGGCGATGCGTCGGACAACATTCCGGGCATCCCGGGCATCGGCGAGAAGACCGCGTTGCAGCTGGTGCAGCAGTACGGCACGGTGGAGGACATCCTGGCTGCGATCCCGTCGATGCCGCAGGGTCGCGTGCGCAAGGCGCTGGAGGGCCACGAGGAGCAGGCGCTGCTGAGCAAGCGCACAGCGACGATTGCGGTCGACATGGACATCCCGCTCGAGATCGAGGCCGCTCGTCTGTATCACTACGACGAGCAGCGTGTGCGCGATCTCTTCGACCGCCTCGAGTTCCGCTCGCTGCTGGTTCGGCTCCCGGGACGCGAGGAAGAGGACGGAGCGGCCGCGCCGCCGGCGGCACCCTCTGCGCAGCCGCAGCTGCCCCTGGGCGAGCGTGTCGAGGCCGCGCCGCCACCGGGGCTGCGCCTGCCCGACACCGAGGTGATCGTGGTCCGCGATGCCCACGCTGCCGCCGAAGCCGCGGAACGCCTGCGTCAATCCGGGGGCGTCGACCTCCGCAGTGTGGTCACCGGCGCGGCGCGCACGGGCGATGCCGTCGGCCTCGCGCTGGCGCCGTTCCACGGCAGCGTCACCTACTACGTGCCCCTGGGGGAGGCCGGCGCCGCCCTCGGGCCGCTCGCGCAGCTGCTCGAAGACGAAGCGCTTCCGCTGCGGGGATACGACCTGAAGCGCGAGCTGCTCGCGTGGCAGCGCCGTGGCGTGCAGCTCCGCGGTCTCTCGTTCGACGTGCAGCTCGCGGCGTACGTCAGCAATCAGCGCCTGCGGGTGCCGTCACTGCCCGTCCTCGCGCACGACCTCTGCGGCATCGCGCTCGACGAGGAGGAGACGCTGCTGGGCAGCGGCCGCGCCAAGCGTGAGCTCGGCGCCGTGCCCGAGGACGCGCTGGCGCAGTACTACGGTGCGTGGGTGGGGCTGCTCGACCCGGTCGCCGGCGCCGTCGCGCGCCAGATGGACGCACTCGGTGCCCGCCCGCTCCACGACGAGCTCGAGCTGCCGCTGGTGCCGATCCTCGCCGCGATGGAGATGCGCGGCGTGGCCGTCGACTGCGACCTGCTCGGGTCGATCAGCCGCGAGCTGCACGAGCGCATCGCCGCCATCGAGGAGGAGCTGCGCGAGGCTGCCGGCTACACGTTCAACCCGGGGAGCACGCAGCAGCTGGCCCGCTTCCTCTACGACGACCTCGGGCTGGCGCCGGGACGGCGCATCAAGACCGGGCGCAGCACCGACGCGGACACCCTCGAGGCGCTGCGCGGCGAGAACCCGGTGGTGGACACGATCCTGGAATGGCGGCAGCTGACCAAGCTGAAGAGCACATACGTGGACTCGCTGCCCCTGCTGTGCTCGGCGGACTCGCGCATCCACACGTCGTTCAACCAGGCGGTCGCCACCACCGGGCGGCTGTCGTCCGCGGATCCCAACCTGCAGAACATCCCCATCCGCACCGAATGGGGGCAGCGCATCCGCCGCGCGTTCCACGCGGATCGCGGGCAGACGCTGGTCAGCGCCGACTACTCGCAGATCGAGCTTCGTGTGCTGGCCCACGTGACCGGTGAGCCCGAGCTGATCGAGGCATTCCGTCGCGCCGAGGACATCCACCGGCGCACGGCCGCCGAGGTGTACGGCGTGGCGCCCGAGGCGGTGACCGCGGACATGCGCCGCATCGCCAAGATGGTGAACTTCGGCGTCGTCTACGGCCTCAGTGACTTCGGCCTGGCGCGCGGCGCCGGCATGAGCCAGGAGGACGCGCGCGCGTTCATCGACGCGTACTTCGCCAACTTCCCCGAGGTGACCAGGTACCTGGAGGGTGTGCGCAACCACGCGCGCCAGTACGGCTGGGTGGAGACCTTCACCGGCCGCCGCCGCTACCTGCCGGACATCCGCGCCGCCAACCGCCAGATCCGCGGCGCCGCCGAGCGCATGGCGGTCAACATGCCGATGCAGGGCGCTGCCGCCGACATCATGAAGCGCGCCATGATCCGCGTCGACGCCGCCATCCGCGAGGCACAGCTGCGCTCGCGCATGCTGCTGCAGGTGCACGACGAGCTGCTGCTCGAAGCTCCTGTCGAGGAGGTCGAGCGGCTGGTGCCGCTGCTGCGCACGGCGATGGCCGGCGCCGCAGAGCTCGCGGTGCCGCTCGATGTTGATGTCAAGGTCGGGGAAAACTGGGGCGACATGACGCCCGTGCTCGCCGGCCGCGCTGCTTGAGCGGAGCGTGCCCGAGCTTCCCGAGGTCGAGACCGTTGCCCGCGACCTGCGCCGGGAGCTGGTGGACCGGCGCATCGACGCGGTGCAGGTGTCACGTCCGGACGTGCTGCGCACGCCGCCCGCCGACGTGTTCTCCGCGGTCATCGCGGGCCAGCGCGTGAGCAGCGTCGACCGCCGCGGCAAGTTCATTCTGCTGGGCATGGACAGCGGTGACGACTTCATAGTGCACCTGGGCATGACCGGCCACCTCGTGGTCTGCGACGGCGCCGAACCCGAGGCACGGCACACGCATCTCCGCGCCCGCCTCGACGACGGCCGCGAGCTCCGCTTCGACGACACCCGCCGGTTCGGGCGCCTCGCGTACGGATCGCGCGCGGCGCTCGAGGACGCGCGGGTGCTGCCGCCGCTGGGCGTCGAACCGCTGTCGGACGCGTTCACGCCGGCCGAGCTGCGCCGGCTCTTGCACCGCAGCACGCGCACGCTGAAAGCAGCGCTCCTGGATCAGGGGCGCGTGGCGGGGCTGGGCAACATCTACATCGACGAGGCCTGTTTCGCAGCGGGGGTGCGCCCCACGCGCCGCTGCCATCGCGTCACACGCGCGCAGTTCAGAGCGCTCCACGGCGCCATCCAGGCGACCCTGCGCGGTGCCATCGCAAACCGCGGCAGCAGCGTCGACGACTATCGCGACGTCTGGAACGCGCGGGGCAATCATCAGGAGGCGCTCCAGGTGTACGGCCGGGGCGGCGAGCCCTGCTTCCGCTGCGGCGCGACGCTGCGGCGCACAGTCGTCGGGGGACGCACCACCGTGTACTGCACGCACTGCCAGCGCTAGTGCACGTGACCTTCGTCTCGTACGACGACGAGCCGCCGCTCGGTGGCCAGGGGGTGGTGCTGCGCGGCATGCGCAGGGCGCTGCAGGCGCGTGGCGTTGACACCGAGACCATCGCCGGCCGCGGCGAGCACGCGGTCGAGTTTCCCAACGTCACGGGCCGGGCGCCGCTGGACTTCTCGCTCTGGGTCAACCGGCACCCCGGCGTCATGGCGCGCGGTCATCCCGACGTCGTGCACGTGCAGGGCGGCCCCGGCGGCGTGCTGCTGCTGCGCCGGCTCCCCGTTCCCGTGGTGTACACGGCGCATCACACGTACCGCCAGGCGCACGTGCCCAGTGACCCGCGGCGCGTGCTGGCCCCCGTCGAGGGCGCGGCATACCGGCGCGCGCAGCGCGTGCTCGCGGTTTCCAGGTCGACGGCAGACGCCGTGCTCGCCATGCGCGTTCCCGCCGGCCGCGTGGAGGTGGTGCCGCCGGGCATCGATCTGCCTGCGCTGGACCCCGGCGCGCGCGAGCCCGGCCGGATGCTGTTCGCCGGCCGGCTGGAGCGCGAGAAGGGCGTCCTCACTGCGGTGGAGCTGATGCGCAGCGTGGTCGGACAGCGGCCCGAGTGGTCCGCCGCCGTGGTCGGTGGCGGCCGGCTGGAGAGGGCGGTGCGCGAGGCGGCGGAGGGCTGCGACCGCATTGCCGTGCTCGGACGTGTCGACGACGCGACCCTCGCGCGCGAGCTGGCGCGGGCCAGCGTGCTGCTCATGCCCTCGCGATACGAGGGTCTGGGTCTCGTGGCGCTCGAGGCCCAGGCCCGGGGGACACCCGTGGTGGGTTACGACGTGACTGGCGTTCGCGATGCCGTGCGCGAGGGCGGCCTCCTCGTGGAGGAGGACGACGCGGAGGCGCTGCGCCGTGCGTGCCTGCGCGTGCTCGAGGACGGCACATTTGCCGCTGAGCTCGCTGCGCGCGGCCGCGAGTTCGTGATGCGCGAGCATTCCTGGGACGTCGTCGGCACACTGCTGCAGCAGGCATATGCGGCGGTGCTCGTCTGACGGCGTTTCGATTCAGTCAGCGGTTTCTGTGGAAGCCGCCTCGTTGTCGCCTTCCTCGCCGGGACGGGGCACGTGCTGCTCGACGATCTCCAATTGGTGGGGGACGAGGATGACATTCTCGAAGTCGATTCCGATGAACTGCGATGGATCCGGCACCTCGAGGTCAACGGCATACCGTTCCGCGGGCTTCCGGTAGCACTCGACGCCGTCCGTCGGCACTCTCTCGTCGCTCAACGCCGGACGCGTCGATAGGACTGAGCCGGCACCCATGGTCCTGAGCGATCGCTTTCACTCGAAGCTGATCGATCATATTCGTAGCAGCTCTTGCGCGTCCGCCTTCGGTGTTTACGTCATACCCCAATCGCTGGAACGGCTTCCACTTGCCCCGGCCACGCGGATTCGAGGGTCACGCGTGCTCGAGGACGACACATTTGCCGCGGACCTCGCTGCGCGCGGCCGCGAGTTCGTGATGCGCGAGCTTGACGTGGGAATCAAGGATACTCGCGCTCAATATAGCGCGTGGAGTCCAGTGAGCCGGCGGTGATGAATTCCGTAACTGCGTTGGCTACTTGTTCCGGGAGTGTGTCGATCGGCACGCCTCGGGTCCGGACGCTCAGAAACTCATACCCCTGCGGGTTACCGTCAATGTCGGTATCAACGATTACGCCATTGTCGTCGACCCATGTTTCCCCACGTCCGCCGGATGGGCTGCCTGCGACCAGTTGCACATGCATTGCATCTGCGGCCGGATCGTAGGCAATTCTCAAGATGGCCTCCAGCCGTACCTTGTGGCGAGACGGTCTAAGGATCGTTGACTGATCGACTTCAGGTTGGTGATCACGCCGTGCTGCCCTCGGACCACAACGTTGAATTTGCCGGCGACCTTCTGGACGAACACCGCCGCGCCGTCAGCCTGAGTGAACCTCTGAGTGGGGTTGGCGATGACCTGCGATGCCTCCCTGCCTGCGAACGCAGCGATCCCCGGCGTAGCTGAGGATGTGCGACGTCCAGATGGATCCGGTACCTCGAGGTCCACGGCATACCCTTCCGCGGGCTTCTGGTAGCACTCGACAACGGTGCCCAGAGAACCAGCGGGACGGATGCGCGTGCTCCCAAAAGCGCGCTACGAGGTTCATGTCGCCACACGCGGATTCCGATTGCACTGCCGACGGTTCCGCATCTGTCACGATCGGACGACGTACGTCGACACTCTCTCGTCGTGCAAAGTCGACGTGTCGGCAACGACTGAGTCGCCCCCGATGGTCCTGGGCGATCGCTGATGCTGACCCGGTCGCCAATGGCCCTGACGACACCGCTGCCCGCCCTCAGCGACTCGTCTCATCGCTGCCGCCGTCGCCCCCGGTCGACGCGCCACCGTCGCATTCACCGGAATCGTCCGCATCCGGCGGTACAACCTCGAACTGGTCAGGGGTGAGGATGCCGAGCACGTGCGCCGGCCCCGGCTGGGCGCCGCCCGCCTGCCACATGGCATGGAAGGCTTGGGCACCGTCTCCGCTCCGGGTCCGCAGCAGCTCGTCCATCGCTTCGTTGATCGCGTTGGCGTGCTGCCGGTACTCCCAAGCGACGCTCTCGATGCGATTCGCGCCTGGCGGATCCGGCCCGGATCGCCGGCGTCGTGAACGGGGTTGGCGTCCCACGTCTGCCCCACGACTAGCCCGCCGCCGCGCGAGGCCGTTCCGCGCGATTTCGAGTGGAGCTTGCGGTGTTGATCGGGCGGCTGTCTCCATCCACGGTCCACGCTGCCCCCGGCGGCGACGCTTCCGTCTCCACGGATTCTCCGCCGGGCGTCCCCGCGGGCGCCAGCCGGCACAGCGCTTTGTCCGTCCGGCGTCCGGATACACTCGGATCGTGGCCGTCTTCGATCTCGTCGCTCCCTTCGCGCCTGCCGGTGATCAGCCGCGCGCCATCGACCGCGTCAACGACGGTATTCGCGCCGGTATTCGCGAGCAGATACTGCTCGGCGTCACCGGCTCGGGCAAGACGTACACCATGGCCAACGTCATCGCGGCCCAGGAGCGCCCCACGCTGGTGCTCTCGCCTAACAAGACGCTGGCGGCGCAGCTCTGGGCCGAGTTCCGCGAGTTCTTCCCCCGCAACGCGGTGGAGTACTTCGTGTCCTATTACGACTTCTACCAGCCCGAGGCCTACATCCCGCGCACCGACACCTACATCGAGAAGGACTCCACGCGCAACGACGAGATCGACCGCCTGCGCAACAGCGCAACACGCGCGCTCCTGACGCGGCGCGACGTCGTCGTGGTCGCGTCCGTCTCGTGCATCTACGGCATCGGCTCGCCGGAGAACTACATCGGCGAGTCGATCACCCTGAAGGTGGGGGAGTCGTGGCGGCGCGACATCGTGCTGCGCAAGTTCGCCGACCTGCAGTACTCGCGCAACGACATCGACTTCGGCCGCTCCCGCTTCCGTGTGCGCGGCGACGTGGTCGACGTGCAGCCCGCGTACGAGGAGGTGGCGACGCGCATCGAGTTCTTCGGCGACGTGGTCGAGAGCATCAAGGAGTTCGACCCGCTGACCGGTGAGATCCTGACCAAGCGCGACGACGTGACCGTGTTCCCGGCATCGCACTATGTCACCCCGGCCGAGCAGATGAAGGATGCGCTCGAGCTGATCCAGAACGAGCTCGACGAGCGCGTCGGCCAGCTGGAGCTGCGCGGCCGCCTGCTCGAGGCGCAGCGGCTGCGGCAGCGCACCAACTTCGACATGGAGATGATGCGCGAGACCGGCACCTGCGCCGGCATCGAGAACTACTCGCGCCACCTCACCGCGCGCGCTGAAGGCCAGCGGCCCTTCTGCCTGCTCGACTTCATGCCCGACGACGCGCTGATCGTGGTCGACGAATCGCACGTCGCGGTGCCGCAGATAGATGGCATGTACAAGGGCGACCGCGCCCGCAAGATCCCGCTGGTGGAGTATGGCTTCCGCCTGCCGTCGGCGCTGGACAACCGGCCGCTCACCTTCGCCGAGTGGGACTCGATGGTGGGCCAGATCGTCTACACGAGCGCCACCCCGGGACCGTACGAGGAGGAGCACGCGGCGCAGGTGGTGGAGCAGATCATCCGCCCCACCGGCCTGGTCGACCCCACGGTCGAGGTGAAGAAGTCCGAGGGGCAGATCGACGACCTGATCGCGCGGCTGCGGCAGCGTATCGCGCGTCACGAGCGCTGCCTGATCACGACGCTCACCAAGAAGATGGCGGAGGACCTCACCGACTACCTGCGCGAGGCCGGCATCAAGGTGCGCTACCTGCACAGCGACATCGACACGCTGGAGCGCGTGGAGATCATCCGCGATCTGCGCCTGGGAGTTTTCGACGTCCTTGTCGGCATCAACCTGCTCCGCGAGGGCCTCGACCTGCCCGAGGTGTCGTTCATCGGCATCCTCGACGCCGACAAGGAGGGCTACCTGCGCGGCTACCGCTCGCTCATCCAGACGATCGGCCGTGCCGCCCGCAACGTGCTGGGACACGTGGTCATGTACGCCGACAACGTGTCGGACGCCATGCGCCGCGCCATCGCAGAGACCGATCGCCGCCGCGCCCTGCAGGTGGCGTTCAACCAGGAGCACGGGATCACGCCGCAGTCGATCGTCAAGGCGGTGTACCAGCTGGAGTCGCGGCGCGAGGAGGCGTCGCTGCGGGCGGTCGCCTTCCAGGAGTCGGCGGGGCTGCCGCCGGACGAGCTGCTGCGGCTGGCGCGCGACGTGGAGAAGGAGATGCTGCGCGCCGCTCGGGATCTCGAGTTCGAGCGCGCCGCGGAGCTGCGCGATCGCCTCACCGACCTGCGCCGCCGCCTCGACGGTGTGCTCGACGGCAAGCAGTCCGAGCTGGAGCTCGAGACCGCTGGGAACGGCCGGCCGCCCGGGCGGCGGCCGCGCTCTCGGCGCCCGGTCGGGCGCCGCTGATCAGCGCAGCAGCTCGACCAGTAGCCGACGCCAGGCACGCAGCCGTCGTGGGCGTGGCCGCGGCCGCCAGCGGTGGTCGTCGATCTGGGGCCGCAGCTGCTCCTCGATGATCAGTCCGTGGCGGCTGCGGCCGACCGCGTGGTCCGCCTGAGCGACGGGCGGATTGCGGACGCTGCGGTGGTGCCGGCCGAACCCGCGCTCGGAACGGTGCGCGAATGAGGGAGGTGACGCGCCGCCTATCTCGAGCCGACCGCCTCCCGCTCGCCGGCACGAGCGCGCCGCCGTCTGGCCACCAGGATCGCGAGCCCGGCGACGATCGCCGCCGTGGCGACACCGTCCACCACGGCGACGATGATCGGCCACACCGGCGACGTCGTCGACGGAATGGTGTCGAACTGCACGATGGCGCCGTAGTCGTCCTGGGTCTGCGTGTTGCTGTTCGCAAGCCGCGGATCCGACCAGCCGACGGCCGCGTACTGGTTGGCCGAAGCCACCCCCGGAGGCTGGCGAATGTCGCCGTTGTAACTGATGCCGAAGTCCCAGTTGATCGGCCGATCGGTCACCTGAACGTTGTGCGCCCACGTCGCCCCGCCATCCGTGGAGTACGTGTAATAGACCTGGAAGTGGTCATTGGTCTGGGAGCGGTTGTCGTCCCAGACCACGTCGACGCGGCCGTTGGGCGCCACGTCGAGTTGCGGATAGAAGCTGGAGAATGCCTGGCTGAGGTCGTAGTCGTTGATGATCACCGGATCGGTCCAGCTGTGGCCGCCGTCGGTGGATCGCTGCACGGCGACCTGCTGATTGCCCGACGTCGACGCCGTCGAGGGCGCCACCGCGTAGGCCGCCACGTAGGTTCCCTGCTTGCCGCCCTTCGGGGTCCAGCCGATGCCGGTCTGCGCACCCGTGCCACCGCCGTTGGCAGTGAACGTCGGTGGCCCCAGTGCCTGCACCGCCCACGTCTGCCCATGGTCGGTGGATCGCGCCACCAGTTGCGGCAGCGGATCGGCGGTATCGAACGCATTCCCCTGCGGGGCGTTCGCCGATGTGAACTGCGCGCCCATGACGGCGATCACGCTGCCGTCGTGCGCCGCCATGAACGGGTTGCCGAAATAGCTCATCCCGATGAGCGGGTACGCGGTGCCGGCGACGGTCACCGTCACGTGGGAGAACGTGTTGAGGTTGACGGCCTTGCCGAAGCTCGACCCTCCGTCTGTGGAGGCGGCCACGTCGACCTCGCCGTCGACGAGGGGCGAGGGTGACGCGGCCGTGGGGTACTCCTTCATCCACCCGACGTACACGACGTCCTGTGGTCCCGACGTGTCGACCGCGAGACCGGTGACGCCGAAGTCGCTGGGCGGCGTGTCGCTCGTCGATGTGCGGTTGTTGTCGACGACCGTGGACGTCCAGCTGTCGCCGAGGTCGGTCGAGCGCGACAGCACGACGCTCCAGTGCGCCTGGCTCTGTTGCTCCGCGTAGTTGTACCCGGCCATCGCGTAGTACAGGACGCCGTGACTGCCCCATGCGATGACCGACTGCGACGTGCCGGCGTCGCCCGGAGTCATGCAGTACGGGAATGCGCTGGGTGACGGCGACGCCTTGAGGATGTGCCACGTCTGACCCGCGTCGTCGGAACGGAGCAGCTTGCACGCCCGGCCACGAAGCTCGGTCGTCGCCGCCACGATCACCCGCGGGTTCGCGGGATCCACCAGCATCGACGACGGTCCGCCGAAGCCGCGCGACGGGAGGTTGTCGTCGGCCGTCATGCGCGTCGACGCGGTCGTACGCATGATGCTCAAGCCCTGCGCTGAGAATGTCGCCTGCGGGTACGGCGACTGGCCGGCCGCCGCGGCGGGGAGCAGCAGCGCCGCCAGCAGCGCGACGGGGATCGCGGTGAGCCGGGCGATCCGCGCTCGCCTAGGCACCCGCTCTCGCCTCCGGTGGCTGGGAGCGGCGGCCCGCCACGGCCGCCAGCACTGCAAACACCGTGCCGGTCACGAGCGCCGCCGCCAGCGCAATCAGTGCCAGCCCGCCGACGCCCGGGCCGTCGTCCACCAGCGGGGCCGCGGCCCGCGCCGTCGTCGCCGGCTGCGGGCCC
>DASUWI010000059.1:0-16061 GCA_036378495.1 Candidatus Dormiibacterota bacterium
TGGCGCGGGCCACGAAGATGCGCATCGCCTCAGCACTGACTCGCAGCGTCCGCTTCGAGGCCGCGCTCTTCGTCGGTCCGGTTCCCATCCGGCGCTTCGCCTCAGGTTTCGCCATTGTCACGGTCCGCTCGATCGTCACCGTTTTCGCTCGGGGATTCACCGATGACCAACGAAGTGCTCGCGCCTCACCCGGTCGCCATCCCAGCAAGAGAGACAGCGCCAACAGGTCGCCCAGCGGGTGCACCGGCGTCCCGCCTTCTGTTCGCAGGCATTCCCTCAAGAAGACCTCCCGCTCCTCGCCCTCGAGGATCGCCAGCTGCTTCTCCACGAGCGGCGGCAGCAACACACTCCGCTGCGCCGCCGGGTTTGCCTGACGCATCACACCGGCAGCCTGCGCGTCGGTGAAGGCAGTCCTCACCACCGATCGTAGGTGCCGCGCCGTCCGGGCGCTCCATTTCTTTCGCTCCATGACGCGTGCGAGCAGCGCACTCACGTGCGCAGGTGCGACCTCGGCGAGCCGCAGCTTGAAGAACTGCGCCATCGCCTCGTTGCCGCCGGCGAGCAGCGACCGCGCCCGCGCGGCCGTACTGGGACGCCAGCGCCGCGGATGTGCGCCTTCGGCTGTCCACCACCGCTCGATCCACCGTCCGACTGTGAGTTGGCGCTGGTCGCGCGTCGTCGCTACTTCGCTCGGGCGCTGCAGCCACTCACTGCGTGCCTTTTCGGCCACGCTGATCGCGTCAGACGCGGAACGCCCGTAGTGCCAGCTGCGCCCGCCGTCGCCGCCCTGAGAGCGGAGCCGTGTCCACGTCGCTGCCCAGATCCCGTCCGGGCGACGAACGACTGAGATGGTGCCGCGTCTGCCCCGCTGCCGCGCCACTGTGGCCACCTCCGATCGGGAAACACTACAACCTATTCTACAACTTATCGCGGCGGCGCGTGGCGGACGAAAGCCTTATTTCTCAATACAAATCGGCATTTTTCCAGCCGTGGGCACGACTTCTAAACCTTGTGTCGCAGGTTCGATTCCTGTCGGGGCCTCTCGTCTTGGATCCTCTCGTCTCCAGGTCACGACAGCCCTGAAACTCAGGCAATGTCGCGCCACTGCGACAATCGCGCCGTCGCCGCCCCGCCCGGGTCGCGGCCGCGCAGAGTGCGGCATGAGGATGAGCCGCAGTCTCCAAAGAGTCGCGAGCGCCGCGTTGCTGCGGCCCCTGTCGCGCCGCCTTGTCCTTGCGGCTCTGCTCGTGCTGGCGGCGTTCCGCATCACGGTGCTCGTGGTCGCGGTGAGGCAGGGCAGGCTCATCGATGCCGATCGCTTCTTTGCCATCGGCCACGCCGCTGGCCGTCCGTACGGCGACTTTCCCGTCGAGTATCCGCCCGTGCTCGTGGCCCTGGTGAAGCTCCTGGCGTTGACGACGCCGGATGAGCACGCGTTCACGGTCACCATCATCGTCATATCGCTGATCGCCGAAGCCTCCGTGGCGGTGCTGCTGTGGCGAAGCTGGTCGCGCGAAACCGCGCTCTGGTACCTGACCGTCAACACCCTGCTGCTCGCGCTCTTTGTTGTTCGCCTCGACCTGTTGACTGTGGCGCTCGTCACCGGCGCCATCGTCGCGTCACTGCGCGCGAAACCTCGGCTCGCCGCCGTCTGCATGGTGCTCGCCATCGGCCTCAAGCTCTGGCCGTTGCCGGTGGCGCTGCTCGTGCTTCCGATCCTCGCTCCGGGTGATCGGCGCAAGTACATCGTCACGGGTTTGGCGTGCACCGCGGTCCTGTTGGCGTCATGGCTCGCGTTGGGCGGCGTCGCCGGCCTCGAGCAGGTGGTGTCATTCCGTGGCGCCGTCGGCTGGCAAATCGAGAGCTTCGTGGGCTCGTTCGTCCGCCTCTTCACGGTGGAGCCCGCGTTCAGCAGCGCGGGCGCACAGCGATTCGGGCACGTCCCAGGCGGTGTCGCACCCGCGATGCAGCTGGCGGCGCTCGCCCTCACCGTGTGGGCCGTGGCGCACGTGCGCGCGCGGAGGGATCTCGGCGCGGCCTGGGTGGTATCGGTCGGCGGGTTTCTGCTCGCGTCCACGCTCTTCTCACCGCAGTTCGTCGCGTGGCTCGTCCCCGCGGGCGCCATCGCATGGGCCTCGGGTGATGCGCTTGTCGCCGCCGCGGTGGCGGCGGTCGCTCTGGCAACGCTGTTCGAGAACAGCTACTACCCGCAGCTCGTCGCCGCGGCACCCGCGGGCACTGCTCTGCTCCTGGTGCGCAACACAGCACTGGTCCTGGCGATCGCCGCCGGAGCGCGGAGGCTGCACCGGAGCGCAGGGCCGACGTACAGTGCCGTGACCGCCCCACCGGGGCTCGCAGCGAGGAGATCCGTCGACGATGCCGCCCGAGCGCCTGCCGGAGAGCCTGTCCGCGGTTCTCCCAGCCTTCAATGAGGAGGCGGTGATCGCGACCACCGTGCGCCGCGTGCACGAAGTGGTGGCGTCGCTGGGTCTCGACAGTCACGAGGTCGTCGTGGTCGACGACGGCAGCCGCGATGGCACGCGAGCAGCCTGCGAGACGGTCGCGCGTGAGCTGCCGGACGTCCGCGTGATCTCGCATCAGATGAACCGCGGCTACGGCGCCGCGCTCCGCACAGGATTCGAGGCGGCTCGGGGTTCGACCATCTTCCTAATGGACAGCGACGGTCAGTTCGATCCCACCGAGCTCGGTCGCCTGCTCGAGCACTGGGGGGGCAAGACCGTGGTCTGCGGGTACCGCGCGCGCCGCAATGACCCAGCCGCGCGCCGCGCCTACAACAGGGCCTTCTTCACCATCGTCAATGCGCGCGTCGGCCGCACCGCGCGCGACATCAACTGCGGCTTCAAGCTGTTTCCCCGAGCCGTGGGTACCGGCCTCACGTCGGACGGAGCGTTGATCAGCACGGAGCTGCTGGTGCGTGCGCGCGACCGCGGCTGCACGATCATCGACGTGCCCGTCTCGCATGCACCGCGGCTGACGGGGTCCTCCACGGGCGCGAACCCGCGCGTTGTGCTGCGCGCCTTCGGCGAGCTCTGGGAGCTTGACCGCCGGCTGCGCCGCGAGCGCCGGCAGAACGCAACGGCGCTGGACGCGACGCCGCGCTGATCCCCGGCAAGCATCAGCCTCGGGCTGGGCGGGAACACCCACCGTTTGCAGTGCGGTCAATGCCGCGGTTGTGAACGCGACCGCGCGCGAGGAGGTCACGCAATCAGCTCAGCACCATACGGCGCGAACACGCTTGCAACGTGCGCCAACCGGTGACCGACGGCAGCAGCGTGTGCGAAACGACGCTCCACGCAGCAACGGAAAACGGCGTGATCGTGGTGGCGACGATCTCCCGCGATACCAACACATGTCGCGTCCACGACGAAGCGCTGCTGCCGCCGCGTGACCTACACTGGCCGACCCAAGGGAGGTGAAATGAGCCAGCAGCCCCCGCCGCCTTGGCCACCCGGCCCTCCACCACCACCGCCACCACTTCCACTGGAAGTCCCGCCGAGCGCGGGTGCGCTGGCGCCGCCAACCCCTGATGGGAGTGCGCGGCCCACTCTCGATGAGATTGCGCCGCCGAGTCTCGATGAGACTGCGCCAACGAGTGAAGGTGAGATTGCGCCGCCCAGCCTTGTTGAGCTCGCGCCGCCCGGTGTCGACGAGCTTGCGCCGCCCAGCCTCGATGAGATCGCGCCACCCAGCCTCGATGAGATCGCGCCACCCAGCCAGGGGTGGAACGCGCCGCCGAGCACTGTTGAGCCTGAGACTTCGCCGCGGAGCGCCGTTGAGACTCCGCCCTCGAGAGAAGGTGGAACAGCACCGCCCGGTCCCGGCGCACCAACAATTTCGGGCCCTGGCGGACCCACGCCGTTCGGCCCGAGTGGGCCGGTTCGGCCAAGCCCGTTCGGCACGAAACCGCCGGCGCCGCGCCGGGGCCGTCGCGGTGCCCTGATTGCAGCGATCGTCGTCGTGCTGGTGCTCCTCGCCGGTGGCGGCGGCACCGCGGCCGTTCTCCTCACCCATTCGAGGAGCGCGCCCACGGCCACTAGGCCGCCCACCAGCGCCGCTCCGAGCACCAGCCTGGCGCCCGCGCCGGCCGCGACCGGCGTCGATTACGCCGACCCGGACAAGTACTGGTCGGCGCGGGTCGACGGCACACCCACCAATCACACGGCGCCGCAGGCGACGCCGGTGGGACAGGTGCCGTATCTGTACGCGGAGTTCGTCGGACCGGGCATCGACCAGGTTGTTGGGGTGCTCGTCTTCAGCCCGGGGACCGGGTTCGACGCGCAGAAGGGCCTGCAGGGCATCGCCGACAGCTCGGGCGGCACCGTCGTGTCGAGCAGCGCAGCAACCTTCCAGGGCTACCCGTCGCTGCAGGGCGTCATCAACCTTGCCGGCGACTACCTCAAGGTGCAGCTGGTGCACACGGGCAACCTCGCCTACATCATGGGCACAGCCGGCGCTGTCAACCCGCCCAGCGACTTCGACCGATTCATCGCCACGGTGCACCTCACCCCGCATTGACGCGCTCCCGCGCCGTTCGCAGCAGTCCCGTATAGTCGCGAGCGATGACGACCCACAGGAGATGCGCCCGATGACCCCCGAGGACGTCAAGCAGAGCGTCAGCGAGTGGTACTCGTCCCTCGACGAGCTGGAGCTCCTCGGCGAGCGGTCTGAGCCTGGCGCCGACTTCGCCTTCGCGTTGCGATCCGTGGCTGCCAACAGCTCTCCCGTCGAACTGGTGGTGCTGCAGGAACAGGGTGCCGACCGGCTGACCGTGCGCCACACGGCCTCCATCGCGAGCGGATCGGAGGACGCGGCCCAGGAGGTGCTCGATGCCCGGCCGGGGTGGGTCACGGGCACGGTGGAGCGTGGCTGGTCGGGCACGTCGGTCACCGTGCAGAGCCGCATCTACCACGACGGCCTCAGCAAGAATGCCTTCGTCCAGGCGACGTCGGAGGTGGCGCGGACCGCACAGCTCCTGGGGGCGGTGGCCACCGCTGCCGCAACCGCGAGGGTGAGTGCCCAGGCGGGTCCGTCGGAGTCCACCACGCCGCAGCCGGCGCAGCCGATGCCGGCGCCGAGCTTCACCCCGCAGCCGCAGCCGCAGCCGCAGCCGCAGCCCCAGTCGCAGCCTCAGCCCCAGCAGCAGCCGGCGCCGTTTCCGCAGCCGGTCCCGGCGCAGGCGTCGTGGGTGCCCACGCACAGCGTGCCGCCGCAGGGGTTGCGCGCCTGGGCCGCACCGGATCCCGCCGGCCCGGTGGTGGCGACGCTCGCTCCGGGCCTGCCCATCCAGGTGAGCGAGGTGCGCGGGGCGTGGGCCCGGGTCATCTGCAGCAACGGCTGGACCGGGTGGATCGACGGGAGGATCATCGGCGTCGCCGCCTGATCTCACCGGCTTGGACCTCCAGGACGTCGCCTACGACGTCAGCGACCGCGTCGCCACCATCACCCTGAACCGCCCCGAGCGGCGCAACGCCGTGGGCCCGGAGATGCTCCGTGAGCTGCTGGCCGTCTTCGAACGGGCCAAACACGACCCGGACGTGCACGTCGTGCTCCTCACCGGCGCCGGTGACAAGGCGTTCAGCGCCGGCGCGGACCTCGGCGAGATGTCCGCCGACGCGACGGAGACCCGCCGCCACGAGGAGCGCGGCCTGTTCGTCGAGCTGTTCCTCGCGATGCAGCGCTTGGGCAAGCCGATCGTCGGCTGCATCAACGGCCACGCGCTGGCCGGCGGGTTCGGCATCGCGCTGTCCTGCGACCTGCTGGTGGCCGCGGACACCGCCCAGTTCGGCACACCTGAGATTCGCGTCGGCCTGTGGCCGATGATGATCATGTCGATCGTGGTCCGCAACATGGGACCGAAGCGGGCGCTCGAGCTGTTCATGACCGGGGAGCGGATCGACGCGCACACCGCGCACGAGTGGGGCGTGGTCAATCGCGTTGCGCCCGCCGGTGAGGTGCGCGCGCAGGCGCTCGAGCTGGCGCGGCAGCTCACACGCTGGAGCCCGCTGGTCATGCGGCTTGGACGCAGCGCGTTCTACGACATCGACGGGCTCGACGTCGAGACCGCGCTGCAGTACCTGCAGGCGCAGCTGACCGTCGTCAGCCTCAGCGACGATTTCCGCGAGGGCATCACCGCCTTCCTGCAGAAGCGCGAGCCGCGGTTCGAGGGTCGCTGACCACGACCGCCGACGAAGAGCAGGACCGCGCTCCCGGGCTCGAACAGCTCAGCGAGGAGCTCACCGAGCGGCGTGCACGTGCCCAGCAGATGGGCGGCGTGGAGCGCGTCGAACAGCAGCATGCGAAGCACAAGCTGACGGCGCGCGAGCGCATCGATCTCCTCTTCGACCGGGCGACCTTCCGCGAGTTCGGCCTGCTGGCGCAGCAGCACTCGCTCGGCGGCGGCGGGGACGATCCCGATCGCTCGCCCGCGGACGGCGTTGTCACGGGGGAGGGCCTCATCGACGGCCGGCGCGTGTACTGCGCCGCGTACGACTTCACCGTGATGGCGGGATCGATGGGGATGATCGGCGAGCAGAAGGTGGCGCGGCTGCGGCACAGGGCCCTGCTCAATCGCCTGCCGATGGTGTGGCTGCTCGACTCGGCTGGGGCGCGCATCCAGGAGGCGGCGGGCAGCACGTTCGCCGGCAGTGGCGCGCTGTTCTACGAACAGGTGCAGATGAGCGGCGTGGTGCCGCAGGTGGCGGCGATGATGGGACCGTGCGCGGCAGGCACCGCGTACATCCCCGGGCTTGCCGATTTCGTGCCCATGGTGAAGGAGACGAGCAGCATGGCGCTCGGTGGCGCGCGGCTCGTGCGCGCCGCAACGGGCGAGGAGACAACCGACCACGCGATGGGTGGCAGCCAGGTCCACTGTCACGTGAGCGGTGTGGGCGACCTCGAGGTGGAGGACGACCACGCGTGCATCGCCGCGGTGCGCGAGTACCTGTCGTTCATGCCGTCGAACAACCGCGAGCTGCCGCCGCGGCACGAGCCTGGCGACGTGCGGGATCGCCGTGTCGACGGCCTTGAACGCATCGTGCCGGTGAATCCACGTGCCGCGTACGACATCCGCGCGGTGGTGCGCCGCCTGGTGGACGGCGGCCACGTGTTCGAGATCAAGCCCACATGGGCCCGCAACATCGTCACCGCGCTGGTGCGCTTCGACGGTCAGCCGGTGGGGCTCGTCGCGAACCAGCCGATGATCAAGGGCGGCGCGCTCGACATCGACGCTGCGGACAAGGCCGCGCGTTTCATCACGCTCTGCGACGCCTTCAACGTGCCGCTCGTCTTCCTGCAGGACGTCCCCGGGTTCATCGTCGGCACCGAGGTGGAACGCCAGGGCATCATCCGGCATGGCGCGAAGATGCTGTATGCGGTGAGCGAGGCGACCGTTCCCAAGGTCACCGTGGTGCTGCGCAAGGCCTACGGCGCCGGCTACTACGTGATGTGCGGCCGCGGCTACGAGCCCGACGGCCTGTACGCATGGCCAACCGCCGAGATCTCGGTGATGGGCCCCGAGGGTGCGGTGGAGATCCTCTTCCCCAAGCAGATCGCCGCAGCCGGCGATCCCGCGGCGGCACGAGCCGAGTTGCTGTCAACGGTGCGTCGAACCATCGATCCCTACATCGCCGCGTCGTGGGCGTACGTCGACGACATCATCGACCCGGCGGACACCCGTCGTGTCATCATCGACGCCCTCGCGGGTGCATCGACAAAGCGGTTGTCGCGCCCCTGGCGCAAGCACGGCGTCCGGCCGGTCTGAGCCACGGCCGGCCACCGCAGCATGGAGTGTTGCCGAGTGGCGGAGGTCAAGGCCGAGCTCGTGGGCAATCTCTGGAAGATCGTCACCGAGGTGGGTCAGCCGGTCGAGGAGGACGACACGCTGATGATCCTGGAGTCGATGAAGATGGAGATCCCGATCACCACACCCATCAGCGGTGTCGTCACGCAGATCCTCGTGCGTGAGGGCGACGTGGTGCAGGAGGGTCAAACCGTTGCGATCGTCGAACCGTCCTAGGGAGAGAACGCTGCGCGGCGGTCTCGCGCGTCGCTGCGCCGCGATTCTCGGCGCACCACTGGCGCTGCTGACAGTGGCGTCGTGCGGCAGCTCGTCAACCGCCACCACGATGGCGCAGTTCATCAGCGAGGCCAACGCCATCTGCACGTCGAGCAGCGCGTCGAGCGCGGCGGTGCCGCAGCCGAGCGTGGCAGGATCGCTGGTCAGCCCGACCGCCAAGGATCTGCCCGCCATCGCCACGTACCTGGGCAACCAGGTCAGCGTGCTGCAGAACACGATCACGCGGCTGAAGGCGCTGGGCGCGCCGCCGTCGAACGGCACCGCGTGGAACCAGGGGATCGCGGCGATCCAGTCCTCGGTCAATGACGCCAAGGCCGCGCAGGCCGCGGCCCAGGCGGGCAACGTGACGACGTACACGCAGGCGCTGAGCCGCATCGTGCAGGACGGCACCAGCATCGACCGCGGCTTCGGCACCGTCGGCGCCAGCGCGTGCACCAGCACCGCGCCCGCAACGTCGGCGCCGAGCCCGAGTCCGTAACGCGGGGCAGCGCCGCCTCGTGACGCGATGACGTAACGCGGCCGCCGCCGCGGTGCGACGATGGCCGCGTGAGCAGCCCTCCACCCCCGGACACGCTTCGGGTGCAGACGGCCGACAACGTGCCGTTGGGGTATGCGACAGCCGGGCTGGGGAGCCGGATGGTGGCGCAGCTGATCGACAACGCGATCGCGGTCGCGCTCGTCTTCGCGGTCGTCCTCGCCGTGCTCGCCGCCGGCTCGTTCGCCTCGCCGCAGGGCGCGGAATGGAGTGTCGGAGCCGCGGCCGGCGCTGCATTTCTCGTCTACTTCGGCTATTTCCTGGTGGCGGAGACGGTCACCGGTGGCCGCACCTTCGGCAAGTCGGCGATGGGACTGCGCGTGGTGCGTCTGGACGGATCCGCTCCGGACTTCGCGGCGTTCCTGGTGCGCAACCTGGTGCGGATCATCGATGTCGGCGTGTTCTATGCCGGCCTGCTGGTGATGTTCTTTCACCCGCTGTCACGCCGGCTCGGCGATCTCGCCGCGGGAACCGTGGTGATCCGCGAGCGGCAGAACATCTCGCTGGCCGCGGTGGCCGCCCCGCTGCCCCTGATCCTGCGCACCCCCGATGCGGGCCCGCCGATCGACGGCATCGAGCGCCTCGGGGCCCACGAGCAGAACGCGCTGCGCGTCTTCCTCAGCCGCCAGGGCCTCGCCCCGCAGCTGCGGGCGCACCTGGCCGGGCAGATGGCGGCGAAGCTGTACGAGCGGCTGGAGCTGCCCTGGGGCGCGCCCGAGCGCATGTGGGCGCCGGAGATGTTCCTCGAGCGGCTCTATCTGCAGCTGGCGGCGCGCGGGCAGTGACGCTGGAGTCGTTCATCGCCGATCGCCGGCAGCGCTGGGCCGAGCTCGAGGCTGCCGTGAAGCGCGCGCGCCGCGGCCGGCTGCGCGGCGTTCCCGCGCAGGACATCGAGCGGTTCGGGCTCCTCCTGCGGCACACCGCGAGCGATCTCGCCATCGCCCGCCGCGACCACCCGGAGGCGCCCGTCACCGAGTACCTGAACGCCCTGTGCGCACGCGCGCATCCCCTCCTGTACCGCGGCACGCCCATCCGCATGTCATCGCTGGCGTCCTTCTACGTCACCGGCCTGCCGCGTGCGTTCCGGGCCGCGTGGCCCTACGTGCTGGCGTCGCTCGCGTTGCTGGCGCTCGGGTTTCTCGCCGGCTGGCTGGCGGTGGAGCTGCGCCCCGACCTGCGCGCGACGCTCGTGCCGCAGTCGCTGTTCGATCAGATGGCCCGCGGGCAGATCCAGGCCAACGTGCCCGATGCGCCGCTGGCCGCCTCGTTCATCATCCAGAACAACATCCGTGTCGCGCTGGTGTGCTTCGCGGGCGGCGTCCTCCTGGGGCTGCCCACCGCCCTGATCCTGCTCGCCAACGGCTGGCTGCTGGGCACGATCGCCGCCGCGGTGCACCTCGGCGGGTACGACCTCGCGTTCTGGTCGCTGATCGTCCCGCACGGCCTGATCGAGCTCAGCGTGATCGTCATCGCCGGTGGCACCGGCCTGATGCTCGGCGGCTCCATCCTGCGCCCCGGTCACCTGCGGCGCGGCGAGGCCCTCGGTGCCGCGGGGCGCCGCGCGGCGACGCTGGCGCTGGGGGCGGCGACGCTGCTGATCGTCGCGGGCACGCTCGAAGCCTTTGTGTCGCCGAGCGGCCTGCCCGGCGCCGCCAAGCTGGCGATCGGTGCGGTGACCGGCCTCCTGCTCTATTCGTGGTTGCTGCTGGGTGGCCGGCGGAGCCGGCGTCCGGCTCCGCAGCCGTCCTTCGATGCGATCATGGCTGTGAGCGGAGCCCAACCCTGAGGTAACAACGCAAGCCATGGAAGTCGTCCGCATCACGCCCCGCGGGTACTGCCACGGAGTCGTCGAGGCGATCCGCATGGCCAAGCGCGTCGGCGCCGAACGCTCCGAGCAGGAGCCGGTGACGATGCTCGGCTACCTGGTGCACAACGAGCACGTGACCCGCGAGCTCCAGGAAGCCGGTGTGGCCCTGATCGCGGAGACCGACCGCATGAAGGGCCTCGAGCAGGTGCGCAGCGGGACTGTGATCTTCACCGCCCACGGCATCTCGCCGAGGGTGGTGCAGGCGGCGCGCGACCGCGGCCTGAACGTGGTCGACGCGACGTGCTCGGACGTCACCCGCACCCACGACCTGGTTCGCGAGCTGGTGGGCAGCGGCCACCACGTCGTGTACATCGGCAAGCGCGGCCATCCGGAGCCGGCGGGGGTGATGGGCATCGCGCCGGAGTCGATCACGCTCGTCGAGGCCATCGACGAGGTGGAGTCGCTCGACCTCCCGGCGGAGCAGCCCCTCGCGGTCACGTGTCAGACGACGCTCTCGGTGTGGGACACCAAGGCGATCATCGACCGGCTCGTCGAGCGCTTTCCGCACATCGAGGTGCACAACGAGATCTGCCTCGCCACCCAGGAGCGCCAGGAAGCCGCGGTGCTGGCCGCCGACTCCGTCGACTGTGTGGTCGTCGTCGGCAGCAAGCGCAGCAGCAACAGCCTGCGGCTGGTGCAGGTGGTGCAGGAGAAGGCAGGCAAGCCCGCGTTCCTGGTGGACACCGCCGCCGACATCGATCCCGCATGGTTCGACGGGGTCGGCCGCATCGGAGTCACCGCCGGCGCCTCGACCCCGACTCAGATCACGCGACAGGTGATCGCGGCGATCGAGGCCATCCCGCCGCTGGGCGCCGCCCCCCGGTGACCGCCCGCTAACAGTTCCGAGACGCGCATGAGCATGCGCGCCACCGCGCGTAGCATCGGGCCCGTGGCCACACGCGGCTTTGCTCCCCCCGCCGCTCCGCTCAGCATCCGCACCGTCCGGCTCCTGCTCATGCTGGAGGCCGGCCTGCTCATCCTCTCCGGGTTGTTCGCGGCACTGATCGGGATCGTGCTCGGGCCGGGCAACGCGATCCCGTTCGCCGGCGTCGAGGTGAGCGCCGGCGGCGCTGTGGCGCTGGGGCTCTTCTACGGCGCGCTCGGGGTCGCGGCCACGTACATCGCCGTGGAGCTGCGCCGCCTGCCGGCGTGGACCCGCGTGGCCACGATCGTCCTGCAGGCGGTGCTGATCGTGCTCTTCCTGGCGCGCGGCGACTTCTCGGTCAGCCTGGGCGTCAGCGTCGCCCTCTGCCTTGCCATCTCCGGGCTGATGCTCTCGCCGAGCGCCGGCGCCGCCCTCGCTGCTCCCTCGAGCACGGCCGACCGCTGAGCCATGGCAGGCATCCCGCCTGCGCCCCCGGCGGGGCCGCCACCACCCCCGCCGCCGCCGACCTCGTATCCACCGCCGTACGGGTACCCATCCCCCTACGGCGCCGCGCCACCGTACGCGGCCACCGGCCCCGGGCCGGGGCTGCGCTACGCCGGCTTCTGGATCCGCTTCCTCGCATACCTGGTCGACGCCGTGATCCTCGACGTCCCGCTGGGTGTGATCGGCTATCTCATCCTCAGCCCGTCAATCCACGTCACGTGCACCCCCATCGATCAGTCCTTCGGGCAGTACCAGTGCGCAGGGCTGACCACTGCCAACTCGCTGCTGCCGCTGCTCGTGCTGGGCGCGCTCGCGGTCACCGGCGTGTACTTCGTCGTGTGCTGGTCGAAGTACCAGCGGACCGCCGGGCAGGCCCTGTGCGGGCTGCGCGTCGTTGACGCCGCAACCGGCGGACGCATCAGCACGAGCCGGGCGATCGGCCGCTTCGTCGGTTTCATCGTCAGCTCCTGGGTGCTCGACATCGGCTTGATCTGGGCGGCATTCGACGCGCAGAAGCAGGGCTGGCACGACAAGATGGCGAGCACCTTCGTCGTCCGACGGACGTAGCGGGAGCGCACGCAGCCGGCACGCGGTCGGCCGAGGACGCTCACAGCGCGGCGCGACGTTTGAGCTCGAGGTAGCGGTTGACCAGCCGGGGCGAGAGCGTGCGCGCGTCCGCGTCGATGGTGGCGACGCCGCTGCGCTCCAGCAGCTGCAGCGTTGCGGCGCGGTCGGCGAGCAACCCGGCGGCCACGGCGCGCGCGTAGACGTCGGCGCCGGAGCGCGGCTCGCGACGGGCCATGTCGTCGACGGCAGGGTCGCGAACGGTGACCACGAGCGGCAGGTGGCGGCGGCGGAGCCGTACGCATTGGCGGACCAGCGCCCCGCTCTGGTCGGGGTCGAGCAGATCGGTGAACAGCACCACGAGCGCTCGGCGCCGCTGCCAGCGGCTCAGGTACGCGAGCGCCTCGTCGTAGTCGGCCTCGGTCTCCCCGGCACGGAGCGGGCGGACGGCGTCGAGGAACCGCCGCAGCTGGGCGGCGCCGCTGCGCGGCGCGAGTGTCGCGGTAACCGTGTCGGCGAACGCCAGCAGGCCGGCGCGGTCGCCGCTGTGCAGTGCCACGTGCGTCAACAGCAGTGCCGCGTTGATCGCGTGATCCAGCTTGGTGAGCTCGCCGGCGCCCACCCCCATGAGCCGGCCGTGATCCAGGCACGCGATCACCGGCTGGGCTCGCTCCGGCATCAGGTCGGTGGCCATGAGCCGGCCGGTGCGAGCCGTGGCACGCCAGTTGATGGATCGCAGCGGGTCGTCGGGCACCGCTTCGCGCACGCGTTCGAACTCGGTGCCCTCGGTGCGCATCCGCAGCGTTCGCACCCCGAGCTCGGCGAGCTGCCCGCGTCGCGCCAGCGCCTCGTACACGCGCACCGCGCTGATGTCCGCATCGACCGGGAGGGTTTCCTGCGTGCCGTGCGCATGCTGCCGCCAGCCCAGCCGCCACGGGCCTTCGATGCGCACGACGGTGCGCCCGAGGGGCAGCTCACCGCGGACGCGGGGGGCGAGGGTGTAGGCGAGGTCGGCGGGCAGACGCACACCCCACTCGTCGGCCGAAGCATGCGCCGCGGCCGGCAGCTCCTCGCGCACCCGGGCATGGGCGCGCGGTCCGTGAACATGAACGCGCACCGTGTTGGCAACGCCCACGGAGAGCAGCGCGTCGTGATCGCGCGTCACGCGCAGCGCAGCGGCCCCGGGGGCGCGGCGGCCGTCGACGACGATGAGCACGGCCGCCACGGCCATCGCCACCAGGCCCGCGATGAAGAGCCCCGGCGCCGCTGCCCCGGCACCGACGAGCACCAGCGGCAGGGCCAGCAGTGCGGCGCCGCGCCAGGTCACGCGCTCAGCGCGGGACGGGCACCCGCCCGAGAACGCGCTGCACCGCCGCCACCTCGCTGACGCCCTGGATCTCCGCCTCCGGCCGGCGCACCATGCGGTGGCGCAGCGCCGGCACGCTGATCTCCTTGACGTCGTCCGGCACCACGTAGTCGCGGCCCTGGATGGCGGCCATCGCCTTCGC
This sequence comes from Candidatus Dormiibacterota bacterium, assembly GCA_036378495.1. Classification (GTDB taxonomy): domain Bacteria; phylum Chloroflexota; class Dormibacteria; order Aeolococcales; family Aeolococcaceae; genus JAFALX01. The sequence goes on from DASUWI010000059.1 coordinate 13,939, forward strand.
CCCCTGCAGCAGCGCGATCGACCCCCGAGGGCTGGCGCCGAGACTGAGATCGGGGCTGGTGCGCGTCGCCGCGACGATCGCCGCGATGTAGCCGAGCACCTCATCGCCGACGCGCACCCCGGCGACCTCGCGGCGCACCGCGGCCAGGTGGTTGTCGTCAATGATGGCTGCAACTCCCGCGCCGGTCAGGTCGTGGGGGTCGAAGCCGCCGTCGAAGCGGCGCAGCAGGACGGTCTCGTCATCCGGATCGGGGACCGGGACCTCGAGCTTGAAGAAGAAGCGGTCGAGCTGCGCCTCGGGGAGCGGGTAGGTGCCCTCGTACTCCACCGGGTTCTGCGTGGCGACGACGAAGAAGCGGTCGCCCAGCGGGCGGCTGGTTCCGTCCGCCGTGACCTGGCGCTCCTCCATCGCCTCGAGCAGCGCCGCCTGGGTTTTCGCGGGGGCGCGGTTGATCTCGTCGGCGAGCAGCGTGTCGGTGAAGATCGGACCCGGGCGGAACTCGAAGACGGCGTTCTCGGCCCGGTAGACGCTGGTGCCGACGATGTCGGAAGGGAGCAGGTCGGGCGTGAACTGCACGCGCGTGAACCGCGACGCCAGCGCCATTGCCAGCGTGCGCGCCATCAGGGTCTTGGCCGTGCCCGGCACGCCCTCCAGGAGCACGTGGCCGCGGCAGAGCAGGGCGATGAACATGCCGTCGATCACCTGCTGCTGCCCGACGACGGCGCGGCTCATCACCTCGTGCAGCCGCGCCCGCAGCGCCGCGGTCGCGGTGGGAGCGTGCTGCGGCTGCTGCACCGGCGCGGCCGTGGGGGTCTCGGTCACCGCCGCAATTGTGGGGTCAGCGCCCAGTCCTGCTCGGCCACGGCGACGTCGCGCGCGAGTAGCAGCAGCGCCTGCTCATCGGGCGAGCCGGTTTCGAGCTCGCGTGCCCGGCGCAGCAGCGCGGCGACCCGGTCGCTCGGGCCGCCGCCAGCTGCCTCCAGCGCAGCGACGAACGCGGCGTCGTCGAGCGCCGGCGCGACGCCCGTCGCGCGTCCGATCGCACGCTTCAGCTCATCCGCGTATCGCGTGGCGATCATGCCGCGCTGCCGGCTTCGGGCGAACAAGTCACCCATGGCCGAAACATACGCGGTGGCGGAGGGCACCTCGATGGTGTCCGCGGCCGCCACCGGCCGGCCAAGACGGCGGCCGCTGAGCGCAAGCGCCACCAGGACCAGCGCCACCGCCAGGACGGAGGCCACGCCGATCGGGCCCTCGAAGATCCCCGGGGCACCCGCAGCACCGCTCACCTCGCCGTGGTGGACCTCGTCGAACGCAATGTGCCCGCCTCGCGCCCGGGCCAGGAGCCCGAGCACGAGGTACGCGGAATCGCCGTGGCGCAACCCGTCATTGGAGAGCGCCTCCGGGCTGCCGAGCACGTACGCCCTCCCCTCGCCGGCCGCGACGGCCCCGGCCACCACCGCGCCGCGCTCGCGCAGCAGCGCCACGAGCGGCTGCTGCTCGGCCAGCGCCACACCCGGGCCCATGGGCACGGCGTGCACATCGTTGGCGGGCACGAACGGCTGCGCCGGCATGGCCGTCCCGGCGGGCTGGTCGGGCCCAATGCGGATCGACAGCCGCCGCAGCAACGGGGCCGCCTGGCCCTCGCGGTCGCGGTCGAACGCCAGGATGATGTCGCCACCACCGCGCACGAACGCGATCGCCGCAGTGAGGTCGGCGGGGCTGAAGTCCGCGGTGGGGTCGTACTCGACCAGCACGTCGGAGCCGTGGAGGTCGAACGTCCCGCTCACCCGGCTGACATCGAGGCCGAGGTCGGAGAGCCACGTGTACAGCGCCAGCGTGCCGAGCCGGCCCGCGGATCGCGACGACGGATCGCTGTTGTCGGCCGGTGGCGTGACGGCGATCGCGACGAGCGCTCCGATGATGAGCAGCGACACGAGCAGCACCGCGAGCGGCTGCAGCGAGCGCCTCACGGGGCGGGCACCCGCGAGGCGGAACGGGCGAGCTCGCGCACGGTGCGGCAGCGCTCCCGCGCCTGGCTCCAGTCGCCCTCGGTGACCGCGGCGCCGGAGTACCAGGCTCGGTCGAACAGCGCCGCAGCGGGGGCCAGCGCGGCGAGCAGA
>DASUWI010000060.1:0-37417 GCA_036378495.1 Candidatus Dormiibacterota bacterium
CGAGCCCGGCGGAGTCGAGCACCGCCGGGATGAAGTCGGCGTGGCCCACATCGATCTGCACGTCGGGGACACCACCACGCACCAGCGCCTCCGCGGCGAGCGCGATGCACTCCGCATCGGCTGCCAGCCCCGGCTGGCCGACCAGCTCACACCCCGCTTGCATGGACTCACGGCGCCGACCGTTGAGCAGCGCGCCGTGGCGCAGCACCGGCCCTGCGTAGCAGAGGCGCAGCGGCAATGGGGTCCGCTGCAGCTGCGTGGCCACCACCCGCGCCACGCTGACCGTGCGCTCTCCGACGAGCGCCAGCATGCTGCCGTCGGCGTCCATGAAGCGGAACAGCCGGGACTGCCCCGAGGCGCCCACGCCCGCCGCCACCGTCTCCAGCGGCTCGACCAGTGGCGTGGCCACCAGGCTGTATCCCCACGATTCGAACGCGCCGACGAACGTGTCGACGAGGTCGCGCCGGCGCGCCGCGGCGCCCGGCAGCCAGTCACTGAAACCGGCGGCCCGTCCGCGCGCGGGTGCGCCGCGAACGTCACCGCTCACCGCAGCCATGGTGCTGCCGATTCTATCTGCCGCCCTGAATTCGACCCGCGGCTCTTTGCGCTCAGCGCGCCCCCGTGAGCAGCCCCAGCGCCTCGGAATGCAGGAGCCCGTTGCTGCTGAGCGCCGCGCCGTCGTCAATGCGCCGCCGTCCTGCGAGGTCGGTGAAGCGGCCCCCCGCCTCTTCGACAATCAGCTGCGGGGCGGCGAGGTCCCAGGGCTTGGCAACCGGCTCGGCGCCGAGGTCGATCACACCCTCGGCCACCAGCATGTGCGTCCAGAAATCGCCGAAGGCGCGGACGTCATGGCAGCGGGCGCAGAGCGTGCGGTAGCCGCCGCCCATGCCGAGCGCGTCGAAGTCGCGGCCGTCGGTGGTCGACAGGTAGGCGTCGGCGAGCGAGCCCACACCCGACACCTGGAGCCGGCCGGCCTCGCGCGAGTGCGCCCCCTCACCGCGCACCGCCCACCAGCGCCGGTGCAGCGCCGGTGCGCTGACGACGGCGCAGACGGGCTCGTCCTCACGCCGCAGCGCGATCAGCGTTGCCCACACCGGGACGCCGCGGGCGTAGTTGGCGGTCCCGTCGATGGGATCGAGATACCAGCGGCATTCGCTGTCGCCGGCGCCACCGAACTCCTCGCCGGCCACGCCCTGCGACGGGCGTTCGCGCCCAAGCAGGTCGCGCATCGCCTGCTCTGCAGCCAGGTCGGCCGCGGTGACCAGCGTGCGGTCCGGCTTGGTCTCAACCTCCAAGCCGGGTTCGCGAAAGCGAGCGGCGGTGATGGCGTCCGCCGCGTCGGCAAGGCGGAGCGCCAGCGACAGGTCGTCGTTCATCGGGCGACTTCCGGCACCGACGTGGCGACGACGGCCTCGAGGAAGCGGTCGACCGCCGCGGAGTCACCCACGGTTATACGGAGCCGCTCGTCGAGCTCCGGCTGGCGGAAGTGGCGCACGAGCACGTGGCGCGCGCGCAGCTCCTCTGCCACCGCCGCTGCGGTCAGCGGTGCCGGCGGCCGCGCGAACACGAAGTTTGCGCGCGAGGGCAGCACATCCCACCCCAAAGCCAGCAGCGCATCGGTGAGCCGCGCACGCTGCGTGACCACGGTCTCGACGATCCGGCGGTGGTGCGGCTCGTCCTCCAGTGCGGCCGTCGCCCCGGCCAGCGCGCAGCGATCCACCGGGTACGAGTCTTTCACGGCGAGCAGATCGGCGATGACGTCGCGGTCGCCCACCGCGTAGCCGACGCGCAGGCCGGCGAGCGCGTACCCCTTCGAGAACGTGCGCGCCACCAGCCACGTCGGATGCCGCGACAGCAGCGATACCGCGGACTCCGGCGCGAAGTCGGCGTAGGCCTCGTCGATGACGACGATGCCCTGGGCAAGCTCAAGGCGCTGCTCGAGCATCGCCGGCTCCAGCCACACGCCGGTTGGGGAGTTGGGATTTACGACGAACCGCAGCGGCGCCGGGGTCACCGCGAACGCGTCGGGGATGGCGCCGTCGCGCGCCAGCGGTATGGTCACGTCGCGCACGGAGAAGACGCGTGCCAGCACGGGAAACAGCGTGTACGACGGCGACGCGTGCACCACCGCCTCGCCCGGCTCGGCGAACGCTCGGTAGCAGCAGTCGAGCACCTGGTCGGCGCCGTTGGCGACGAATACCTGGTCGGTGGCGACGCCGTGATAGCGGGCGAGCGCGCCGCGCAGCGGCTCGCCGTGGGGGTCGGGGTAACGCTGAAGCTCCGCCGCGGCGGCGGCCACGGCGCCGGCGACGGCGGGCGAAGGCGGCAGCGGCGCCTCGTTGGTGTTGAGCTTCAGCCAGCCCGCATCCTTGGGCTGTTCGCCCGGGACGTAGCCGAAGCCGGGGCCGAGCGAGGCCCGGCGAAAGCGGGACACGGACTGAGGGTAGCAGCGGCCCGCTGCGCACCTGGCGAGCATCGGGTGCCCGTTGCGCCACCTCATCAGACGTGGTTGCGCGCGCGATCGCCTGCGGTTGAGCTCAGCGCTTGCGGCGGGCGCGTCCCGGCGGGCGGCTCGCCGCCGTGGCGCTGCTGAGCGCGGCAGCAGCCGCCTCGACGGTCCGCTCAACCTCGGGCCTGCCGATCCAGCCCATGTGGCCGATGCGGACGCCCCGGCCCGCCCATGGGCCGATGCAGCCGGCGATGAGCACGCCGCGCTCCTCCATCCCGCTGCGCAGGGCAACGTCGTCCACTCCGTCGGGGAGCCCGAGAACGCTCAATGTCGGCGCCAGGAACTCGGGGTCCGTCATCGGATGGAAACCCAGCTCGGCCATGCCGGCGCGCAGCAGGCCGGCGAGGCGGCCATGGCGCGCGAACCGCGTGTCCAGGCCCTCGATGCCGATGCCCTGGAGCGCGACCTGGAGCGCACGCAGCATGGACACGGCGTGCGTGGAGAAGTACACACGGGGATCGTCCACCGACGCATCCCAGCGGCTGAGGTCGGCGTAGTACGCGGTGATGGTGCCGATATCCAGGCGTCGCTGCACGGCCCGGTCCGACACGGCGAGCAGCGCCAGCCCGGGCGGTACGCCGAGCGCCTTCTGCGCCCCGGTGAGCAGAACGTCGACGCCCCACGCGTCCATCGATTGCTCGATGCCGCCCGTGGCGCACACCCCATCCAGGACGATGATCGCGTCGGGCGCGGCCTCCCGGGCCGCCCGGGCCAGCACCTCGCAGTCGGCGAGGACGCCGGTGCTGGTGTCGACGTGGGTCATGCAGACGACGGCGGGCGGCGCGCCGCGGCCGATCCCGTCGTAGACGGCCGCCGGATCTGCATGGGCGCCCCAGGGAGGGCGGAGCACCGACACGGGCATCTCGTGGGCGGTGGCGATCTCGGCGAACCGGTCGCCGAAGTACCCGTGGCTCACCACGACGACGCGGTCGCCGGGGCGAGCGTGGTTGACGATCGCCGCCTCCATCGCCAGCGTGCCCGAGCCGGCGAAGGCGTGCACCCGCGCACGCGCCGAGCCCACGAGGAGACGCAGCAGCACCTGCACCTCCTGCACGGTCGCGGCGTTCTCAGCGCTCATGTGGCTGCGCACCTGCGCGGCAAGGGCGTCCAGCACAGCGGCGGGTACAGGGGTGGGCCCGGGGATCATCAGAAGCGGGTCGGCCACCGCCGCGACATTCTGACGGCCCGGGGTGGTACCGGGTGCTAGGATTCACCGCTTCGTCGCGCACGCGTGCGCGCCAGGCGGTTTTCAGGGAGGACGTCAATGGCGGCTACCCCGGTGGTCCTTGGCCCCAAGGACGGCACGATCACGGTGCGGACATACCGGGAGGGGATGGCAGCGCGTGCCGGGCACGACCTGGTGATGGAGGCTGTCAACTGGAACGCGTCGGCGCAAGTCGACCACGAGAATCTCGCCGACTCCAGCGTGCAGGCGACGGTCGACCTGCGCTCGCTGGAGATACGCAAGGCGTCCGGCGGGGTCAAGCCCATGTCCGACGGTGACCGTAAGGACATCTTCAAGAACCTGGCCAAAACGCTGCTGACGGAGCGGCATCCCGAGGTCACGTTCCACTCCAGGACCGTGACGCCCAACGGCGCTTCACAGCTGCACGTGCACGGTGACCTCACGCTCGCCGGGAAGACCCAACCGGTGACGCTCGAGCTCAGCGTCCAGCCGGAGGGTGACAAGGACCATCTGGTGGGGAGTGTGACCCTGCACCACACGCATTTCGGCGTCAAGCCGTACCAGGGTTTCCTGGGCGCGCTCAAGATTCGCGACGCCGTCGAGATCGACCTGGACCTGCGCGTTCCGCGCAACTGACGTTCAGCAGCGACGCGTGCCGGCGCCTATGCCGGCGCGCGTCGCGCCAGCGCGTGAATGTGGCGCAGCGCGCTGCGCGCGGCGCGATAGCCGCACATGCCGTGCACGCCGCCGCCCGGCGGCGTCGACGCCGAGCACAGGTAGAAGCGCGGATTCGGTGTCGAGTACGGATCGAGCCGCGCCGCCGGACGGGCCACCAGCTGCACGAGATTCGCAGCGCCTCCATTGATCGAGCCACCGATGTTGTTGGGGTTGTAGCGCTCGAGGTCGGTGGTGTTCGTCACATGGCGGGCGAGGATGCGGTCGCGAAACCCCGGCGCGAATCGCTCCACCTGGCTCTCGATCACGTCCGTGCGGTCGAGGGTTGAGCCCTCGGGCACGTGGCAGTACGCCCAGCCGGTCTGCCTCCCGTCGGGTGCGCGCGATGCATCGAACTGCGAGGACTGCACCAGGAGCACGAAGGGCCGATCCCAATGCTCGCCACGCCACACTGCCGCCTCGCCGGCAGCGATCTCCTCGACCGTGCCGCCGAGGTGAACGGTGGAGGCTTCGAGGCAGCGCGGGTCGCTCCAGGGGATCGGTCCGTCGAGCGCCCAGTCGATCTTGAAGATGCCGGGCCCGTAGTTGAAGCGTCGCAGCCGGCGCACGTACCCGCCCGGGAGCGCGGTCTCCGCCACGGCCGCGAGATGCCGGGGAGTCGTGTCAAAGAGGTACGCGCGCGCTTCGGGCAGGTCATACAGCGTGCTGACGGTGCATCCGGTCTCGATGCTGCCGCCGAGCATGCTCAGGTACGACGCCATCGCGCGTGCGATCGCGGCCGACCCGCCGCGCGCCACAGGCCAGGGCCGCATGTGTCCGGTGGTGAGAAAGAGGAGGCCCACGGCGCCGGTGATGGCGCGTTCGAGTGGGAGGATTGCGTGCGCCGCGCAGCCGGCGAGCAAGGCGCGCGCGCGCGCCGCACGAAAGATGACCTTGTCGAGCGTCACGGCCGGCAGGATCCCGAGTGCTCCGAACCGCGCCAGCACCAGCGGATGACGCGGCACGTGAGGCAGCGGGCCCAGCACCTCGTTGAGAAGTGCTGACCCGTTCTTCACCAGTGGCGCCATCACACGGGCGTACGCTCTGCGATCGCCATCCATCTCCTCGGCGGTCGCCTCCACGCTCGGCCGCAGCAGCACGGCGGGTTCGTGGTCGAGCGGATGCGCGAGCGACAGCGGGGGGAACACCCACTCGAGGCCGTGTTCGGCGAGGGGGAGCGTCGTCAGATAGGGCGAGACCACGGCGAGCGGATGACAGGCCGAACACACGTCGTGCCGGAAGCCCGGCAGGGTGAGCTCCGCGGTACGCGCGCCCCCGCCGATCGAATCGGCTGCCTCCAGCACACGCACCGACGCTCCGCTGCGCGCCAGCTCGATTGCTGCCGCCAGCCCGTTGGGGCCACTTCCGACAACAACGGCGTCGAGGCCTTCGCTCATGGGGATGGCCGGCGCTGTACTACGGCGTGAGCACCGCGCGCGAGCGCAGCTCGCCCCGCTTCAGCGCGCGCAGCGCCTCTGCTGCCTGCTCGAGCGGGTACGCCTTGCTGACGCTGCGCACCATGCCCAGCTCGGCAAGGCGGAGAACGCGGCGCATGTCGGCGCGGTTGCCGATCACGGACTCAACGATCGTCTTGGCGTCGGCGAACGACAGTGGCCCAAGCTCGGCGTGCACCCCCAGCACGAGGGTCCCCCCGACCTTCACCGCACGCAGCGCCTGCCGGGCCAGCACGTCGGAGGGCGCGAACACGACGGCGGCGTCGACGCCACCCTCCAACTTCAGCGCCGCGCCCGCATCGCCCTCGGTCACGTCGATGGTGCGCGACGCGCCCACCTCCCGCGCCACGTCGAGGTGTAGGGCGTTGCGGTCGGCAGCCACCACCTCGGCGCCGAACACGCGCGCGAACTGCACCGCCATGTGACCCACACCGCCAAGCCCGAACACGGCGACACGATCGCCAGGACGGATGCGTGCCGCAGCGACGGCGCTGTACGCGGTGATGCCCGGACAGAACAGCGGCGCGGTGTCAACGTCATCCAGTGTCTCCGGGATGGGATGCACGTGCTCCGCTGTGGCGACCATGTATTCCGCATAGCCGCCGTCCACGGTTTCGCCGGTGATGTGCTTGGCGACGCAGAGTTGCTCCCGTCCGCTCAGGCAGTACTCGCAGGTGTCGTCGGTCCACCAGAGCGGCTGCACGCCGACGCGCTGCCCTTCGGCGACGACATCGACGCCCGGGCCCAGCGCCGCCACCGTTCCCACCACCTCGTGGCCGGGGATGATCGGCAGCTTCGCGGGGACGCCGTTGCCCACCCAGTCACCCTCGATCATGTGCAGGTTGGAGCGGCACACCCCGCAGGCCAGCACGCGAAGCAGCACCTGCCCGGGCCCGGGCTCGGGCATGGCGACGTCGGCGACATGCAGCACCGGCTCCTCGATGGGCCCGGTGTTATCGAGCAGCACCGCCTTCACGGCGGGACACAGTACATCCTCGTGCCCACGCCCTCGAGCCGGGCGCCGTCGCCGCCTGCCGCCTAGGCCGCCTGCGAGACGGCGTTAGCCGCCGGCTCCAGCGCCGCGTCGAGCACGTCGCCCATGCGCTGCGCGAGGTGGAACGTCATCTGCTCGCGGACGCTCTCCGGGACGTCGTCGATGTCCTTGGCGTTGCGCTTGGGCAGGATGACCTCCTTCAGGCCCATGCGGTGCGCCGCCAGCACCTTCTGCTTGACGCCACCGATCGGCAGCACCAGGCCCTGCAGCGTGACCTCGCCGGTCATCGCCACGGTGTTGCGCATCGGACGCCCCGTGAGCAGGCTGACGATCGCCGTGGTCATGGTGACACCGGCAGACGGTCCGTCCTTGGGCACGGCGCCCTCGGGCACGTGGATGTGGAACCCCTGGTTGGCCGCCTCGGGGTCGATGCCCAGCTCGGCCGCGTGCGACTGCACGAACGAGAGCGCGATGCGAGCCGACTCCTTCATCACGTCGCCCAGCTGTCCGGTCAAGGTCAGCGATCCCTTCTCGCCGGCGTTGGTCGCCTCGACGAAGAGCACGTCACCGCCGACGCCGGTGACCGCCATGCCGGTGGCCACTCCGGGCACCGCGGTGCGCTCCGCAGCCTCGTTGTCGAACTTGATCTTGCCCAGGAAGCGTGTGACGAGCTCCTTCGTTACGGCCACAGGTGGCTGCAACGTACCGGTGGCGAACTCGGTCGCCACCTTGCGCGTCACCTTGCCGAGCTCACGCTCGAGGTTGCGCACGCCGGCCTCACGTGTGTAGCCGGTGATCACGGCATTGATCGCCTCGCCGTCCATGCTCACCTCGTCGGAGCGCAGCCCCGTCTGCGTGATCTGCCGAGGCAGCAGGTGGTCACGCGCGATCGCGAGCTTCTCGTCGACGGTGTAGCCGTCGAGCGTGATCAGCTCCATGCGGTCGAGCAGTGGCCCGGGGATCGTCTCCCACACGTTGGCCGTGGGGATGAAGAGCACGTCGGAGAGGTCGAGGTCGACCTCCAGGTAGTGGTCGCGGAACGTGTTGTTCTGCGCCGGGTCGAGCACCTCGAGCAGTGCCGACGAGGGATCACCGCGCCAATCGGCGCCCACCTTGTCGATCTCGTCGAGCATGATCACGGGGTTCTTCGTGCCGGCCTCCTTCAACGCGCGCACGATCCGTCCCGGCAGTGCACCGATGTACGTGCGCCGGTGACCGCGGATCTCGGCCTCGTCGTGGATGCCGCCGAGCGACACACGCGCGAACTTGCGCCCCAGCGCGCGCGCCACCGACTCACCGAGCGAGGTCTTGCCAACACCGGGCGGGCCGACGAGCGTGATGATCGCGCCCGAGCCGCGGCCGCCGAGCACCGACATGCCGCGCTCCTGCCGCAGCTTGCGCACGGCGAGGAACTCGATGATGCGCGACTTCACGTCGTCAAGACCCGTGTGGTCCTCGTCGAGGATGCGACGCGCCTCCACCAGGTCGAAGTTGTCGTCGGAGCGGACGTTCCACGGGATGTCGAGCATCCAGTCGAGGAAGGTGCGGATCCAGCCGTGCTCGGGATTCTGCTCACTGGTGCGCTCCAGCCGGCCGAGCTCACGCTCGGCCTCCTTGCGCACGTTCTCGGGCATGCCCGCCTGCTCGATGCGCTCGCGATAGCTGCCGACGATGTCGTCGTCGCTGTCGCCGAGCTCCTTGCGAATGGCCTCCATCTGCTGGCGCAGGAGAAACTCACGCTGCTGCTTCTCCATACCCTCGCTGACCTGATTGCGGATCTTCTCCTTCAGCGAGGCGTCGGCGAGGATGTCGCGCGTCCACTCGATGAGCAGGCGCAGCCGCGCCTCCACCTCGAGCGTCTCCAGCACCTGCACCTTCTGGTCGACGGTCAGGTCGGGCGAGTATCCGGCGAGATCGGCCAGCGCGCCGGGCGTCCGCGCCTGCCGGATGAACGGCAGCACGGCCTCTGCGCCCCGGCTCTCGACGAGGTTCTCGAGCAGCATGCGGTACTCGCGGGCAAGCGCCTGCTCGGGCTCTCCCGGATCCGGGTCCGAGATCGCCTCGGCCTGCACCCAGAGCACGCCGCCGATGTCGGCCTGGCCGATGCCGAGACGGGCGCGATGCTCTCCGCGGACGATCGTGACCTCGGCGCCGTTGGGCAGCTTGCCCGATTCCTGGACGCCGGCCACGGTGCCGATACCGCGGAACTTGCCGTCGATGCGAGGGACGAGCAGGACGCGGTGGCTGCCCTGCCGTGCAGCCTCCAGGGCTGCCTGATGCTCCTCGGCGACGCCGAGGGGTACGGTCATATGAGGAAGCACCACCACGTCGTCCAGCGGGACGACAGGGAGGAGCTCGCCGGTGGGTTCGGTCATAACTCCCTGGTGATACCCCCGGGTGCCGCAGCCCAACCGACGTGCTGCCGGCGCCTACCCCGCCGACGGATCCTGCGTGAACAGGCCGAACGTGTTGCCCTCGGTGTCCTTGCACGTGGCGAACCAGCCCATGTTGGGGATCGGCGTCTTGCCCAGGAGAACCGAGCCGCCTTCCGCCACGATCTGCTCCAGGGCCCTCTCGATGGAATCCGTCTCCATCGTCAACGCCGTCTCCGACCCCGGCGAGCGCTGGAAGAGGGCGCCGTTGATGCCGGGATTGGTCTCACCGGTGCTCGCCATGCCGTAGTACGAGGGCGCTCCCTCGTAGCGCTGAAACGTCCAGCCGAAGATCGTCGAGTAGAACTTCTCGGCGCGGTCGGGGTCGTCGACCGGGATCTCGAAATGGGTCGGCCGTGCCATGCCTCACACCTCCGCCAGCAGTCGATGCTGGTCGTGGATGCTAGAGCCTCAGGCGGGCGGGCCGGGCTCCAGCTGCACGGTGGCCGAGTGGTGACCGCCGGACCCGTCGGTCCACCCGACGCTCACGCTGTCGCCGGGATGCTTGCCGGCCAGGGCCGACTGCAGGGCGGTGGGCCCGTTCACCGACTGGCCGTCGACCGATGTGATCACGTCGCCGGCGGCGATGCCAGCGCCTGCCGCGGGGCTGCCGGACTGGACCCCGTCGACCACGGCGCCGGAACCAGACTGGTCCGTGGCCACCTCAACACCGAGCACGCCCCGGGTGCCGATCTGCACCGTGGACGACCCGTGGCCGGCCTCGATCTGATGCACGATGCTCATCGCCGAGTTGATGGGGATGGCGAAGCCGATGTTGGAGCCACTCTCGCCGAAGCGTCCGGCCGACTGGGCCGCGGTGTCGATGCCGATCACCTTGCCGCTGCCGTCGACGAGCGGGCCACCGGAATCGCCCGGCTGGATGAACGCGTCGATCTCGATCGTGCCGTTCAGGGTTTCAGTGGTCGCAACACTGTCGCCGGCAGTGATCGTCTGGTTCAGGGCGGTCACCGAGCCACTCGTCGCTTGCGGTGTGCCCCCGCGCCCGAGCGCGTTGCCGATGGCGACGACAGCGTCGCCGACCGCCACGCTCGAGGAATCGCCCAGGCTCACCGTCTGCAGATTGGAGGCGCCGTTCATCTGCAGCAGCGCGATGTCGTCGCTGGCGTCGGTGCCCAGCACCTTCGCGGTGTACGTCGGGCCGGTGCCATCAACCTGCAGCGACAGGCTCGTGGTGTCTTCGATCACGTGATTGTTCGTGAGCACGAGGCCGGAGGAGGTCAGCACCATCCCGGTGCCGGCCACCTGGCCGCCGCCGGACAGCGTCCCGTTGATGTCAACGACGGCCGGATCTACAGACTGTGCGATGGAGGATGGCGATGACTGCTGGCCCGACGGCGCCGACGACGAGCCGCCGCCGCCGCTACCAGGGTTGGTCGACGTTCCACCGCCGGGCGAGAACGAGCCCGGGAGGCCCACCGAGGCTGCGCTGGGACTGTGCGTGAGCACGACACCTGCTGCAACACCGAACCCTGCAAGTCCCCCTGCCGTGAACAGGGCGCCGAGGAAGAGAAGACGCGGGGTGGAGCGGGGTCGCGGCGCCGGCCGCGCCCACTCGGCCGGCGGCCACGGCGGCGGTTCGGGCGCCGGGAACTGCGGCTGCCAGGAGGGGAATTGCGGGGGCGGTGGTGCTTCGTCGGTCATGGCATCAGGGTGCGCTGCTCAGTCTTTCGGCTTCGTGAGGAACACAAGCCGATGATGACGAAACTATTACGTCGCCTTAACGCAGCCTCATCTAGGCTCGGATCGTGGTGACACTGCCGCTCGAAAGTCAACCGAGACTCCGCGTTGTCACCGCATTCGGCGAGCATGGTGACAGCCCCGAGCCCGATGGCCGCCGCACCGTCGCCGTGGCCGCCCACGCGGGCCTCGGCATCAGCAGACAGGGTGGTGCACCCAATCGCGTGAGCATGCGCCGTGCCGCACGCCTTGCGCCAGACGCGGTGGAGGTCGATGTCTGTGCCACCGCGGACGGTGCGCTCGTGCTGCACCACGACCTGCGCACCCCGGACGCCACGCCGCTGACGGAGCTCACGCTGCGCCAGCTGCGCCGCAGGTGCAAGGGCCTGCTCACGCTCGAGGAGGGAGTGGCCGAGCTGGCCGCCGGCACGCGCCTCGTGCTGGATCTCAAGGCGACCGAGGCGGTGGAACCGCTCGCCGAGTGGCTCCTGGGCCGCCACGACGGCTCGCGGATGGTCGTCTGCACGGAACGTGTCGACGCGCTGCGCGCGCTCACGTTGCGCGCACCGTCGGCACAGATCTGGCAGACATTCCCGGTCCTCGGTCGCCACGCGCATGAGCGCGTGGCCCGCGTCGTCGCCGGACTGTGGGCGCATCGCGGACGTGACGCAGTGCGGATCGCGGGTGACGTCGCGCAGGTGATCGGTCGCATGCGCATGCAGCCAACGGACGCGCTTTCGCGTCTCGCCGGTGTGCCCTGGCGGCGGCTGCTGCCACGCCTGATGGCCGCCGTGCGCGACGACCTCGGTGGCTGCGGCGTCGCCGTGCACCACGCGTCGGTCACCCCTGAACTCTGCAGCGCGGCGCGTGCTCACGGGCTGACCGTGACGGCATGGACCGTGAACGAGCCTGACATCGCACGCCGGATCGCCGCGTGCGGCGTCGATATGATCACCACCGACCGCGTCGCTGCAATCCGCCGGGTGGTGCACACGCGGCCACGGCTCGTGGTTGCTTCGCGTGAAGCTGTTGGCTGAGCTACACTCGGGCACTGCAGCCGAGTAGCGACGCGCGGTCTCGCTGCGCGTTCGCAGGTTCGCCGCCGTCGGGACGACACGGCCACAGCGCGCGCACGGGGGTAGACGCCGATGCTCAAGGGTTTCCGCAGCTTCATTCTCCGCGGCAACGTCGTCGATCTGGCGATCGCGGTCGTTATCGGCACCGCCTTCGGGGCCGTGGTGAGCGCACTGGTCAAGGATCTGCTGACGCCGCTCATCGCGGCCATCGTGGGCAAACCGGACTTCAGCACGCTGACGTTCACCGTCAACAACAGCCGCTTTCTGTATGGCGACGTGATCAACGCGGTGATCTCATTCCTCGCGATCGCACTCGTCGTGTACTTCGTGATCGTCGTGCCGATGAACCGGTTGTCGGCACTGCGTGCCACACCCCCGGTGGATGTGACGACACGCGAGTGCCCGGAATGCCTCAGCACGATTCCCAAAGCTGCACACCGCTGCAGCTACTGCACGTCCCAGGTGACGCCGGTCACCGAAGAAAGCAGCGCCACGTAAAAACAGCGCCGGGCGCCGGCTGCCTTGCGGCAGCCAGGGCGCCCAACCCGGTCGCGATCCCGCATGCCCGCGGAACCCCTGGCCGTCCAGACGGAGGGGGGCATCCCACCGCACTAGAGCGTGCAAACCATTTTACGCGCCTGCGCAGCGTTGAGCAAGAGGTTCGTGCCCGTGGCACGCGCCACAACGAATCCGCTGATATGCTCGCCGTCGCCGGGTCGATCGCGCAGCGTCAAGAGACAGAAAGATGCTTATGAATCGACTTCTTGCCGCGTGCTTCATCGCCGCCCTGGCCGCCGGGGCCGCGGTACCATCCATCGCGGCCGACGCCGCCAGCTCTGTCGGGTATGACATTTCGTGGCCGCAATGCCCGTCCAACTTTCCCCGGGGCGGCGCTTTGGGCGTCGTCGGCGTCAACGACGGCATCGCGTGGTCCGAGAACCCGTGCCTGACGAGCGAGTTCCGCTGGGCGGCATCGCGACCGGGGGCCGCAGCGCTTTACATGAACACCGCCGATCCCGGACCGCAGAGCTCGCACTGGAACCTGGGCGGGCCGTCGGCGGCGTCGTGCGACCCCGCCAACACCGACACGCAGTCGGCGGCCTACGCGGCCTGCGCCTATGACTACGGGTGGAACACCGCGAAGGACGCGCTCACCGTCGAGGCATCCGCCGTGACGACCGCCGCCTCCCGCGTGTGGTGGCTGGACGTCGAGACCACGAACACCTGGGACGGCAGCGGGTCGGCAAACGCGCGGGACGTCCAGGGATCGCTCGACTACCTGCGATCTGCGGGCGTCACCACGATCGGCGTCTACTCCACCGCAACGCAGTGGCAGTCGATCACCGGTGGCTACGCATTCACCTCCTACACGCCGGAGTGGCTGGCAGGCGCAGGGTCCGCCCGCCAGGCGCAGTCGTTCTGCCGCCATGTGCCGTTCGGCGGCACGAACTCGCGCATCCTGATCACGCAATACCACTCCGGGGGCTTCGACGCCGACCTTCCCTGCTGAGCTAGGCTGTGACCCCTTGCCTGTGGCGGGGTGGTGCAGACGCCGCAGGTGGTTGACGTACGCGCCTCATCGGAGGAACTCCATGCTGGGTCTGTCGCTGTTCGCGCTCGACGCCAAACACATCATCGTGTACATCGTCGTGCTCCTGGTGATCATCGCCATCGCCTGGTTCGCGATGACGCGCAGCGCACGCGCCTGAGGGAATCCCTCCTTCCTGGCGGTGGCGCTCCCGTTCATCCTGCTCCCGGAACACCCTGGTAGTCGCTCCGCCCGGGCGTCGCGGCCGCGGCGGCACCCGACTCCGTCCGCGCCCCCGCCGGAGACTCGGTCTGCGGGATGTTCCAGACAAACAAGGCCGCAACCAGGGGAAGCAGGGCTGCCACGAGCAGCGACACGCTCAGCGAGCGCCCGGCGACGGCCCCGGCGATTGCAGCCCCGATCGGCATGCCCGCGTAGTTGAGGCTGATCGAGATGGCGAAGACGCGTCCGAACCAGGCCGGCGCGGTGCGCCGCTGGCGCAGCGCGAACAGCGCCACGTTGAGCGGGCCGTTGGCGCCGCCGACGAGCGCCAATCCCAGGAAGAGCGTGGGGATCGACGGCACCAACAGCAGCAGCGTGGCCGCACCCGTGGCCGCCACGCATGCGGCGATGATCGTGCGCTCATGGCCGCGGGTGTCGATCCTGCCGCCCAGCATCGCCGCGGGAACACCGATGATTCCCTCGACGGCAAAGATTGCGCCGACGACGCCGGCGCCACCGCCGCGCGCCAGCACCGCCAGGGGCAGCGACACGGTGACCACGCCCCATCCGGCGTTCAGCAGGCAGAGGGTGACGGCGAGCCAGCGCAGACTGCGGCTTCGCGCGACATAGGCGATGCCGTCGCGGGCGTCGCGCAGCACGCTCCGCGACGAGCTGTGCCGCACGCGAGGATCGGGGACGAGCAGCAGTGGCAGCGCGCTCCCCAGGTAGGCCAGCGCGATGGCCAGCAGTGCCCCGGGACCGCCGACGGTCGCGGTGAGCCCGCCGGCGAGCGCAGGCCCCAGGATCGCGGCGAGCCCGTAGCAGATGACGTCGGCCGCGTTGGCGCGCTCCCATAACCGTTCCGGCACCACCAGGGGGAACAGCGCCCGGGTACCGCCGCTGCTGAGCGTGCCCGTCAAGGAGGCGGCCGCGACGATGAGCAGCAGCTCGAGCATGGTCAGCACCCCGGTCCAGGCGAGCACCGCGATGAGCAGCACGCTCGCCGCGGTGAGACCCAGGTCGGCCGCCATCATGCGTGTGCGGCCGAAGCGGTCGAGCAGCGCGCCGTTGATCGGGCTGAGCGCGAGCCCGGGGAAGACCATGAGGAAGACGGTCAGGCCGGCGATGACCGGCGAGTGGAAGCGCTGCAGCGCGAAGAGCACGAACGCGACCGTCGCCATCATCAGCGCTGTTCGCGACAGCAGCGCCGTTGTCAACAGGGGTCGGAACCCCTTGACCCGGAACAGGGATCCGTAGCTCGGAGTGTGCGGCTGCGCTGCGGACTGGCTCATGAGATCGCGGTCCGAGGATTATCCGGGGTCGAGGGCCGGCGCCGGAGTGCAGCGTCGGCGGCATCGGATGAAACGATCACCGGGGCTTTCACAGATGCACGCGAGTTCTTTACCCATATTTGATGCCCCCGGCAAATGATGGGAACAGATGCGCGTGGCGATCGTCACGGAGAGCTTCCTGCCCAGCATCAACGGCGTCACCCGCGCCGTGACTGCCTACACCTCGTATCTCCGCCGTCGCGGACACAACGCACTGGTGATCGCGCCGGGCAACGGCTCTGCTGACACCGAGGACCACGACGGCTTTCCCGTGGTGCGAGTGCGCGGCATACACGGTCTCGTCTATCCCGACCTCACGTTCGCGCCGGTGGATCCTGCGCTGCGCCGGCGGCTGCGGGACTTCTGTCCCGATGTGGTACACCTTGCCTCTCCCGCGTCGCTGGGGGTGTTCGCCGGCATCGTTGCGCGGTCCTTGAACCTTCCGGTGGCTGCGCACTACCAGACGGATCTCGTCGCGTACGCCCGCACCTACGTGGGTGCTCCCCTGATGCACGTGACTCGATACCTGGAGCGCAGCTTCTACAACAGCTGCACCGCGACGTACGCGCCCACCGCGACCATGGCCGCGGAGCTGCGGTCGCGCGGCTTCATCGATGTCGAGGTGAGCGGCCGGGGCGTTGACGCGCGGCGGTTCCGGCCCCGCCGCCGCGGCGCCGGCGCCGCCGCCCGCCGCTGGCCGCCCGGCGAGGGTCTCCGCCTGCTCTGCGTCTGCCGCCTGGCGCGAGAGAAGAACCTCGGCCGCCTGGTCGAGCTGGCCCGCGGCTGGCCGCAGTTCCGTGTGCTGCTGGTCGGTGACGGCCCGTGCCGGCGAGAGCTGGAACAGATCGCACCGCACAACGTCGCCTTTGCCGGCAGCCTCGAGGGGGAAGAGCTCGCCGACGTCTACGCCGCCGCGGAGCTCTTCGTCTATCCCTCCAGCACCGAGACCTTCGGTCAGGTGATCCAGGAGGCGATGGCCGCGGCTCTGCCGATCGTCGGCGTGCGCGCGGGCGGCGTGGCCGACCTCGTCCAGCATGGGCGCACCGGGCTGCTGGTCGAGCCGCCGGGCGCCGAGCTCGGTGTGGCCGCGGCTGCGCTGGACGCTTCGCCGGATCTGCGCGCATCGATGGGTGTGGCCGCGCGGCGCGCGGTCAAGCCGCACACCTGGGGCGCAATCTTCGACGCGCTGATGCGCGACTACGAGCAGCTCGCCTCCAGCGGCGCCGGCCGCCCCCGGCGGCACCCGCCGAGCGGCATGCCGTTTCGCGCCGCGGCCTTCTTCGACATCGACCGCACGTTGCTCCGCGGTTCCTGCCTGCTCGCGCTCGCCGGGCCGCTGCGCCACGCCGGCCTGCTGACCCGTCGCCAGCTGGTGCGAGCGGGCGCCCGCCAGCTGATGTTCACCGCTCGCGGTCTGTCGGGCGCCCCGGTGAGGCGCTCTGCGGACATCATGGCGCGGGTTGCCGGCGGGCTCGATCCGGTGCTCCTGCGCGCGGTGGGACGCAGCGCAGTCGCGACGCACCTCATCCCGCGCCTGTATCCCGATTCGATGCGCGCGGTCGAGGCGCACCGGCGCACGGGCCACGCCATCTTTCTCGTGTCATCGGCTCCAGAGGAGGTCGTCGGCGAGCTCGCCGGCCACCTGAGCGCCGATGGATTCGCCGGCACGCGTGTCGAGGTCGTCGACGGACGCTACACCGGCCGCATCGTCGAGCTCTGCCGCGGCCAAGCGAAGGCGGATGCGGTGCGACGGCTGGCGCGCGCGCACGAGATCGATCTCGACCGCTCCTGGGGCTACGCCGACAGCGGCGACGATGTCGAGATGCTGCACACGGTGGGCAACGCGGTGTGCGTCAACCCCGACCGGCGTCTCGAGCGCGAGGCCGTTCGCTGTGGCTGGCGCGTGCGTCGGGCAGCTCTCGTGGAATCCGCCGGCCGGGTGCAGCCCGCAGTTTCATGATCGCCGCGGTGTCGCGAGTCCGCCGTGTTCAGGCTGCCCCATCGGGCGGACCGATGCTCGAACCCTCGGGGCCGAACCGCTCGACGTAACCCGGGTGCAGCGCGCTCCACGCCGTCGGCGTGTGGTGTGCATCCGCGTTGCCGTCGAGCGCCGTCTCCAGCGCGTCGAGGCAGCAGTGCCAGCCGGCACCGTCACGCGCGGCCTTGCCGCGCTCGTCGAGCGTGTCGAGCAGGGTCAGGACGGTGCCACCCTCAAACTCGCGCAGCTCGATGCGCACGAGATCGGTCCCCCAGAGGAACTCGAACGCGTGCGGCGGGTCGAATGCGATCACCTCGCCGGCGAACGCGGCGGCCTCGCCGTTGGGAAAGTCGAAGCGCAGCCGCGCGCCCGTGCGCCGTTGTCCCTCGATAGTCGAGGGAAACCAGGCAGCGAGGTGGCCGGGCTCGGTGACCGCTCGCCACACGCGCTCGACAGGATGGTGGAGCGTACGGGTGAAGTGCAGACGCCAGCGCCCGTCGTCGAGCGCGTCGACGGTGCCGTACGAGTGCGATGTCAGGGCCATCTCGTTCTCCTGGTTCACGCTTGTTCCTGCTCGCTCATCGCGTCGAGGTGACGGTCGAGACCGTCGAGGCTGTCGCGCCACATCTGCCGGTACGGCAGCAGCCACTCATCGATCTCTCGCAGCGCATCGGCGCGCGTTCGATAGAGGCGCCGCTGCGCATCGACCCGCACGTCGACCAGCCCCGCCTCGCGGAGCACGCGCAGGTGCTTCGACACGGCGGGCTGGCTGAGCCGCAGCCGCGTTACGAGCTCGCCCACGGGCCGCTCGTCCTCGCGCAGCACGTCGAGGATCAGGCGGCGGTGGGGCTCCGCCAGCACTGGGAAGATGGACACCCTCCTAATATAGCTCATAGTTCATATAGCCTGAAGGGCATATAGCCGGAGCGGTCATCGCCGTGCCCGGCGGCCGGGTACTGTCAAGCCCATGGCGCGCATCCTCTGCCGGGAGGTCGTCGGGCGCGATCGCGAGCTGGCGTCGCTGGACGCTGCCCTCGACGACGCCGGCGCCGGTCGCGGGTCCGTCATCGTCGTCAGCGGACCCGCCGGAGTGGGGAAGTCAAGGTTGCTCACCGAGGTGGCGACGCGCGCCCGAGCGCGCGCCATGACCGTGCTCACCGGGCGCGCCGTCCCGGGAACTGTCGAGGTCCCGTACCGGCCGCTGGGCGAGGCACTGCTGGCAGCCTCCGGCAGGGTCCGTGACGTCCCCGCAGGCGAGCTCACGGGTTTCGAGGCGGCGCTCGGCTGGATCGTGCCGGCGTGGCGGCTGTCCGATCAGACCACCGTTCCGGAGTCACCGCTGGTCGTCGCAGAAGGCCTGGTCCGCGCGCTGCGCGTCGCCGGCGGGGCTACGGGGTGCGTGCTGCTCGTCGAGGACATCCAGTGGGCCGACCCAGAAACGATGCACGCCCTCGAATACCTCGCCGACCACGCCGCCGCGACGCGTGTGCTCACCGTCTGCACCATGCGCGACGACTGGGCCACGGGTACTGTCGGGGCCATCGCCCGCCTCGAGACCCGGCGCGCCGTCGACGTCATGCGGCTGCCTCCGCTCACGGACGATCAGGTGCAGGAGATGGCACGTGTGAGCCTCGAGACGGCGGCGCTCGACGCCGGCATCCGGCGGATGCTCGACACCGCCGAAGGCCTGCCGTTTCTCGTCGAAGAGCTGCTGGCCACGGCGACCACCAGCGGCGCTCTCGTGCACCGCGACGGTGACTGGCGCCTCGGCACGGTGCCGCGCGTCGTGCCCGAAAGCTTCGCGATCACGGTGCGCGAGCGGTTGCACGCGCTGAGCCCCGCCGGCCGGCGCCTCGTCGGTGCCGCGGCGCTGCTCGGCCGCAGCTTCGACTGGCGCATCGCGTCACGTGCCGTTGCATGTGATGACGCGACAGCCCACGAGATCCTCGAGCACGCGGTCGGTCTTCAGCTGCTCGCGGCTGACTCCGGCGTATACACCTTCCGCCATGCGCTGACACGCGAGACGGTGCTTGCCGAGCTGCTGCCGCATGAACGCTCCCAGCTCGCGGCTCGGTGCCTGGCGCTCATCGAGAGCACGCACGCATCCGCGCTCGACGAGCGTGAGCACCTCGCCGCGGGGCTGGCGGAATGGGCTGGCCAGCCCGAGCGTGCCGCGGCGCTGCTGCTGGAGGCCGCGCAGCGCTCATTGAGCAGGGGCGCTGTGGAGTCGTCGATGAGCGTGCTGCGCCGCGCTCTGGGTCTGACCTCGGAAGCGGCACTGCGCGCGGAGCTCAACGCGGCACTCGGCGCTGCGGCGGCGGCCGCTGGTGACCTGGTCCAGACGCGCGCTGCGGTTGCCGCGCTCCTTGACGATCTCGCCGTCATCGCCGCGCCCGCGGCGCGCCAGGCAGAGGCGCATCTCCTCCTGGCGCGCTGCGCGGTCACCGCCACGCACTTCGATGTGGCAGCCGACGAGCTTCGCCAGGCACGCGCTGTGGCGGATGAGACCGGCGAGCGCGCGCTGATGGCGAGAGTGACGGCCGTCGCCGCCCAGCTGGCAGCGGGACAGGGCCGGCTCTCCGATGCGCAGGCACTCGCCGGTCAGGCGTCAGCAGACGCGGAGGCCACCTCGCAGCCGGAGGTCATATGCGAGGCGCTCGAAGTGGCGTCGCGATGTGCGCGGACTCGCGACCTCGACGAAGCGCAGGCCATCGGAGAGCGCGCGCTGCGCGTCGCGGAGCGCGCCGGCCTGGCGTACTGGCGCATGCGCGCGCTGTATCAGATCGGCGTGGTGGAGATGTTCCGCGGATGGGAGACGGCGACGCTGGTGCGCGCGCAGGACGAGGCCCTGCGGCTGGGTGCCGTCGCCACCGCCGACACGCTCGACCTGGAGATCGCCGCGGCGCTGGAGGCGCAGCACCGCCTCGACGAGGCGCGCGCCCTGTGCGCCCGATGCATCGAGACCTCGGCGCTCCTCGATCTGCGCGGCGTGGAGTCGATGGCGCACCTGTTCCTCGCCATCGTCGAGGGCGAGCAGGGCTCGCGGCGGCGTATGGAAGAATCGATCAGCCGCCGCATGGCGATCGGCGGTGACGACACCGAGCTGCTCGGAGCCATCTGGGGCGACGCCCGCGCGGTGGCCTCGCTCGCCGCCGAGGATCGGACACGCGCGAGAACCGAGCTCGAACAGGCGATGGCCCTCTATGCGCGGTCGCAGGAGTCAGTGGTGCCCCGGCTGGGGTCGGCGTTGCTCCAGCTGCTCTATGCGGTGGACGGCAGCGACACCGACCTCGAAAGTGTGAGCGGTATCACGCGGATGAACGCGCAGGGGGCGGCGTACGTGGCATGCGCGGAGGCCGCGCTGCTGGGTCGCCGCGGCGAGGTGGAAGCAGCGATGGCGGCCTTCGGCCGCGGCGAGGCGGCCTCGATGCGTGCCCCCTGGTACCGGAACCTGATGCGGCGGCTGGTGAGCGAAGCAGCGATCACCGACGGATGGGGCGAGCCGGTGACATGGCTGCAGGAAGCGGCAAGGTACTTCGACGAGGATGGCAGCGAACGGCTTGCGTCCGCGTGTCGCTCCATCCTGCGCCGCTCAGGAGTGAGAGTCACGAGGCCACGCCGCTCGGGCGCCCCCCTGCCGGTTGGGTTCCATAACGCGGGGATCACGCGACGCGAGGCAGAGGTGCTCGTGCTCATCGGCGACGGGCTCTCGAACCGCGAGATCGGTGAGCGGCTCTTCCTCTCCGAGCGCACCGTCGAGCAGCACGTCAGGGGGCTCAAGCAGAAGCTCGGCGTGCGCTCCCGCGCGCAGCTCGCTGCCCGCTTCGCCTCCGAGGTGGCCTCGGTGCCCTGACGAAACCGCGTGGTTTCCCGGATGCCGTCACCGGATGGGTCGGCGACCCTGATGCGGCGACATCAACGTCACACGGGGAAGACCTCATGGTTCAGACAGTCGTCTACGACACCGACACATCGGACATGCTGATCCCGCACGGCCTGTTCCGCACCTTCTTCAGCACTGCGGACAGTGTCGTCGGCAGCGCGTCGGACGCCGGCGCCGAGAAGGTCCGCGACGCGCACTCGTACCTCGACAACGTGCTGCGCTTCCTCGATGCACACCACGGCGGCGAGGACGCCATCCTCTGGCCGCTGCTGACCGCGCGCTGCAGTGGCGAAGCGGAGCTCATCGGCCGCATGGAGGGCGAGCATGAGAGCATCCATCGCCGCCGCGACGAGGCCGACGCTGCGCTCGAGGTCTGGTATGCGACGCCGAACGGCGAGACCGCGCGGCGCCTCAGCTCGGCGCTGGCGGACCTCCGTGCCGAGATCGACCGGCACTTCGCCGAGGAGGAGGCCGAGGTCCTGCCGCTCGCGTCGCGATACGTCTCGCCCGAGGAATGGGGCGCCTGCCCGGCCACGCCATGGCCCATTTCAACGGTGACAAGCTCTGGCTGATCCTTGGACTCATCTTCGAGCAGCTGCCTCCCGAGGTGGTCACGACGCTGCTGACCAGCGTCCTGCCCCCGCCCGTCGTCGACATGTGGGAAGGCAGCGGCAAGGCCGCGTTCGCAGACTTCATGGGACGGGTCCGGACGGCGTAGCCCAGGGCGGCTGCAGAATATCCGGGTGCCGGCGAGGCTGATCCACAGGCGCAGCACATGAGGGCGGTGGTCCGCGACACCTACGGGCCGCCCGATGTGCTGCGCCTTGCCGACGTTGTCACCCCACGTCCGCAGCCTGATCAGGTGCTGATCCGGGTGCACGCCACCACGGTGAACCGGACCGACGAGGGCTTCCTCACCGGCAAGCCCCTGTTCGTTCGCTACTTCAGCGGCTTCCCCAGGCCCAAGAACCACATCCTCGGGACCGAGGTTGCCGGCGTGGTGGAGCAGGCGGGCGATGCGGTGCACGCGTTCGCGCCCGGCAACCGTGTCTTCGGCATCAACGCGTGGAACCTCGGCAAGGAGCCGATCACCGGCGCGTTCGGCGCGCACGCCGAGTACGTGTGCATGCGCGAGAGCGGACCGCTGGCGGCGATCCCCGACGGTATGCCGTTCAGCCTTGCGGCACCGATCTGCGACGGCGCACTCCTTGCGTTGTGGAATCTCCGTGCCGCGGGTGTGCGCGACGGCAAGCGGGTGCTTGTGTACGGCGCGACCGGGTCCATCGGCACCGCCGGGGTACAGCTGTCGCGACACTTCGGCGCGCACGTCACGGCGGTGTGCCCCACGCAGCATTTCGACCTGGTGCGTGGTCTCGGCGCCAACGACACCATCGACTACATGAAGGAAGACTTCACGGCGAGCGGTCAGCGCTATGACGTCATCTTCGACGCCGTCGGCAAGCTCTCGTTCCGCCGCTGCCGCAACGCGCTGAGCGATGGCGGCGTCTACGTGACCACCGACGGGCTGATCAACGTCGTGCTCGCGCAGCTCACCAGGCGCAGCGAGCGGCGCGTGGTTTTCCCGCTGCCGCCACGGTTTCTCCAGCGAGACGTGCGGTTCATGAGAGACCTGATGGAGGCCGACGAGTACCGAGCGGTCATCGACCGAACCTACCCGCTCGACGAGGCCGTCGCTGCCATGCGCTACGTGCAGACCGGCCAGAAGGTGGGCAACGTCGTCCTCGACGTCACCGCGTAGGCGCCGAGCCCGGCCGCCGCGGGCCGGGCCCGGCGTCCGTGAGTCCTACCGGGGCTGTGGAACGATGCGGATGTACGGCTTGGGCGACTTCCACTCGCCGAAGATCTGCTTGGCGTCGTCATTGTTGACGGAGCCGGAGATGATGACGTCCTCGCCGTCCTTCCAGTTCACCGGCGTGGAGACCTTGTGCTTGGCCGTCAGCTGCAGCGAGTCGACGACGCGCAGCACCTCGTCGAAGTTCCGCCCGGTGGTCATCGGGTAGACGAGGATGAGCTTGACCTTCTTGTCGGGACCGATCACGAACACATTGCGCACCGTCTGGTTGTCGGCCGGCGTGCGCGCCTTGGCGTCGCCGGACGTGCTCGCCGGCAGCATGCCGTAGAGCTTGGACACGTTGAAGTCGGCGTCGGCGATGATCGGATAGGCGGGGCGAGCCCCCTGCGTCTCCTCGATGTCGTCGGCCCAGCGTTCGTGGTCGGACGTCGCATCAACGGACAGCCCGATGATCTTCACGCCGCGGCGGTCGAACTCCGGCTGGATCTTGGCCATGTAGCCGAGCTCAGTGGTGCATACGGGCGTGAAGTCTTTTGGGTGCGAGAAGAGCACGGCCCACGAGTTCCCGATCCAGTCGTGGAACTTGATCGGACCCTGGGTGCTCTCGGCCTCGAAGTCGGGCGCCTGATCGTTGATTGCCAGCCCCATGGTGGCGTCACCTCCTGTCAGCGGTTGATACGGCCGAGCGAGCTGCCGCCGTTGCTCGGTCGCGGGCATCGGGGTCGACGTCACCGAAGGATCCCGCCGACCTGCCCGAGGATCAATTATGCGTATTCAGGCGGAAGCACCCGGTCCTCTGGCGGCATCAGCACTCCACAAGGCGGCGGGTCCTCGCCGCTACACTGGCCCCGGCGTGCGTCTGCCCTCCCTGATCCCGCGGGACCGTCGCTTCTTCGACATGTTCCAGACGCAGGTGGAGCAGATCGTGGGAGCAGCTGCGCTGCTCCGGGAGGCCTTCTCCGACCTCGGTTGCATCCAGGAGGTCCAGCGACAGATCAAGGCGCTGGAGCACAGCGGTGACGAGGCCGTTCATGAAGTCGTCGGGCTGCTGAACCGTACCTTTGTCACGCCCTTCGATCGCGAGGACATCTACGCACTGGCCTCCGCGCTCGACGACGTCCTCGACTACATCGACGAGATCGCCGAGACCTTCATGCTCTATCAGATCGACTTCGTTCCGCCGGCCGCGAACGAGATGGCGCGGCTTCTCTCCCTTGCCGTCGGTCAGCTGGAGCAGGCGGTGAGCAAGCTCGAGTCGTTGCGCGGTCTGGAGCAGCACAGCATCGAGGTGCACCGGATCGAGAACCTCGGCGATAACGCATCCCGATTGGCGATCGCAGAGCTGTTCAGCGGCGCCCACGACCCGCTCACCGTGATCAAGCTCAAGGACGTCTACACGCTGCTCGAGGATTCGCTCGACCGCTGCGAGGACATCGCCGCGATCATCGAGAACATCGTCATCAAGAATGCCTGAGTCGGTTCTGCTGGCGCTGACGATTGTCGTCGCGCTCGGGTTCGACTTCACCAATGGCTTTCACGACACGGCCAATGCCGTGGCGACGTCCATCAGCACGAAGGCCATCCGACCCGCCGCGGCTGTCGCACTGTCCGCGATGCTGAACCTCGTCGGTGCCATCGTCGCCATCGAGCTGCTGCACACGAAGGTTGCCAACACCATCGGCGGCCTGGTGGCGCCGCATGGTGGCCCGGCGCTGGGCATGATCATCGCAGCGCTGTTCGGGGCCATCGCCTGGAACCTGATCACGTGGCGCGCCGGCATCCCATCGAGCTCGTCACACGCGCTGATCGGCGGCCTCATCGGCATGGGAGTGGTCGCATACGGTCCCGCAGCGGTCCACTGGGGTC
The DNA here is from genome assembly GCA_036378495.1 of Candidatus Dormiibacterota bacterium. Taxonomy (GTDB): domain Bacteria; phylum Chloroflexota; class Dormibacteria; order Aeolococcales; family Aeolococcaceae; genus JAFALX01. Next base: position 24,685 of record DASUWI010000060.1, read on the forward strand.
AGGTGGTACCTGTGGTGATCGCGCTGGTCACCTCACCCATCGCAGGCCTGGTGCTCGCGTACGTGGCAATGCTCGTGCTCCTCAACGTGTTCCGCAAGGCGAATCCGACGACGGCAAATCGCCGGTTTCGCCGCCTGCAAATACTGTCGGGAGCATTCGTCTCGTTTTCCCACGGCGCCAACGACGGTCAGAAGACGATGGGTGTCGTCACGCTGGCGCTGGTGACGACGCATCACATCGCCGCAGGACCGAAGGGCTTTCCGTCGCCACCTGTGTGGGTGGTGATCGTCGCCGCGCTCGCGATCGGGTTCGGTACCTACGCGGGTGGGTGGCGCATCATCCGCACACTGGGTTCGCGCGTCATCCGCCTGGACCCGGCCGACGGGTTCGTCGCGCAGACGATCGCCGCTGCGGTCATCCAGGGCGCCACACAGCTGTCCCTTCCCGTGAGCACGACGCACGTGGTATCGGGCTCGGTGATGGGCGCAGGGGCGTCGCACCGTTTCGGAGCGGTGCGCTGGGGTGTTGCGCGAAATATCCTGGCAGCGTGGGTGGTGACGATTCCTGCGGCGGCACTGTTGGCAGCCGCCGGCGCAGCTGTGGGCTTGGTGATATAGGTGAGCAGCGTGCTGGCGCAGGCGATGCTGGTGACGACCGTTGCCGTGACTGACCTTGACCGCGCGAAGCGTTTCTTCCAGGAACAGCTTGGGCTGTCGCCTATCGACGAGACTCCGTTTGCCATTCGTTTTGCCGCGGGGAAGGGGACGCAGGTCTCGGTGAGGCGCGGGCAGCCGAATGCCGGTCAGACTGTCGCGCACTTCGAGGTCAACGACATCGAGGGCGCCGTTCGCGATCTCAGCGGTCGCGGCGTTGCATTCGAGGAATACGAGACGCCGAAGACGATCAACTTCATAGCCCAGATCGGCTCCGCTCGAGGCGCGTGGTTCAAGGACCCCGACGGCAACGTGTTCGGCCTGCGCGACGGACCGGTGCCCGGCATCGACTAGCCACGCGACCATCGCCGGCGGTGATGCCGGCCGAGCCTGGCCTGGCGCGATGATCGTCGAACATGTCCGGCCGATCAACGCGCCGAAGCTTCCGCCTTCCGGTGGCGCTCCTTCTGGTCGTTTGCCTTCTCGCAATTCGAGGCCCGGTGGCCGCCTCCGCGCACGCGCTGCTCATCTCCTCCAACCCGTCGCCGGGTCAGAGCCTCGGCACCGGCCCCGGGGTGGTGGTCCTCGAGTTCAGCGAGCCGCTCAACCCGCGCCTCTCGTCCGTGTCGGTGACCGACCCCACCGGCCGCAAGTGGTCGGGCCAGGTGAGCGGAGCTCAGGAGATGCGCGTTCCGGTACAGACCAACGCCCAGGGGACGTACACAGTGGACTGGACGTCGGTGAGCATCACCGACGGGCACCACATCGCCGACTCATTCACCTTCGCGGTCGGGGTCCGCGCTGGGGTGGCCCCAGGGTCGACCGGCTCGCTCGGCGACCCGCAGGCCGCCGACGTGCTCATCGGCGTCGCCAAATGGGCCGAGGCGCTGGCCCTGCTCGCGCTGCTTGGGCAGCTTCTGATCGCCCAGCTGGCCCGACGGCCCCCGTCGCTCGACTGGGTGCAGCCGCGCCTGGCGCTGGCGCCCATCGCGCTCACCTTCGGGCTCATCGTGGTCTGGGCCGAGGCGTTCACGGCCTCCGGCGGCCACAGTGCCGCGAGCTTCACGGCGTTCTTCACCACGAGCCTCTCTGGCGTCGCCCGGCTGATGCGCCTCGGCTTCGAGATCCTGGCCGTGGTGGCGTTCGTGCGCCGCGGCCGCACCATCTGGCTCTGGACGGTGGGAGCGCTGGTCGCCCTCTCCGCCTCCGGCCACGCGGCCGGTGTGGAGCCGGCGTGGTGGGGGATCGGAATCGACAGCGTGCACCTGGTCGCGGCCGGGCTCTGGGCGGGCGGCATCATCGCACTGGCCACGCAGCGGCCGGCCGGTGGCTGGCGCTCGGCCGCGATGCTGCAGCTGCTCATCCGCTTTTCCCCCGTGGCGTTGGCAGCGTTCGTGATCACGGTGGCCGGCGGCGGCCTCGAGGCTGTGTTCCAGCTTGGCGCGGTCAGCGCGCTCATCAGCACGGACTACGGCCGCGTGCTCCTGGCCAAGATCGTGCTGGTCGCGTTCATGCTTCCGCTCTCCCTGGTCGCCTGGCGGCTGCGCCGGCCGCGACCGCGTATCGAGGCTGCCATCGCCGCCTGCGTCATCGCCGCGGCCGCCCTGCTGGCGTCCTTCCCGCTGCCGCCAACCGAGGCCGCCAGCCGTTTGGCACAGCAGGCCGCCGTCCCCGCGGCCCAAGGGCTTCCCCGGCCCGGCGACGTCACACTGGCAACCAACGCGGGCAGCGTGCTGGTGGGCCTCAGCCTCCACCCAGGTCTGCCGGGCCGCAATCGCGTCACCGCATACCTGGTGCCGATCGAAGGCAACAGCGCAGCCGCGGTGCTTGTGGCCAACGCGACCGTCGGCACGACATCGCTGCCGCTGCGGAGCTGTGGCGAAGCGTGCCGCCAGGCGACGTTCACCCTGCACGGGGGTGAGACCCTCGACGTCGATGTGCTAAATCCCGCTGGAGGCCGCGCCTCGTTCACCATCCCCGCGCTCCCGGCGCCGGATGGCTCGAGCGAGGCGGCGCTGATGCAGCGGGTGATGCACAGCCTCAAGGCGTACCACGCCGCGGAGACGCTGACGTCAGGAGGCGCCGTCGTCGCCAGCGAGTTCTCGTCGGTGGCACCAGATCGGAGTGTGTGGGCCGTGAACGGTCTGACCAACAACATCTGGATAGGCACGACCCAATACACACGCGCCGGCGCCGACCAACCATGGCAGGTGAGCTCAGGTCTGCCGGACAACGCGGTCCCGTCGTTCGTGTGGGACTACTTCGCGCCGCTGAGCGACGCCCATGTGGTCGGGAGCGACACCATCGACGGCGTGCCCACCACTGTTGTCGCCGGCTTCGGCAATCGCTCAGGCACGCCGATCTGGTTTCGCTTCTGGCTGGATGCAACGGGCCGCGTGCGCCAAGTCGACATGGATGCTCCCGGCCACTTCATGGTCGATCACTACCTCAGCTTCAACGCGCCTGTGCAGATCGCGCCACCGGTGGCCTCGTCCGGCTAGATCCCATAGCTGACAGCCGCCGTGAGCGAGCACACGCGATCAGGCCGGTTTCAGCGCGGAGCCCGCGCAGGGGACGCGCAGATCGCAACGGTACGCGAACTCGGGTAGCCGCGCCTCAACCCGAAACCACAGCTGAGCTACGGGCAGACCTCACCAACGATTCGGCGCGTATCCACCGGCTGCGCGAGGATCATCCGGGCCGGCAAGTGCCTGAAGCCTGCGCCGCAGAAAATCGCGCTCGGCGACATTCTCGGTGGCTGCGATGGCGGCCTCGTAGGCCACAGCCGATTCGGCCCTGCGTCCCACACGCCGGAGAAGGTCGGCGCGAATGGCGTGAAACAGGTAGTAGCGACCGAGGTCCAGCCCGTCAACCACGCTGAGCGCGGCATCCGGTCCCTCGACCTCCGCCACGGCGACGGCGCGATTGAGAGCCACCACCGGGCTCGGTGCGACCTCCATGTGCTGGTCGTACAGCTGGAGGATCTGCCACCAATCCGTCGCGGCCGCGCTGGCAGCCTCGCAGTGCACCGCGTTGATCGCCGCCTGAATCTGGTACGGACCGGGCCGCCCGATGCGGAGGCAGTCTTTGACCAGCCCCTGCCCTTCACGGATCAGAGCGCGATCCCATCGTGCTCGGTCCTGGTCGGGCAGTGATACCAGGTCGCCGGCCGGCGTCGTGCGCGTGGGCCGGCGCGCCTCGACGAGCAGCATGAGCGCCAGCAGTCCGACGACCTCCGGCTCGTCGGGCAGCAGGTCGGCGAGGAGCCGTCCCAGCCTGATCGCTTCGTCGCACAGATCGTCGCGAACCAGACGCGCTCCCGAGCTGGCTGCGTAGCCTTCGTTGAAGATGAGGTACACGACGGCCAGCACGGATCGAAGGCGCGCGGGCAGGTCGGCTTCGCTCGGCACTCGATAGGGGATCCTGGCGTCACGGATCTTGCCCTTGGCTCGCACCAAGCGCTGCGCCATGGTCGCCTCGGGAACCAGGAACGCGCGAGCGATCTCCGCCGTCGTCAGTCCACCCAGCAGTCGGAGCGTCAGCGCGACCTGGGCCTGCACCGCGAGCGCCGGATGGCAGCAGGTGAACATCAGTCGCAGACGGTCGTCGCTCACCGCACCCTCCTCCGCCGGTTCACGGTTCGCGTGGAGCAATGCCGCCTGCGCCTGCCGATCCTCCCGGGTCGCTTCGCGACGGAGGCGGTCGATCGCCCGGCGGCGCGCCGTTGTGATGATCCATCCCGCAGGGCTCGGCGGCAGCCCATCCGCCGGCCACCGCCGGGCGGCCGCCGCGAAAGCGTCCTGGACCGCGTCCTCGGCGACATCGATGTCACCGAACACCCGGATCAGGACCGCAGCCGCACGGCCGTACTCCGCGCGGAACACGCGCTCGATCTCCGATGCCGCGAGCACCGGCGCGCTGATGGTCAGTCCTCGGTCTCGCCTTGGAACGGGCGGACCTCGATCGGCACGGCGCATGCGCGCGTGGCCTTGCGGCCCCATGCGAGCGCGGCGTCGAGATCCGGGGCCTTGATGACCCAGAAGCCGGCGACGTGCTCCTTGCCCTCCGCGAACGGGCCGTCCGTGGTGACCACCTCGCCGTTCTGGACGCGCAGCGCGGTCGCAGTGCTCGCGGGATGCAGCCCCCCGGCGAACACCCACGCGCCGGCGGCCTTCATCTCCTGGTTCAGGGCATCGACGTCTCGCCCCGCCTTCTCCTCGACCTCGGGCGCAAGTCCCTCTTCGGGGTGATACACGCTGAGCAGGTACTGCTTCATGGGGTGGTCCTCGTTGACAGCTCGTGCCGGAGTCGGCGCCGGCTTCCATCCTCTACACGAATGGACATCGCCCGCATCGACACGCAAGCCCGACCCGGTCCTCCCTGCATACGAACCCGGGTCACCCGGCTTTCATCGGATCCGCCGCGGTGTTCGACGCCCTGGGGCTGGCCGGGAGGCGCGCCTAGCGACTCCGCTCACCGCCACGCTTGCCCCTACGGCTCGCGGCCCCGGGCTGTTGATTAATCTGCGCCCCATGGCCTCCGACCGTAGCAGCAACCACCTGGAGGCGACGCGCCTTCTCGGTCAGGGCGACTTCAGTGGCGCCCGCGCGATGCTGCGACTCGCGGTGGAGGGGTCGAGTGACCCTGAGACACGGCTCCTGCTCGGTCAACTCGCGTTCGTCGCGGCCGACTTCGCCGAGGCACGAGATCAGCTGGAGCGTGCCTACCACGGGTTCCTGGACGCTGAGCTGCGTCGGCGGGCCGCGATGGCCGCGAGCGCGCTGACCGTGCTGCACACCGACGGGCTCGAGGAACCGGCCATTGGGCGCGTCTGGCTGCAACGCGCACTTCGCCTGCTGGAGGACGAAGAACCCTGTGTCGAGCGAGGCTACGTGTTGCTCGGACTGATGGGTGCCAGCGTTGCCAGCGCTGATGAGCTCGCGGTCCGTTCTCGTGAGGCATTGAACCTCGCACACGGATTCAAGGATCGAGCCCTCGAATGCAAGGCGCTCGGCGACTGGGGTCTCGCGCTCGTGTCGATGGGCGCCGTCGACGACGGCATGTCGAAGCTCGACGAGGCATGCACGATGATCATGAGTGGTGAGTGCACCGACCCCGCGGTGAGCAGCGTCGTGCTGTGCGGAATGCTCAGCGCGTGTGACCGCTGTGGCGATGTGGCCAGGGCGGAGTCGTGGTTGCGCTACATCGAAGACGCGACGGCAACAGGACTTCGCGCCGCGGCGGCGCCCACCCTCGCGCACTGCTGGTCGGCATTCGGATCCGTGCTCTGCAATGTGGGCCGCTACCAGGAAGGCGAGACGGCGCTGCGGATGGCACTGGCAACGGGCGACGCTTCGTTTCGGCACGTCAAGCTGGCGACCCGCGCGGTCCTCGCCGACCTCTGGATCCGTCAGGGCCGTCTCAGCGAGGCTTCACGGCTGCTCGAACATGACGTCGACCGTGTCGAGATCCAGGCGCCCCGAGCGCGGCTCTATCTCGCGCAAAAGCGGTACGACCTCGCCACCGCGATGGCGCGCAACGCGCTCCGCGGCCTCAGCGGTGACCGGCTTCGTGCGGCTCCGCTCCTGCTCGTGGTGGTCGAGGCGGAGCTCGGCAGCGGGAATCGCGACGGGGCGCACGAGGCTGCGGTCCACCTGACTCAGGTCAGCGATCGCGTCGATGTACCCGCAGTCGCTGCGCACGCCGCGCTTGGCAACGGGAAGGTCGCCGCTGCCGCCGGCGACAAGCGGGCTGCCGCCGAGCACCTCGAGGACGGCCTCGGGCGCTTGACGGGCGAGAACTGGCCGCTGCTGCGCGCTGCGTTGCACCTCGAACTGGCTCGCGTGGCAGAGACCGATCGACCCGCGGACGCGCTGGTCGCCGCCGAGGCGGCACTGGCTCTGTACCAGCGGGTAGGGGCACCCGAGGCGCGCGCTGCAGCGATCCTCCTGCGCCGCCTGGGGCGATCCGTCGGGGCAGCGCCGCCCCCACCAAGGGCTTTAGACGTGTTGAGTGCCCGCGAGCGTGAGGTGCTCTCGTGCCTGGCCCAAGGGCTCACGAACCCAGAGATCGCGACCAAGCTGTTCATCACCGCGAAAACGGCGGAGCACCACGTCAGCAGCATCCTGGGCAAGCTCGGACTGAGGAACCGCACCGAAGCTGCGGCCTTTGGCCCGAGCTTCAGCATCAGCCCCGCCTAGGCTCGCCGCAACCGACCCCTCGCCGCGGGAATGGGTGAGTTCCCCGATGCGGCGCGCGTCGAGTGTGCGGACACTCGCTGGCATCCGATCAGCAACGAGGAGGCTGACATGACCATGGCAGCGGAGCAGACGAGGACGGGGATCGGTCACACGACCCGGCGCACCGAGGGTCGCGCGCCGGCGATCGCGTACGACGACGTCGGCGAGGGCCGCGCGATCGTGTTCGTTCACGGCGGTTTCGGCGCGGACAGATCGCACTTCAGCAGCCAGGTCGAACATCTGCGGCATCGTTACCGCGTCATTGCGCTCGACCTGCGCGGCCACGGCGAGAGCGAACCCTCCACCGGCGCCTACGCGGTCAGGGACTTCGCGAGCGACATCATCGCCGTCTGTGACGCTGCCGGCATCCGGGACGCCGTCATCGCCGGTCACAGCGTGGGTGGCACGGCCGCACTTCAGGTTGCCGCCTGGCGACCGGATCTGGTTCGTGGCGTAGCGCTGCTGGACGCAGTCCTCCTTTTCCCAGCGCCGGTCCGTGAGACGGCCCTGACGCAGATCGTTCCACGCCTCGAGGGCCCGGATTGGCGGGAGGCCGCTCGCCAGTACCTGGAGCAGCGGATGCTCATCGCCTCCGATCCTGCCGGCCTGAAGGAACGTGTACTCGGCGCGGCCGATCGGGCAAGCCAGGACGTCGTCGCGACATTCATGCGCGATCTCATGTCTTCTGACCATGCGGATCTGGTCGCATCGAGTCGCCGGCCACTGCTCTACTTGCATGGAGTGGCGCCGGCCAACCTCGACCATCTGCGGCAGCTTCGAGCGGACGCCCTCGTGACCCAGGTCATCGGCTCAGGGCACTACGTCCACCTGTCGATGCCCGATGTCGTCAGCGCCACGCTCGACCGTTTCGCGGAGATGACGCCGGGCAACCAATGAACACACCTCGGCGCCCCGACCTGGTGTGGTAGATCTGGACGACGTGGAGCAGGTGGGCCAAGCGCGCTCTGGGGGAGAGGTCAACGCTGCTCGGGACGCCGGGGAACACCTTGCCGTCCCGGCGAGCGTAAGCGCGGACGGACCAGGGCCTCGGCCTGGGGGGCGGGATCGCCTCGCCGGGCCCTTGGTCATGCGCCTGAAAGAGAACATCACCTATCACTCCGGCATGCCGAAGCCTGCGGAGGCTCGTGCGCCTGTCTTCATCGTGGGCATTGCGCAGCGCTCCGGAACGCACTTTCTGTACGACCTCCTGGTGCGCCATCCTGACTGCCGTCCCGCCCGCGCGGCGACGTCGTGGGAGGGCTCATGGGAGGACCATCTGCTCGATTACAGCCACCTCCTGTCGAGGTATGCCGACCTCGTCGCTACCAGCAACCGGCTCAACCGTCCGGACACGCGTGCCCGGCTGATGCGCAGCCTCGGCCTCGGCCTGACGGACTTCGTCGAGGGTCTTGACGGAGTCGTCGACGACCCGCGGCGGCCGGTCACGAAGACCCCGGTGGCCGCCGGACTCGAGCGCTTCCCCGAGCTCTTTCCCGGGTCGATCGCCGTACTGATCACGCGTGATCCGCGGGCGGTGGTCGCGTCGGCGCTGCGCACCTTCGGCGGCCGCCCCGACGACTGGATCTGGGCTTGGCGTGAAGGTGCTCGAGCCTTTGTCGGCCTGCTGGAGACGCATCCCGAGTCATGCGCGCTGGTGCGATATGAGCAGCTGTACGCCAACCCGGCGGCGGTCCTGTCGCAGCTTCTGGCGCAGCTCGGCCTCGCCCGCGACACATACGACTTCGCCGGCATCCGCCACATGCCGGTGCGGGGATCGTCAGAGCTGGGTGGCGCCCCACAGGCGATCAACTGGCTGCCGGCGCGCCCCGACGGCGGGTTCGATCCCCTGCAGCGTGGCAGCGCGCTCCCCAAGCGGGTGCATGAACGCATCATCTGGTGTGCGCTGCCCGAGATGCAGGCCCTCGGGTACGCGCCGGCCGACGAGGATCAGCTCGGTGGTCTTCAGGCGCAGCTGCACGTGGCGTGGAGCGCCCTCACCGTCGCAGGACGCGTCGCTCGCTCACTCCGCGGCGAGCTCGGCGAGGTGCGCGCTCGGCGCGACCGGCGTCGCGCCAACCGGCCGCAGCCGGTGCGCGGGAGATTCGGACGTTCAGATGAATCCAGGTGACGAGCGGCGTGCTGGGTCCGGCGCACGAGCACCGCTCCCCCTGAGATACCCACAACGACATTGGCCAAGGCCTGGAGCGGGAGACGGGGCTCGAACCCGCAACTTCGACCTTGGGAAGGTCGCACTCTACCGTTGAGTTACTCCCGCGGAAGCGGTTGAGTCTAGCCCTGCCCCGAGGCCAGCGCCTCGACCTGCACCGCGAGCTCGAGCAGCCGGCGCTCGGCCCCGGGAGGGCCGGCGAGCTGGACACCGACGCGCAGTGCGCCGTCTCCGGGAACGGGCACGACCACTGCCGGACACCCGGCGAGGTTCCACGGTTGGTTGAAGCCCATCCAGCGATCGACGCTCAACCCGGTGCGCAGCCACCCGCCGCGCGCCCAGCGCCCGACGGGAGGCGGCGGGTACGCCACCACGGGGGTGATGGCGGCGTCGCGCTTCCGGATCCAGTGTCGCAGCCGCCGCCCGGCGGGATCGCGGGACGCGGCGCGATCCCACCCACGATCTCGAATCCACCGCCCGATGCGCACCATCGACCGCGTCCGCGCCTCGGCGCGGCCGACGTCGAGAGAGAGAACTTCCGCGTCCTCGGCGATGCCGGCGAGGTAGCAGCGCGCGAACCGAAGCGGCAGCCGCGGATACGGCGGGTCCTCGTCGTGCACGGCATGACCCGCGGAACGGAGGAGCTGCGCCACCCGGCGAATCGTCGCTTGTGTGCGTTCGTCGACCGGCGCCCCCAGCACCGGGTGGCGCAGCGACACCGCGATGCGCAGCGCACGCTGCGGCCATTCCGGCGGCGGCGCCGGCTCGTGGCCGCGCAGCACGTCGAGCAGCAGCGCCGCATCGGCCACGTCACGGGCGAGCGGCCCCGCCGCGGTGCAGCCGTACCAGTGGTCGACGGCGTCGCCGGGCAGCGGCACCTGGCCGGGGGTGGGCTTGACACCGACGACGCCGCAGCACGCCGCAGGAATGCGTATGGAGCCGCCGCCGTCGGTGCCGACGGCGAGCGCCGCCATGCCGGTCGCCACGGCCACAGCGCTGCCACCACTGGACCCGCCACACGTCCGTGACCGAAGCGCCGGGTTGCGCGTCGCCCAGCCGGGACCCTCGGTGAACGGCCAGATGGCGAGCTCGGGCATCGAGGTCTTGCCGATGATGATCGCGCCCGCGGCACGCAACCGCCGGACGAGCTCGTCATCGCGTTCCGCGGGCGCCGCCGAGGCCGCGCGCGAGCCGTGTCCCGCCGGCAGGCCGGCGAGGCCGAAGCTGTCCTTCACGGCCACCGGGACTCCGGCGAGCGGCAGCGCGGCGACGAGGCCTGACTGCGCGAGATGCGCCGCATCGCCGAGCGCTTCGTCGCGCACGACCGTGAACGCGTGCAGCGTGCCGTCCATCTGCACGATCCGCGCCAGATGCTCACGCGCCACCTCCACGGGGTCGAGGCGGCCGCCACGCACGCCCGCTGCGATCTCGCGCGCGCTGATCACGTCAGGCATGGGCCGATCGTGGCACGGCGCAGCGGCGCGGAATTCGGAGTGACCGCAGGCACAAACGGGTGCGGTAACACGCGCGCTAGCATCGCCTCCTGACCGGGGCAGCAATCGCCGCGGCGCCGGCATCTGGTTCGAGGCGACGTGGAGGCACGAGAGTGAAGAAACGTTTGTTCGCCGGCGGCGCGATCGCCGCCGTGATCATCGCTGGAGTGGTGGTCTTCACGCGGCCGTCAGTGGCCCGGGCCAGCGCGCTGCAGCGCGCTGCGGCCGGTCAGCTACCCCAACAATTCATCACCACGCCCAACGGCAAGCGGCCTCTGCCGAGATTCTCCTCGGCCCTGGTGAACAGCGCCGCGGCGAGCAGCGGTCCAGCCGCCGCACCCAACTCCCAGGCTGCGCCCAACGTGCAGGCGGCGCCCAACGCCGCTCAGCCCGGCACGCTTGGCTGCTCCACCCGCAACACAGCGCCGAGCAGCCTGCACAACGTGCGCGTCAACCAGGACTGCACCTATCGCGTCCAGGCTGAGGAAGGCATCGCGTTCAACCCGGCGAGCCCGAACAACATCATCGCCGGCATGAACGACGAGCGCCAAGGGTTCAACCTCGGCGCGTTTGCCTATTCGTTCGACAACGGCGCGACGTGGGGCGACGGTCCGCCGCCCTTCTACCAGAAGATCAACGACCCAAGCCAGGAGAAGGCGACCAAGAGCGATCCCAACAACCACACGATCACTGGTTTGCCGGGGAACGGCTTCACATACGACGGCGGCAGTGACCCGATGCTGGCGTTCGACAGCGAAGGACGCGCCTTTTACGGGCTGGTCGTGTTCGACCGTGATCTCGGCAACGGCGGAGGGGTGATGGTCACGCAGTCCCCGGTCGGAGCCGACGGCACCTTCTACTACACCGCCGACACGTTCAGCCGCAACTTCGTGGTGGTCGAGGACAACGACCCGACGATCGTCCACGACAAGCCGTTCATCCGCGCCGACACCTTCCCGAACAGCCCCAACCATGACAACGTCTACGTCACCTGGACCGTGTTCCGGGTCGATGCCAGCACCGGCGCCACGCTCCAGTCGCCGATCTACGGGTCGATGTCCACCGACCACGGTCTGACGTGGTCGACGCCGGAGAAGATCAGCGGCAAGTCGAGCTCGCTCTGTTTCTTCGGCAACTTCTTCGACAAGAGCCTCGACCCGCACAGCTGCGACTTCGATCAGGGCTCGGACCCGATGGTGCTGCCCAACGGCGACCTCGAGGTCGTGTTCAACAACGGGAACACGCCTGCCAATGACCCCAACGGCCAGCAGCTGGCCGTGCACTGCTCGCCGAGCGGCAGCTCGCCGAAGGGGACCGCGCGCCTCGACTGCGGGACGCCCGTGAAGGTGGGTGACGACGTCCTTCAGGGCGAGCCGCAATGCAACTTCGGCCGCGGTCCCGAGATGTGCATCCCGGGGTCGTTCGTGCGCAACGACGACTTCCCGCGGATCGCGGAGAACCATGGCAACGGTGATCTCTACGCCACCTGGAACGACTTCCGAAACGGGGAGTACGACGTGCAGCTGAGCAGTTCCACTGATGGCGGCAAGACGTGGACGACGGCGGCCAGCCCAGTCAATCACGACACCGGCGTCGACCATTACCAAGCGTCCGTGGATGTTGTCTGCAGCGGCTCCGGAACGCAGGGCAATCCTGCATGTCCGGCGAACGGCGCAGGCTCCAACACCCTGAGCACGAATGGATCGAACCTGTGCGGGCCTGGAACGACCACGGAGACAGCAACGACCACACCTGGCGGCGACCACGTGGCGGTCAGCTACTACCGCACCTGCCAGATCCCCAATGAGACGGCCGCCTGTCCGCTGGGGAGCACCACCCTGGTGTGCACGCCGGGAACGACACCCGGCGTCCAGAGCGAGCCGTCCGACTACGACCTCATGGGCGGCTTCAACAGCGCGACGCCGTTCACCGGGCTCCCGGTCTCACCGGTTTTCCCGCCGCCGCAGGGTGGCCGCGAGACGGGCTTCATGGGTGACTACAGCGGCATCGTGGTGCTCGGCACCACTGCCCACCCGATCTGGGCCGACCCGCGCAACGCGGTGCCTGTCCAGTTCCAGGAGCCGCAGGCGGATCAGCGCGCGATCAACGACAACGACATCTTCACCGTGGCGACCGGCGTTCCCGGGTAGCTCAGCCGGAGCGGCCGGCGACGGGGCGCTC
>DASUWI010000061.1:0-17130 GCA_036378495.1 Candidatus Dormiibacterota bacterium
AACGCCGCCGGCGACCTCCCGGTCAGCGTCGCTTCTCAACCGCAGCGGGTTCGGGCGAAGCGCGGCTCGCCCTGGGCTGGGGGCCTACGCGGTGCTGCGCGCCAAGGTCCGCGAGCGGCTCGTCGAGGAGCTGGCGGGCAATCCGGAGAGCGTGCCGCCCGAGGCGGTGCGTCAGCGCATCGCCGAGCTCGTCAACGACATCGTGGCGGAGACGGCCACCACGCTCAGCCGGCAGGACCGCCAGAAGGTCATCGAGACGATCTTCAACGACGTGCTCGGCCTGGGCCCGCTCGAGGATCTGCTCGCCGACGAGACCGTGACCGAGATCATGATCAACGGTCCGCACCAGGTGTACATCGAGCGTCACGGCAAGATCACGCTCAGCGACGTGACGTTCGAGGGCAACGAGCACCTGATGCAGGTGATCGACCGGATCGTCTCCGCACTGGGACGTCGCGTCGACGAATCCTCGCCGATGGTCGACGCGCGGCTGAAGGATGGCTCGCGCGTCAACGTCATCATCCCGCCGCTGGCGCTGCGGGGTGCGACCGTGACCATCCGAAAGTTCGCCAAGGACGCCCTGCAGGTCGACGACCTGGTCCGGCTGGACACGATGACACCGGAGATGGCCACCTTCCTGCGCGCGTGCGTTCGGGCACGGCTGAACCTCGTCGTGAGTGGGGGAACCGGGTCCGGCAAGACGACGACTCTGAACGTGCTCAGCAGCTTCATCCCCGAGGACGAGCGCATCGTCACGATCGAGGATGCCGCGGAGCTGCAGCTCCACCAGGATCACATCGTGAGCCTGGAGACGCGCCCGCCGAACGTCGAGGGACGCGGCCGCGTGACCATCCGTGATCTCGTCATCAACGCGCTGCGCATGCGGCCCGACCGCATCGTGGTGGGTGAGTGCCGCGGTGGCGAGGCGCTCGACATGCTGCAGGCGATGAACACCGGCCACGATGGCTCGCTGACCACACTGCATGCGAACAACCCCCACGACTGCGTCAGCCGTCTGGAGACGATGGTGCTGATGTCAGGGGCGGAGCTGCCCTCGCGGGCGATCCGCGAGCAGATCGGCTCTGCGGTGAACGTCATCGTGCACCAGTCGCGGTTGCGCGACGGCACGCGCAAGGTGGTGAGCGTCACCGAGGTGCTCGGCGCGGACGAGCGCGGCGTGCATCTGCAGGAGCTGTTCGCGTTCCGCCAGACGGGCGTCACCGAGGACGGCAAGGTGCAGGGAGCGTTCCGTCCCACCGGTGTGCTCCCCACGTTCCTCGAGCACCTGGTCACCTCCGGCGAAGGCGTGCCCGAAGAACTGTTCCAGCCGCAACGCGCAGCCTAGGCGGCGGCGGTGGCTCGGACCACCATGTGGTCCGTGGCAGGCCTTGCTACGCGCTGGCGCGCGCCGGTGCTTCGTTCAGCACTGTGAGCGCGCGGCGGTCGGGGAAGAGCTGCGCGAGCCGCGTCGGCAGCGGAATGCCCATGTCGAAGAGGCGGTCGATGATTCGCGGCCGGATGCCGGTGGAGTTGAACTCGCCGACGATCTTGCCCGTCTGCGGATCGGCGCCCTTGGACTCGAACTTGAAGATCTCCTGCATGGTGATCATCTCGCCTTCCATGCCGATCACCTCGCAGACGCTGACCACCTTGCGCGAGCCGTCCTTGAGTCGCGAGAGCTGGATGATGAGGTTGATCGCGCCGGCGATCTGCTGCCGGATGGCTTTGAGCGGCAGGTCCATGCCGGCCATCAGCACGAGCGTCTCGAGGCGCGACAGGCACTCCCGTGGTGAGTTGGCGTGGATCGTGGTCAGCGAGCCGTCGTGGCCGGTGTTCATCGCCTGCAGCATGTCCAGCGCCTCACCGGAGCGGCACTCGCCGACGACGATGCGATCCGGCCGCATGCGCAGCGAGTTGATCACCAGGTCGCGGATGGGGATGCGTCCCTCGCCGTTGATGTCCGGCGGGCGCGATTCCAGGCGGCAGACATGCTCCTGATGCAGCTGCAGCTCGGCCGCGTCCTCGATGGTCACGATGCGCTCGTCGATGGGGATGAATCCGGAGCAGACGTTGAGCAGCGTCGTCTTGCCGGTGCCGGTGCCGCCCGAGACGACGATGTTGGCCCGCGCCAGCACGCACGCCTGGATGAACGACGCAGCGTCCGACGTCAGCGTGCCGAAGCCGATGAGGTCATTGACCTGGTACGGATCCTTGCTGAACTTGCGGATCGTCAGGAGCGGACCGTCCAGCGCCACCGGGGGCACCGCCGCGTTGACGCGGGAGCCGTCGAGCAGGCGCGCATCGCAGAGTGGCGTGCGCGCATCGATGCGCCGGCCCACGGAGGAGACGATCGTCTCGATGACGCGCAGGAGGTGCGGCTCGTCGTCGAAACGGATGTCGGTGAGCAGGATCTTGCCCTTGCGCTCGACGTACACCATCTCCGGCCCGTTGACCATGATCTCGGTGAGGCTGTCATCCTCGACCAGGGGTCGCAGCGGCCCGAGCGCTTCGATGTAGCGCGGATCCATCTCGTTGACGTTGCTCACAGGTGCTCCTCAGGTGTCAGTGCGCGCAGCATCCCGCGTGATTGTCCGCGGCGCCGCCGGATGGGGCATGAGCGGGCAACCGGTTCGATACACGATCTTTGCCGGCAAATAACGGGACTGCCGTTACGATCGTTGCGCTATGGCGTTGATGAGCCCGGCAATCGACGAGGAGGAGGACGGCTGGTTCGGCGAGGGCAGCGCGTTCGATTGCGGTGAGGACCTCGCGGCGGCGCTCATGGACCTCGCCGGCACGCCCGTGGAGGCGCTCGCCGCCGACACCGAGGCGCGGTCCAATTTCGAGGAACGGGCGGGCAGCGACCTCATGTTCGAGCTGCTGCGTCCACAGCAGGCCGGATCCGACACGACGATCGAAGGCATGGCGCAGCCGAGCCGCTGGGCGTCGGTCAACCAGCCGCAGACGTGGTCGGTGCGAACCCCGGGATCGCTCGAGCTGCCGGCGCGAAAGCCGGGCAAGACCGGCTGGTCCATCCGCAGCTCGGTGCAGCTGCTGCAGCGCACCGAAGAGGTCATGCTCAGCCTGCGCGAGGAGGCGGTCAGCGCCACGCTGGTCGCCGCATCGCACGCGGTCAAGACGGCGAGGTAACCGCCTCCTCGTCCGCCGGCTCCGGCTCCGCCTCTCGCATCTGCTGGCGGCGCCGCATCACCGAGTACACGTTGTCGAGCGTCGGCGGGATGCCGCGACGGAGCACCTCGATCACCGCTTCGGGGTCGATGCCGCCCGGGTGTGAGAGGGCGGCCAGCCGCGCCGCTTCCTCGGCCGCGAGGCGGGACTCACCGAGATTGGCGTGCAGCCGTGCGATGCGCCGCGACAGCAAGACGTTGATCAGCAACGAGACGACCGCGACGATGCCCGCGATGACGGCCGCGTTGTCCCGCAGCACGTGAAAGATCGTGTTGGCGACGTCCGCGGTCATGCGCCGCAGAGCCTCTCGGCGGCGTGCACGTGCATCTCTCGCGCCATTGCATACATCGTGGGCGCGTCATGGCCCGGCAGCGTCATGTGCCGCACCGTGTCGATGGTGGTGATGAAGTCCTCGACGGCCGATGGCGTCGCCAGCACACAAGCGGTGACGGGTGCTGCGTCCTGGTCGCCGAGCCACGCAACAGCGATCGCGGCCAGCTCGCGTCGCACCTCGTCGTAGTTGACCCAGCTGGACTCGTTGCCGGGACTCGCGGCCTCGGCCGCCGGGGACTCGTGCCGCGCGTCGTCACGCACGAACTCCGCCGGCGCGGCCACGGCCACGTTGTCGATAACGAACTCCGCCGGAGCCGCGTCGTCGCTCACGAATCCCGATGGCGCTGCGGCGGGGATGTCGTGGATCGCGAACTCGAACGGCTGCTCTTCATCGGCCATCCGCGGCGGTGGCTGCGCCGCCGGGGCCTCCGGCGCCGGTTCCTGCGGAGCCCGGACCGGCGGAGTCGGTGCGCGACGCGTGATCTGCGGCGTGCGCCGCTGCAGAACGCGCAACTTCGTGGCAGGGCGGCTCATCGCGTCGACGAGGATGTCAATCGACCGCACCGGCGTCGGCGCGGACGCGGTGTACGCGGCGACGACCGCCCCGCCGCTGAACAGTCCGGCGGCGCGCTCGGTTCCCTCGATGAGCAGCACGTGCTCGTCGTTGTCGGCCAGCAGTGACGCCACGAGTCCGGCGGCGTCCACCCATGCGGTGTCGATCGCTTCGCCGCGAGGCAGGCGCCACAACATGGGCACCGCCTCAGCCACGTCGTCGCCGTCGAGGGCGTAGCCTGCGAGCGTGCCCTCGCGCGCGCCGAGCAACGCCATCGCGGCGGTCTCACCGCGAGCGTGGTCGGCGCTGTCGACCCACACGGCGTCGATCAGTTCGCCGTTGCGGATGACTCCTGCGGCGCGCAGGCGTGGACCCGTGAGCACGATGAGCGCCGCGTCGAGCGAGCCGATGCGCTCCGCCAGCGGAATCATTTCGGCCGCCGCCTCCACCCACAACGCCGGTCCACCCGGCAGCAGCGGGAAGCTGTCGATGTCGAACCCGAGGTCAGGCGAGTCGTCGTGGCCGCTGAGCCGGGCGAGCGCGTCGTCATCGTCAGGGGCCTCGGCGCGCTCACCGACCAGCTCGGCGAGCGGCTCGGTGATGTCGTCCACGGTGAGGGTGAGCGTTTCCCCCGGGGCCAGCGCGCGGCGCCAGTCGCTCACCGCGAACTGTGTGGGCAGCTCGCGCAGCAGCGCGTCGAGGGCGGCCTCGCCGTCGAGGCGTACCCCGCCGGACTCGAAGACCGCGTGCGACGGCTGGCCGAACACCATGAAGATCGTGGCCAAGCCACCATCCCATGCGATGTCGAAGGCGCCACTCGTGTAGTCGTCCTTCGCCTTGGCCAGCTGTCGCAGGAGTCTAACGCGTGGCGCTGCGATGGCCATGGCCGGATTATCCTTGCCTTGTGCCTGCGGAGATAATCACGATCGCGTCGCTAAAAGGTGGCGTCGGAAAGACAACCAGCAGCTACGCACTCGCTGCAGCAGCGGCGGACGGTGGTCTGCGGGTCATCGCCATCGATCTCGATCCCACCGGTGGTTTGAGCAACGCGCTGGAGAAGGCGAAGCGCACCGCAACCATCGCCGACGTGCTCCACGGGCGTGTGGACATCCAGGACGCTCTGATGGATCACCCCTTGGGAATCAAGGCGGTTGCCTCCCATCGCAGCCTCAACGAAGACACGCCCAGCGAGGAGCAGCTGCGCAGCATCATCAGCGGCATCAGCGACGACTTCGATCTCATCCTGCTCGACACACATCCCCACGAACCGTCGCTGCTCGGGCCGATGGCGGTTGCGGATCGCATCGTGGTGCCGACGGCGCTCGACATCCTCTCGCTTCGTGCCGCCGCGCTGACCGTGGGGCTGGCGCAGCAGCTCGAGGTCCTCGAGCTGATTCGCGGCATCATTGTCACGAACGTGAAACGGCCGATGTCACGCATCACCGAGTCGTTGCTCAACGGGCTGACACTGAGCGGACTCGCGTTCGACACTGTGCTGTGGTACTCGCCGGGGTGGATCCTGGCGACGTCGGGACGCGGTGAGCTCCCGGACCAGGACCTGCTGACGCAGAGCAAGATGCTGCTGCGCGAGGTCGCGGTGCGGCCGGTGCCGGCCGAAGCGCTGCGCCAGTTCATCAACATGGCCCAGGGCCGCCGGCCCCGCGAAGCGCGCGCGCTCAGCCACTGAGCCCGCCTTCGGCGTCCGCGACCGGTACCGGAGCCGTTACCTCCGCGTCACCGGCGGCTGAAGTTTTCCCCACAGATCGCACCAATACTACCAATTGTAGTGAACGCGCCAGAAGCAGCCCAGCGCGAGACGCCGGTGCTGGGGCTGCAGCCGGGCCAGCTCTACCGGCTGGCCCACACCCAGGGAACCCATCAGGCCCGGCGCGTGATTCGGAGCCTCGTCGTCTTCGTCGGCGCCTCGACGCGCCGGCAGTGGGACGGCACCGTGGTCACCTGCCTCGAGTTCACACGGCCCCAGGGACGGCCGCTGTCGCTGCTGGCCGGACAGGTGGTGGAGGCGCGGCCGGCGACGCGCAATGACCGTGGTCAGGTGGTGCTGATCACCACGCCCGTCGGCGCCGTCCGGCGCCGGGGCAGCCGGCGTCGCGTCCGTCGCGTCGCCTGACGCGCCCGAACCGCACCTCACACCGTCACGTTGTGGCCAGGAGCCGTGCGTGAAGCTCGCGGGTGGCGCGGCACGGCGACACGCCGAGCTCGTCCCGCAGGCGGTCGCAGAGCACGGTGTAGACCTGGAGAGCCTCGCCGAGGTTGTCCTCCGCGGCCAGCGCCTCCATCAGGAAGCGGTAGCCGCTCTCGCGCAACGGCGCCAGGTCGATCAGCTGCCGGCCCGCGCGAACGGCACCTGCCAGCTCGGTGCCGCCGATGGCCAGGTTCGCCGCCGCGTAACACTCCAACGCGCGCACGTGGATCGCCTCCAGCTGATGGCGGATCTCGTCGATCCACGACGCGTCCTCACCCACCAGCAGTCCGCGCCGCGCAACCATGAGCGCCACGAGGCAGGCTCCCCAGGCCCGGCCCCAGTCCCGTCGCGAGACAGCGGATTCGGCGCGGTGGACCGCATCGACCGCCGCCTCGAGGTCCACCCAGGCGCCGGGCAGCGCGAGACCAAGCGTGCCCCGGCCCTCGACGGCATCGGTGCCGAGGACGCGGCGCAGCTTGGACAGCAGCGGGTTGAGCCGAGCGTCGATCGCCTCGGGCTCACCCTCGTGCCAGAGAGCTTCAGCCAGCTCGTCACGTGTGATCTGGCGGTGCCGATGGGCAACGAGGAAGGTGAAGAGGAGCCGGCCCTGCCGGCCGGGCAGGCCCGCCTCCACGCGCCGGCCATCGCGCTCGATGGCGAGGGGTCCGCAGATCTGAATCCGCCAGGGCAGGTCCATCGGCGCCAAGCTTCCGCCAACCGCGGGGCACTATGGTGATGTCACCCCGCAGGAGGAGCGACGGTGAAGATCATCAGGTGCGAGTGCGGATTCGTCGCCCGCGGTGACAGCGACGACGAGGTGATCGAGGTGATCCGGAGCCACCTGGCCACTGACCACCCGAACCTCCTCGAGTCGGTGAGCCGCCAGGACATCCAGGGCTGGATCCAGGTCGAATAGGCCCGGAGACGCCAAGGTTTGGCCAACCTGGCGGCAATGATGGCGCCGTACAACGGGGCTGATCCGCAATCGTTCACCGGAGAGCCCCATGCGCACCGCCACCAACCTTTCGCACGCTCTCGTCGACGCACGCTGGCTTGCCGAACACCTGTCGGACCCATCGGTCCGGGTGGTCGAGGTCGACGTGAGCCGCGCCGCGTATGACCGGTGGCACATCACCGGCGCCGTGCTCTGGAACATCTATCAGGACGTGAAGGACGCCGGGTATCACACGGTCGGCATCCCTGCGCTCGCACAGCTGATCGGGCGCTCCGGCATCAGCAGGGCATCCACCGTGGTGCTCTACGGCTATGCGCCGGCGATGGGGTTCTGGCTGATGAAGCTGCTCGGACATCGCGACGCGCGCATCCTCGACTGCTCCCGCGATGCCTGGCGCGCCGACGGCCACAGCATCAGCACGTCGCCCGGCGAACCAGCTCCGGTTGCGTACGCGGTGCACACCGTGGACGAGTCCATCCGCGCCGGCCGCGACCGGGTGGCACAGGCGTTGGACGCTCAGGGAACCGTTCTCCTCGACGTGCGCTCCGCCGCCGAATACCGCGGCGAGCGATTCTGGCCCTCCGGAGCGATGGATCCCACCGGCCGCGCCGGACACCTGCCCTCCGCCATCAACGCGCCCCTCGAGGGCATCCTCGACGAGCGCGGGTCATTCCGGTCCACGCACGAGTTGCGCGAGGTCCTCGCGTCAGGAGACCTCGATGGCGATGCGGAGCTGATCACGTACTGCACGATCGGCGGCCGAGCTTGCACCGCATGGTTTGTGCTGACGCAGCTGCTGGGACGCGACGGCGTGCGCGTCTACGACGGTTCGTGGGCGGAGTGGGGTCGCCTGCCCGGCGCGCCGGTGGAGTCCTAGCCGCCGCACCGTCAGAGCCGGCGCGCCGCGGCTCCGAGCTGGTCGACGGCGGACTCGAGCTGCGCATCGCTGAGATACGGAGCCGGACCCAGCCGAAGGGTCTCGCCCCGGCTGTCGGTCATCACGCCCGCCGCCGCCAATTCGCGTTGCAGCCGTTCGGCGTGGCGCGAGCGCAGCGCGAGGAACCCACCGAATCGCTCCAGCGGCACGCTCCGGTCGCGTGTGATCAGGGCATCGGGGAGGTCGAGGGCGTCGAACGTCCTCGCCAGCAGCGATACCTGATGCCGGTACGAAGCGTGCAGGCGTTCCGGGGTGAGCTCCTGTTCGACGAAGAAGTCCAGCACTCGCGCGCCGCGGTAGTGGCTCGTCGGGTCATACGTCGACCCCGCGAACGCGGCCCCGCCACCCGGGTAGCCCACGGTCTCCGGATCCGCTGTCCGCTCCAATCCGGAGAAGTCCGCATACCACCCGGTGATCACCGGCCGCATCGCCGACGCATGTGGCGGCAGGCGAAGGAAGCAGTTGCCCTCGCCCAGCTGCAGATACTTGTACCCGCCGCCAACAATCCAGGCCGACTCGAGGCCGTGGTCGTGGAGCCTGTACGGCATGGCGCCCAGCGCGTGATACACGTCGACGAGCAGCTCGACGCCGCGCGCCGCGCACTCCGACGCCAGCGCGTCCAGGCCCGGTGCCACGCGCGCGTCCTCGTACAGCACCGCGGACACGAGCACCGCGCCGGTGCGCTCGTCCACCGCGTCTGCGAGGCGTTCGGCAAGATCGTCGACGGGTCGCGCCGCAACGCGCGTCACGGGGAGCCATCCTTCGGCCAGCCGTGCGGTCTGCCGGCGCAGCGTGTGGAACTCGCCGTCGGTGGTCACAAGACCTGGTCGTTCCCGCAGATCCAGGGCGGAGAGAAAGCGGATCACCAGGTCGTGCGTGCTCGCGGCGAGTGCGACCTCCCCGCCCGGATCGCCGAGGAGGTCGCGCACGCCCGCACGCACCCGCTCCGCCTTGGCAAACGCGCGCGACCACTTCTGGTCGAGATGTGAGGCCGCGTCCGCGAACGCTTCTCGCTGCCCCTCCAGCGCGACGTCGGGCCAGGCCTGGTGCGAATGCCCGGTGAGCAGCAGCCGCTCCGCCACCCGGAAGTGGCGGTAGTGCTGCGCGAGGCCGTTCAGAGCTTGCTCCGAATCGCCCAGAGATCCGGAAACGCCGGGTGGAGCAGTGTGGTGCGCAGGTACGCGACGCCGGCCGAGCCGCCCGTGCCGCGCTTGTCACCGATTGTGCGTTCCACCATCTTCACGTGCCGGTACCGCCATTCCTGCAGGCCCTCGTCGAGGTCCACGAAGCGCTCACACACCTGCGCCGGCTCGCCGTTGTCGCGATACACGCCGAGCAGCATCGCCTGGACTGCGGCTGAACCGCTCCACGGCAACGTCACGTCGCGTTGCAGCGCGTCGCCCGGCGCCGCGAATCCCACGTGCGTGAGATAGCGGAGCAGCGAGTCGAAGAGCGCCGGTCGCGACATCGCGGCCTCGATGCGCTTGCGCGGCGGCGTGCCCGCCGGGTAGTTGCGAAGCATCGCCGGATCGCGGCGGCCGAGCACTGCTTCGAGCTCACGAAACTGCGCGGATTGAAAGCCGCTTGCCGCTTCCAGGCGCTCGCGGAAGGAGCTGAACTGCTGCGGCGTCATGGTCTCCAGCACGTCGATCTGCGCCACCACGGTCTTGAGGATGGTGAGGATGCGCTTCAGGGTGGCCAGCGCCTGCGGCGTCTCGCCAGCCTCGAGCCTGGTCTGAAGAAACGCGAGCTCGTGCAGGATCTCCTTGAACCACAGCTCGTACACCTGGTGAATGACGATGAAGAGGAGCTCGTCGTGATCGCTCGATCGCGGCCGCTGCGCGCCGAGGACTTCGTCGAGCGCGAGGTACGCGCTGTACGTCAGCGCGCGAGCATGATCGTCGCTCACCGCACGGCAGCGCCCGAACGTGCAGCCGAGGGATGCCAGCGCCGGTGTCGTGCGGCCGGGGCGCCGTCACGGATCAGCGTCAGCCGCGGCTTCGGCCCATCGACACGGCCCGCCAGCGGCTTGCGGCTCCCCGCCTTGAAGGGATCCGGCCACTCTGCGGCGGGCCCCGCGTAGCCCTGGTCGGCCGCCGCGTGCAGCGTCCAGTGCGGGTCGTACAGGTGCGCGCGTCCCACCGCACACAGGTCGGCGCGGCCGGCGAGAAGGATGGAGTTCACGTCGTCGTACGAGGAGATGGCACCCACCGCAATTGTCGCGATGCCGGCCTCGTTGCGGATGCGGTCGGCGAACGGGGTCTGGTACGAACGGCCGAACGCAGGGCGTTCATCCCTGATCACCTGGCCGGTGGACACGTCGATGGCATCGGCGCCGTGGGCCGCGAACGCCTTTGCGATCTCCACCGAATCCGCGGCGTCGATGCCGCCCTCGCTCCAGTCGGTTGCCGAGATGCGCACGCTCATCGGACGATCGACGGGCCACACCGCGCGCAGCGCGGCGAAGACCTCGAGCGGATAGCGGAGCCGGGCGTGCAGGTCGCCGCCGTATTCGTCGCCACGCCGGTTGGTGAGGGGCGAGATGAAGCTGGAGAGCATGTAACCGTGCGCGCAGTGCAGCTCGAGGAGATCGAACCCGGCGCGTGCGCCGGCCTCGGCCGCGCGCACGAACTGCTGCAGGATCTCGCGCATCTCCGTGACCGTCAGCTCTCGCGGCACCTGATTCACCGGGGAGTACGGGATCGGCGACGGCGCGCACACCTCCCAGTTGTCCGCCGGCAGCGGCTCGTCCATCGCCTTCCACATGAATTGTGTCGACCCTTTGCGCCCCGAGTGACCGAGCTGCAGACCGATCGCGGCGCTGCTCCTGCCGTGGACGAAGTCGACGATGCGGCGCCATCCGGCTTCGTGTTCGGGCCGGTACATTCCGGTGCAGCCCGGAGAGATGCGGCCCTCGGGTGAGACGCACACCATCTCGGTCATCACGAGCGCGGCCCCGCCGAGTGCCTTGGCGCCAAGGTGCACCAGGTGGAAGTCGTTGGGCATGCCATCGACCGCCGAGTACATGTCCATGGGCGACACCATGACGCGGTTCTTCAGCTCGAGGCCGCGCATGCGGAATCGCTGGAACATGGGCGCCGACACGCGCGGCGGCGCCGGCGTCACCCCGCGCTCCACCTCGGTGCCGGCGAACCACTCGTCACACGCCGCGACGAACTCCGGATCGCGCAGCCGCAGGTTGTCGTACGTGACACGCCGGCTCCGCGTGAGGATGTTGAAGGCGAACTGGCGCGGCTCCTGGCGCACGTACCGGCCCAGGTCCTCGAACCATTCGAGGCTCGCCTGGGCCGCGCGCTGTGTGGAGAGCACCACCGGACGGCGTTCCGCTTCGTAGGCGTCGAGCGCGGCGTCCAGCTCGTCATGCTCGTGCACGCAGGCGGCGAGCGCCAGCGCGTCCTCCATTGCCAGCTTCGTGCCTGAGCCGATGGAGAAGTGCGCCGTGTGCGCCGCGTCTCCGAGCAGCACGATGTTGCCGTGTCGCCAGGTCGCGCAGCGCACCGTGGTGAAGTTGATCCAGCGCGAATTGTTGCCCAGCAGTGCGTGACCATCGAGCACATCGGCGAACAGCTCGCGCACGCGCGCGATGCTTGCCTCGTCGCTCTCTCCTGGAGCAAGGCCGCGGCTCGACAGCGACGCGAACCCGGCGCGCCGCCAGACGGCGTCGTTCATCTCGATGATGAACGTGCTGCCACTCGGGCCGTACGGATACCCGTGCACCTGCATCACGCCGTAGGGCGTCTCGGCAACGTAGAACTTGAACGCGTCGAAGACGAGGTCGGTGCCCAGCCACATGAATGTGCAGCGTCGACGATCCAGGGCCGGCTGGAAGACGCCGGCAAACTGGTCTCTGGTCACGGAGTTGACGCCGTCAGCAGCCACGACCAGGTCGTGGTGTTGGGCCAGCTCGGCAGCCGGCGGCGCGTCGCGACGAAAGCACACGGTGACGCCCAGCGAGGTGCACCGCTCCTGCAGGATCTGCAGCAGCTGCTTGCGGCTCATGGCCGCAAACCCGTGGCCACCCGAGGTGATGACCTCGCCGCGGTAGTGCACGTCGATGTCGTCCCAGCGCGCGAACCTGGCGGCCATGGCGTCGTGGATCGCGGGGTCTGCGTGCTCGATGCCGCCGAGCGTCTCGTCGGAGAAGACCACGCCGAATCCGAACGTGTCGTCGGCAGCGTTGCGTTCCCAGACGGTGATGTCCGCGCCAGGATGGAGTTGCTTGGCGAGCGCGGCGAAGTAGAGCCCGCCCGGGCCGCCGCCCACCACGGCGATGCGTTGCGCGCTCACGCCGGCGCCACCGTGTCGAAGTAGCGCTGCGCGGGCTCGGCGAGTCCGCTGTACAGACGATGGAACAGGGACACCGCTTCGTCGCGGTGCAGCGGTGGCGGTGCCACGCTCAGCGGAAGCTCGGGGTCCATCGACGGAAACGCTCTGAAGCCGTTGACCAGGTGCGTTCGCTGCGTGAATGCCTCGAGATCGGTCATCCTCCGAGCCGCGCCCTCGCGCGCATGCGGCGAGAACGTGCGCACGAAGTGCCGGTAGCGCTCATCCAGCCCGCGCAGGTCCCACGTGCGCGCCACCACCCGAGCGAAGTCGACCGACGCCGCCGGTCGCCCCACCATGACGCCGGCGTAGTCGCAGACCTCGAGGTCGTCGAGCAGGGCGACCACCTCGGCTTCGCGGTCCCGTGCGGCAATCCAGGTGCCGTCCTGCAGGCTGCCGAACCCGAGAAATCGCAGCCGGCGCGCGAGCCGGCTGCGCTCGAGCTTGCGCTCGTCAGGGATCGCATGCCAGAGCACGGTCCACGCGGCACCCGGATTGCGCTGTCGTCCCAGCGCAAAGATCCTGGTGTCGCCCTCGTCGAGAAGAGCCGCGCAGTGCGGTGTGAGCCGGTAGTGCACGAGCCGTCCGGTCCGCTCGCGTGCGAGCAGGCCGCGGGTCACCATGCGCGCCAGCGCCACCCGCGACGCTCCGACGCTGAACCCCAGGTCGGCGAGCAGCCGCACGAGGCCACCCGACCAGACGGGCCGCGTACGCCGCTGCACATAGGTGCCGAGGAGCGTGAGGACGAGATCCTGGGGCTGCGTCTGCGAGCCGCCCATGCCACGCACGGTACAGTTGACACCCCACCGAAGTCAACCGTAAAGTGTCGTAGCGTCGTGAGCTTGGGAGAAGGCCGTCCCCCGTCAGCGCTGCACTTCGCTGACCTGACATCACCACGCGCGGGCGCGCTCAGCGGGGGGGTGACGCCCGTCCTTCTGCTGCCTGTCGGCGCTGTGGAACCGCACGGTCCCCATGCTCCGCTCGACACGGATTCGATCATCTCGACGGCGGTCGCCGAGACCGCGGCGCGCGACCTGGCGGGCGATCACACGCTGCGCGTGCTGCTGCTGCCGCCGATTGGCTACGGCGTCACGCGGTATGCCGCCGCCTTTCCCGGAGCGGTGTCGATCAGCGAGGTGACGCTCGAAACACTTGTGACCGAGGTGTGCAGCGGGGTGCGCGACCAGGGATTCCCGCACGTGGTCATCGTCAACAGCCACTTCGAACCCGCGCACGTCGCTGCGCTGCGGCGCGCCGCGGAGCGCTCCGGCTCCGTGCTCTTCGATGTCACGCGCAGGCGCCTGGCGGAGCGGCTCACCGATGAGTTCAAGCGCGGGGCGGCGCACGCCGGACGCTATGAGACATCGCTCGTGCTCGCCGTCCGGCCGGACCTGGTCGACAGCGCGTGCATGCAGGAGCTGCCGCCGCACTTCGTGGACATGCCGGCGGCGATGGCCGCGGGGAAGACGGACTTCATGGCCATGGACATGGGAGACGCGTACTGCGGCGCTCCTGCGGAGGCCACCGCCGCGGAGGGGGAGAGCACGCTGGCGACGCTGACCGCGATGCTCGTCGAGCTCATCCGCGAGCAGCTGGCGGCACGAGGATGACGCTTGTGAACGCGTCCGCTGCGCTTCCCGAACAGCTCAACCTGGCCAGCCGCTTTGTCGACAGCAACGTCGAACAGGGGCGGGGAGACAGCGTCGCGCTCATCACGCCCGGCGGTCCCTGCACGTATTCGATGCTCGCGGCACGGGTGAACCGCATCGGCAATGTCCTGCTCGCGCTCGGCGTGCGCGCGCAGCAGCGCGTGCTGCTGGCTCTCTCGGATTCGCTCGACTTCGTTGCCGCCTGGTATGCGGCGCAAAAGGTGGGCGCCGTGACCGCCGAGGTCTACACGTTCCTGCCGGCGAAGGACCATGCGTACTACATCGACTACACCGGGGCGACGGTGGTGCTTGTGGACGGCGAGACCATGCCGCGTGTGCGTGAGGCGCTCGAGCTCACCACGAACCAGCCGCTCGTGCTCATGGCCGGCCCGGCGGCTGCTCAGCTCAGGAACGGCGAACGGTCGCTGGAGATGCTCGTCGCGACGGCCGCTGCCGAGCTCGCGCCGGCGCCGACGACGCCTGACGACATCGCGATCTGGAAGTTCACCACCGGCAGCACCGGGCAGCCCAAGGCCTGCGTGCACCCGGTGCGCAGCGCCGTGGTGAGCCACGAGGCCTACGCGCGCGGCGTGCTCGACATCAGCGCCGACGACGTCGTGCTGCCGGTGCCGAAGCTGTTCTTCGGCTACGCGCGCGACCTCACCGCCCTGTATCCGTTCGGTGTGGGCGGCACGGGCATCGTCTTTCCGGAGCGCACCACGCCGCAACGGATCTTCGAGCTCATCGCGCAGCACCGCCCCACAATCCTCGTGAACGTGCCCACGATGATGCAGGCCATGCTCGATCACCCCGACGCTGCCCGGCAGGACCTCAGCTGCCTCCGCCTCTGCACCTCCGCCGGCGAGGCGCTGCCGGAGCCGCTGCACAGGCGCTGGATCGAGCGCTTCGGCGTGCCCGTCCTCGACGGCATGGGGTCATCGGAGGCGTATCACATCTTCATCTCGGGCCGTCGCGGCCGCGTGCGCCCGGGCAGCATGGGAGAAGCGGTGCCGGGATACGACGTCGATCTCGTCGACGACGACGGCACCACGGTCGATGACGGCGCCGTGGGACGCATTCGCGTCCGCGGCGACAGCATCGCGCGCATGTACTGGCAAGAGTCGGAGAAGACGGCTCGCACGTTCGCGCCTCGCACGGTGCTGACCGGCGATCTGGCGGTGCGTGACCGCGACGGCTTCTTCTGGTATCGCGGGCGTGCCGACGACCTGCTGAAGGTGGGCGGCATCTGGGTGGCGCCCACCGAGGTCGAGGCGTGCCTGGCCGGTCACCCCGATGTCAGCGAGGCCGCCGTCATCGGCGTGGAGCACGCGGGCCTGACGCTGATCCGCGCGTTCGTCGTGCCGCGTGCCGGCGCGCACCCCACCCCCGAGCAGCTGCGAGCCCACGTTCGCACCACGCTCTCCGGTCACAAGGTGCCGCACGACATCGATGTCGTCGCGGCGCTGCCTCGGACCGGTTCCGGCAAGGTGGACCGCCGCGCCCTGAAGGCGGGAGCGAGCGCCACCGCGGCACCGGCCACATGACGACGTTCCGCGCGTCCGCCGCGGTCACGCGTTCCTGGAACCACTTCGACTTCAGCGTTGCCGGCAACATCGGCACCATCACGTTCGGCCGCCCGGAGCGGCTCGGCGCCCTCACGTTCGAGGCGTACGCCGACCTCCGCGACCTCCTCACGGAGCTGCCCCGCCGCGGTGACGTGCGCGTGCTCGTCATGACCGGTACCGGACGGGGCTTCTGCTCCGGTGGCGACGTCGAGGCGATCATCGGCAACCTGCGCACGATGGACACGGAAGGACTCCTCGAGTTCACGCGCATGACCGGGGCCGTGGTGAAAGCGCTGCGCGACGTGCACCTCCCCGTGATCGCCGCGGTGAACGGCGTCGCGGCGGGCGCCGGCGCCGTCATCGCCCTGGCAGCGGATCTGCGTGTGCTGGCGCGCAGCGCCTCGTTCGCGTTCCTGTTCACGCAGGTGGGCCTGGCCGGCGCCGACATGGGGTCCGCGTACCTCCTGCCACGCATCGTGGGCCTCGGGCGCGCAACGGAGCTGCTCTTGCTGGGTGAACGCATCGACGCCGAACGGGCGGTGCAGATCGGGCTCGCCACATCTCTCGCCGATGACGACGGGCTCGCCGAGGCGGCCGGGACCCTTGCTCAGCGCCTGGCATCGGGGCCCTTCATGGCGTACGCAGCAACCAAGGCGCTGCTGACGCGTGAGCTCGACATGGACCTCAGCGGCGCGCTGGAGACCGAGGCGCTGGTGCAGGCGCTGTTGATGCACACGCGCGACTTCGCCGAATTTCACGCCGCGTGGACGGAGGGGCGCGCACCCAGATGGTCCGGACGATGACCGGGCACCGCGTCGTGACCGCGCCGGAGCTGGCGCGTCCGTCCGGCTACTCGCATGCCGTTGTCGCGACCGGCAACCGGATGGTGTACCTCGCCGGGCAGACGGCGCAGCTGCGCGACGGATCCATCGGCGGGGCGGATCTCGTGGAGCAATTCGACATCGCGGCGACGAACCTGATCGCGGTGCTGCGCGCCGCCGGCGCCGGCCCGGAGCATCTCGCGTCACTGCAGGTGTTCGTCACCGACGTCGACGAGTACCGCGCGTCCCGCGTCAGGTTGCGAGCGGTGTGGCGCAGGCACTTCGGTGACTTCTATCCCGCCATGGCGCTGCTGGGAGTGCGCGAGCTGTTCGATCCCGCTGCCCGGGTCGAGCTCATGGGCGTGGCAGTGGTCCCGTGAGCGCGAGCCACGCGCATCTCACCCCCGCCCAGCGTGAGCTGCTGACACACTCCGAGACCCTGGCGCGCGACGTGCTGGAACCGATCGCGCGGGCGGGCGAGCCTGGTCGCGTCAACCGCCCTCTCGTCGCCGCGCTGGGTGCCCATGGGCTCCTGCCACGCGTGCTGCAGGAGGGTCCCCAGATTCGCGCGGTGGAGC
>DASUWI010000062.1:0-21983 GCA_036378495.1 Candidatus Dormiibacterota bacterium
GCAACCGAACGGTCTCACCTCGAGGCTTCCGCCTCGGGCTCAGCTGACAGCTCCCGGCGCCTCTCAGCCCCGGGCTACGCGGTGGCCGTCAGTGGGGAATTTGGTGGCCACGGATGGGGAGTCTGTCGTGGCCACGGACACGTCGTATGGCGCTGGGAGTACGCATTCGACAGCAATCTCCGAGCAGGGCGATCCATACTGCGCAAGGGACTTGACAACTCTGGTGCTTCGGGTGTGATCGGCTCCCATTCTGGTGGTGAGCCCTACGAACCGCCTTCGCAGGCATCAGCGTGGGGCCACGTTTGGATGTCCGCGATCCAGCGCGCGCTGCGTTCATGAAATGTTCATGCCGCCGGCGCATCCTTCAACGAACGCTCATGAACGTTTGATGAACGTACGCCCGGAGGGACTCGAACCCCCGCACCCGGCTCCGGAGGCCGGCGCTCTATCCAGCTGAGCTACGGGCGCTTGCGATCGGCGGTGCAACCGCGAATCGAGTATAGGCGCCGCGCGCGAGGCGACCAGTCAGTCGCCGTCCTCACTGCCGAACATGAGGTTGTCCTGGGCGTCGTACAGCGCGTCCATCCATTCGGAGATGGACACGCCCTCGTTGGCGCACCGGGCAAGCTGCTGTCCCTCAGCTCCCACGGCCGCGAGCACGCGGCCCCGCAGCTCGACCGGAACCTCCCGCTCTTCCGCGAGATTCAGCTTTTCGAACTCGTTGATCAGCTCGTCGATGGAGCGCAGGCGCTGGCGGCGGGCGTCGCGGGCACGCCGCAGCCTGACCCACCGCTGCTCGAGCTCACCGATCTCAACGCTGGTCTCCTGGATCATCCCGACCACCACCCCCTTCTAGGTCGCCGACAAGGCGCTGCCATGCTATTGCCATATCGCGGCATGGTCAAGGATCGCGTCTTCGCCATACAGGAGGTGGGGGGTACCACCAGCACCCAGGACGTCGTGCGGGCCGCGGCCCGCTCGGGGGCGGCCGAGGGCTTCTGCTGCCTGGCCCTGGAGCAGAGCGCCGGCCGCGGGCGGCTCGGGCGGCCGTGGCTGGCGCCCCCGGGCACAGCGCTCCTGGCCTCGGTGCTGCTGCGGGTGGCAGAGGCCGCCGCGCCCGGGGTGCCCTTCGCGGCCGGCCTGGCTCTGCACGACGCCCTTGCCGAAACCGCCGGCCTCGAGACCAAGCTCAAGTGGCCCAACGACGTGCTGGCCGGTGGCGGCAAGCTCGCCGGGCTCTTGGCCGAGGTCTGCCCGGAGGCGGCGACGCCGGGGCAGGTGGCCCTGATCGTGGGAGCGGGAGTGAACCTCACCCTGCCCGCGTTCCCGGACGGAGTCCACGGGATGAGCCTGCACCGGCTCGTGGCGCGGCCGCCGGACCGTCGCACGCTTCTCGACGCCTGGCTGCAGCGGCTCCACAGCCGGACCAGGCAGCTCGAACACGCCGGCTTGGCCGAGGTGCTCGAGCCCTGGCGGCAGTGCGCCACGGGCATCGGCGGGCCGGTCCGCGTGACGCTGCCGGGCGGCGTTGTCGAGGGCGTGGCCGCCGGCGTCCGTGACGATGGCGCGCTGCTCGTCAAAACGCGCGAGGGCGTCATTGCGGTGGTCGCCGGTGACGTCAACCTGCTCGAGCCGCACGAGAGCTCCACCAACATGCGGCTACCGTAAGCGGAGCCGCCGGACAAGAAGGGGACGTCAGCTGGTGACGGTGAGCTTCGCGTCCATGCCCGGGTGGATCGTGCACTTGTAGTTGTACGTCCCGGCCTGGGTGAACTTGATCTCCCAGGTGGCGCCGGGCTGGAACGAGCCGTCGGTGAGGCAGCCTGTATCGAAGGTGATGTTGTGCAGCACGCTGCCCACGTTGGTCCACTGCACCACCTGGCCCACCTTGGCGGTGGTCGTCGCCGGGCTGAACTGCAGCGCATCGGTTGCCGACACCTTGACATCCGCAGCCGCGGTGCCCGCGCTCGCCGTTCCTGCCGAGCAGCCTCCGCCTCCACCACCCGAGCTCGACGTCGCCGGCGCGCCGTTGCCGCACGCGGCAAGGACGATCGCGAGCGTCGCTCCGGCTCCGAACACGGCAAAGCGCAGACGGTGACTCACGGGGAACCTCCTTCGGGTGCAGCGCCCACCTGTTGCGGCTGCGCGGGATCCGCGGCCGGGGTGGCGCCGACCTCCATGGTACGCGATGACGGCTTCGACTCGGCTTGCGGGGCAACGGCATCCGGGCTGTCGCCGTGGTGCAGCAGCCGCGCTGCCTCGTCTTCGTCGTGCGCGGAGTCTCCAAGCAGGCGCACGAAGACGATCGTGATTGCGATGAAGTAGATGATGTTGCCCAGTCCCAGCATCAGCACACCGCCGTACTGCTGGTCCGACACAGCATTGATCCCCCAGAGTCGCGGTGCGCTGACGTAGAAGTCGTAGAAGGCCGCGGGCGACAACGCGAAGATCAGGCCGAGCACGGTCGGGGGGATGCCGGACACCACCATCGCGGCGATCTTCTCCAGCGGGCTCACCGGTTTCGTCGCCGGATCGCGCACCGGATCCACGATCGCCCACCAGAAGACGAGCCCGACGCCGATGAAGCTCACGTGTTCGAGGATGTGGATCGGCTCGGTGGTGAGCGTGGTGTTGTACAGGGCCGGGATGTGCCAGACGAGCATCACCACGTTGAACAGCACGACGGCAGGCCATGGCCTCGTGATCGCCCACCAGACGCGGCGCAGCCGGACAAACCGTCGCGGCGACGCTGCGCGCACACCGACGATGCCGAGAAGCACCAGTGGCGGCGCCACCATCATCAGCAGGAGGTGCTGCAGCATGTGCAGCGAGAACAGGAACTCGTCGCCGCCGCGGTCGATGGGCGACTGCAGCGCGATGAATGTGACCGCGATGCCGAGAGCGAAGTACACAGGACGCGCGCGTCCGCTCTTGAACCATGGCGAGACGTCGTCGTCGCTGCTGATGAGGCCGCGGCGCCAGGCCAGCACGTAGAGGAGGCAGGAGGTGACGAGGCCGACGACGATGGTCGGCTCGAAGGTCCAATCGCCGAGGCCGAGGTGACCCGTCACTCGCGGCGTGCCCTCAGTGCGAGGCGTCCTCCGGGAGCTCGACGTACTCGCGACGCGCCGCGCGGATCCAGGCCGCGCAGCCGACAACGAGCCAGACCAGCCCGATCACCCACATCGTCGGTCCCAGAGTCTTGCGGATGTCGCCCAGGAAACCGACGAAGGTGACCGCAAGAGCGAACGCGACGTTGATCGGGATGAGGCTCGGGGGAGGCAGGTGCGGGTGGCCGTGCTCGCCGTGGGCGTCGGCGTGCGCACCCGTGTCGGGCGCGTCGTGCGCCGGCTCGTCGCTCACTTGATCACGCCGAGATACACGGTGGCCCACACGAACGTCGCGCCGATGAGCGCCAGCACCAGGATGAAGAACGAGATGCCGAACCTCAAGTTCTTCCGTGCCAGCTTCTTGTCCATCAGTCTGTCCTCGTTGTGCTCATGGCCCGGCGATCACGCGGTCGGCCGCCATGACCGCGAAGAGCAGGGCCAGATAGAGCATTGAATGGTAGAAGAGACGCCGCGCCGAGCGTGCTGTGGGGTTGCGGACGGTGTGGATCGCGTCGGCCAGGAAGGCGGTGTCGAGCAGGGCGGCGCCCCCGATGTACACCGGCCCGAACGACCGCGTCAGCGCCGGAAGCACGGTGACCAGCACCAGGATGATCGTGTACAGCGCGATCTGCTGCCGCGTCTGGCGGTCGCCGGCGACCACAGGCAGCATCGGCACCCGCGCCCGCGCGTAGTCACCGCGGATGAGGAGCGCCAGCGCCCAGAAGTGCGGCGGCGTCCAATAGAAGACGATGGCGAAGAGGAAGAAGGCGGTGAGTGTGAGCCTGCCGTCCACGGCGGCCCAGCCCACGAGCGGCGGGATCGCGCCGGCGGCGCCGCCGATCACGATGTTCTGCACCGACGACCGCTTCAGCCACATCGTGTAGACGAGGACGTAGAAGAGAAACGCCGTCATCGTGAGCGAGGCGGCCAGCAGGTTGACGGTCAACGAGAGCAGCAGGAACGACGCCAGTGCCAGGGCGACCCCGAACGTGAGCGCGTGCACCGGCTCGACGCGTCCCGCGGGCAGCGGCCTCGACCGCGTGCGCCCCATGTCGGCGTCGATGTCGCGGTCGAACCAGCAGTTGATGGCGTTGGCGCCGGCGGCGGCGAGCCACCCCCCCACCACCGTGGCCGCGAGCAGCTCCCAGCGGGGCAGGCCGCGCGCCGCCATGATCATCGCCGCCACCGCTGTCACCTCGAGCAGCACGACCACGCGCGGCTTGGTCAGCGCCAGGTAGTCACGGGCGACAGCGAGTGAGCTGCGGCGCGGCAGCGCCTCGATGCCGAGCGCCACGCTCATGTGGGGGCCACCTCGGCAGCCCGGGGTAGCGCCGCCGGGCGCTCGGCCTCGACCGCGATGGGGGCCGGCTGCGATTCGCGCGCCCGGACCAGCGCGGCCACCGCCACCACCGACGCCCAGAGCAGGCTGGCCAGCGCGATGTGCAGCCCCTGCACGCCGGCCGGGAGGCGCAGCACGACGACGAGCGCGCCCGCCGCCACCTGGAACAGCAGCACCACGTTGACCACCAGCGCGGACAGGCGGATGCCGCGGTCACCGCGGTGGCGGCGGATCACGATGCCCATCACTGCGCCGATGACGATCAGCGCGACGCCGGCGACGACGCGATGCACCATGTCGATGACGTCCATCGACGTCGCCGGCAGCTGGAAGCCCCCACCGCAGAGCGGCCAGCCGTCGCATCCTGCTGATGATTTCGTCTCGACGATGAGCGCGCCGCTGAGCGCCAGGATGTACGTCGCGGCGGCCGCGAACACCGCGAGGCCAAAGGCTGAAGCGGGTGCTGCCGCTCCCGCATCAACCTTGGCGCCGAGTGTGTTCGCTGCCACCGCCACGTACACGAGGACGCCCAGCAGGAGCAGTGCATTGGCGAGATGGATCATCACGATGCCGCCGGGCAGGTCGAACTCGACAACCAGCGCGCCGAGGACGATCTGCACGAGGAGCAGGACGCCGGCGATGGTGGAGCTGACCACCACACGGCGGTAGCGCCGCTGCCACACCCAGGCGCTGATGAGAAGCGCCACGACGAGCACGGTCGTGACCGTCGTGATCCAGCGGTGCGAGAACTCGATCAGTGTGGTTGTGCGCAGGGCGGGCAGCAGCGACCCGTTGCAGAGCGGCCAGCCGCCGCTGCTGCCGCACCCGTCGCCGCTGCCGGTGACGCGCACCACGCCGCCGACGACGATGAGCATGTAGGTGAGGACCGCGGTGGCGATCGCCAGTCGGCGGAACGCCAGGGACGGCCGCATGGTCATGTCTGCACCCGAACCAACGGCGCTCAGCTCGATGCGGGCGCCGGTGTGGGGGCGGCTTCACGTTCTGCGCGTCGCTTGGCGATGCGCGCGTCGCGCACCGGCCTGCCG
Organism: Candidatus Dormiibacterota bacterium; assembly: GCA_036378495.1. Classification (GTDB taxonomy): domain Bacteria; phylum Chloroflexota; class Dormibacteria; order Aeolococcales; family Aeolococcaceae; genus JAFALX01. The sequence continues at coordinate 5,496 of DASUWI010000062.1, forward strand.
CTGTGCACCTCGGGGACCTCATCGAAGTTCCACGCGGGCGGCGGGGACGACGTCGCCCACTCGAGGGTGTTGCCCTCCCAGGGGTCGTCCGGCGCCGTCTTGGGCGACCGCAGGCTGATGATGAAGTTGATCAGGAAGATCGTCACCGAGATTGCGATGACGAACGCGCCGAAGGTGACCAGCGAGTTCCAGTCTCCCCAGCCGCGGTCATCGAGGTAGGTCGAGATGCGCCGCGGCATGCCCAGCAGACCGAGCACGTGCATCGGCATGAACGCCAGGTTGAGGCCCAGGATCATGAGCCAGAAGTGCAGCTTGCCCAGCCTCTCGCTGAGGAAGCGGCCGGTGATCTTGGGGAACCAGTAGTAGATCGCGGCGAAGACTCCGAGAACGCTGCCGCCGAACAGCACGTAGTGGATGTGACCCACCACCCAGTAGGTGCCGTGCACCGTGCGGTCGACGGCGAGGCTGCCGAGATAGACGCCATCGATGCCGCCGATCAGGAACATCAATATGAAGCCGACGGCGAACAGCATCGGCGTGTCGTAGCGAATGCTGCCACCCCACATCGTCGCCAGCCAGTTGAAGATCTTCACCCCCGTTGGCACACCGATGATCATCGTGGTGAAGGCGAAGAACGTCTGCACCACCAGCGGCAGCCCGGTGACGAACATGTGGTGCACGAACACGATGAAGCCGAGCACGGCAATCGCTGCGATGGACGCGGCCATCGCCTTGTAGCCGAAGATCGGCTTGCGGCTGAATACCGGAATGATCTCGCTGATGAGCCCGAAGGCGGGCAGGATCATGATGTAGACGGCCGGGTGTGAGTAGAACCAGAACAGGAGCTGATAGAGAATCGCGTTGCCACCGTGGCCGACGATGAAGAAGTTCGTGCCGATCTGACGGTCGAGCAGCACCATCGCCAGCGCGCCGGCGAGGAACGGAGAGGCGAGCACCACGAGCGCCTGCGTGATCTCCTGCGCCCACACGAACAGCGGGAGCCGGCCCCAGGTCATGCCCGGCGCGCGCATGTTGTGGATGGTGGCGAGGAAGTTGATACCGCCGAGCATCGACGAGATGCCCAGCAGGTGCAGGCCCAGGATCCACAGGTCCTGACCCATGCTGCAGCTGTAGTGCGCCTCGGTGAGCGGCACGTACCCGGTCCAGCCGGCATCGCCCGGTCCGCCGGGGCAGATGACCGTGCTGCCGCTCATCACGGCGGGCACCAGGAACCCGGAGTACATGACCAGGCCGCCGAGCGGAATCAACCAGAACGACATGGCGTTGATGCGTGGAAACGCCATGTCGCGCGCGCCGATCATGAGCGGTACGAAATAGTTGCCGAAGCCGGCCCACACCGGGATGATCCAGAGAAAGATCATGGTGGTGCCGTGCATCGTGAAGATCTGGTTGTACTGCTCCGGCGTCAGAAATGTGTTCTGCGGCTCCGCCAGCTGGATGCGGATGAGCAGCGCCATGACCCCGCCCACGATGAAGAAGAAGAAGGTCGTGACCATGTACATCATGGCGATCTTCTTGTGGTCGACAGTCGTGACCCAACCGAGTATGCCCTTCGACTTGTCGAACCTCGCTGCGAAACGGGCCCGGGGCAGGGCGACGTCAGCGACCGCCATCTAGGAACCTCCTCCGTTGGTGCACGCGGGTGAGGACGGGGTGATCACACCGTTGGGGCTTCCCAACACGCACGACTGGAACTTGTTGCTGGGCAGCGCAACGACGGTGAACGTCATCTGCGGATGCCCGACGCCGCAAAGCTCGGTGCACTGCCCGTAGTAGCTGCCCTGGCGGGCGTTGATCCACAGGTTGTTCACCTGACCAGGGATGGCGTTCATCTGCCCCGCCAGCGAGGGCACATAGAAGCTGTGGTTGACCCCGCATCCCTGTTTCGAGATCGCCTGCGCGTACCCCTTCTCCGGGTCGGAGGCGCCGCTCTCGGGCTGCACCTTGGTGTTGCAGGGGGGATCTGTCGAGACGATGTTGAGCGCGATGTCCGTGTCCTCGGGAACGTACAGCGTGGCGAAGCTCTGGATGCGCTTGCCCGATGACGAGGCGCCGTAGTCGAAGGTCCAGGAGAACTGCTGGCCGATCACTGTGACGTTGGGTGCCCCATTGAAGTTCGCCGCGGCGGAGTTGGTATCCGCCGGGACGTCATTGATGAACGGCATGTTCGCCGCGGTGAAGCCGAACAGCGAGAGGAACACGACCAGCGGCAGCAGCGTCCAGCCGATCTCCAGCTTGGTGTTGCCGTGAAACTGGCGTGGCTCCTCGGCGTTGCGCCGCCGCCGGAAGCGGAACGCCGCATACACGATCAGCCCGGCGACGAGTACACCGAGCACCACGGACGACCAGAACACCGCGGTGTAGATGGACTGCATCCGGTCGTCGACAGCCCCTCCCGAGTGCAGCGGCGAGGTGTCGACGCAGCAAGCCTGGGCCAGCAGGTTCATCGGCGCCGCATGATAACTCGACACACGGGGGCAAGCCCCCGTGTACCCCCGGTCATTTCTGCGGGGGCAAGCCCCCGTGCACCCCCGGTCACTTCTGCCACGGCCTCGTCCTGGTGTTGATCTGGCGCTTGACCACCTCGGTGATGTCCACGTTGGTCAGCGCGGCCTGATCCCAATCGCCACGATTGCGCGGCGGGAGCGCCGGGTCGGGCAGCGGCGGCGGGGCTGATGCCGGGTCGGCCTTGCGCCGGCGCAGGCGGGCAAGGAGGAAACCCCTTCGAGTTCGAGCCATCGTCATATGTGGAAAAACCAGGTGCGGGTGGCGTCGTCAACGCGCCCGTCCCGGAGTGCCATGGCGGTGCGGCGCGCGTCGGCGGCAGCGCTGGCCCAGAGGAACAGCCCCATGATGAAGAGCAGGAGAAACACCATCACGGATAGGAAGGCGACCAGCAGGAAGAGGCCCATCTGCTGCCCGCTCAGCAGCGAGTGGCCGAACTTCTCACCGGCGGTGATCAGGAGCACCGCCGGGCCGATGCAGAGCACGGTTCCGATCAGGAAGAACAGCGCCTTGCGCCACTGCCCGTTGTAGAGCTGGCCCAGCCCCGGAACCAGCGACAGGGCAACCGCGATGTGCCAGTCGTGCCGGATCGACGGTCGGCGCCCGGCGTCGCTCACCATGCCCCGGCCCCGCTCACCGAGCGATGAACGCTCGATAGCAGTAGTACGCCGCGAGCAGAAGCGACGCCACCCCCCACAGCGCGGAGAAAAAAGCGTCACCCCAGCCGGAGTCACCGGGGTAGAGCTCGGCGAGAAATGGTGCGGGCATGGCTCAGTGGGCCTTGAAGTTATCCAGGTAGTTCTCGCCGAAGATGATGATGAGCACGAACAGGAGGAGCGCGAGAAACATCAGAGCCGTCCCGACGATGTCGCGAACCAGTGTGCGCCGTCTCATGCCGTTGTCCTCATGGCGGTGTCGAGTAACTCTCCCAGTGGCGGATGAACTGAATCAGCGTGTTGATCTGGTTCTCGCTCAGCGTGTGCGGCGGTAGCGGCTGCTGCTTGTCCCGCGTCGGATCGTAGGTGAAATCCGAGGCGGTGCTGCCCCAGTTGGGCATCACGCTACCCAGGTGCTCAAACCCGGTGAAGCCGTACTCGATGCACCGGTAGTAGTAGTCCTCGTTGAAGAACCCGAGCCGGTCCTGGTTGTTGAGGGGCGGACCGACACCGCCCTCGCCCTGGCCGCCGTGGCACTGGGCGCAGTACTTGTAATAGAGCGCCGCTCCCTCGGTGAACGAGTAGACGGGGTTGATGATCAGGTTCTCGTGGGCGTCGTCGATGCCGCTGGTGTTCAGGCCGAGCCGCTGCCCGTTGTGGCACACCACGCAGCCGATGGCGTCGATGCCGAGCTGGGTGCCCGGCGCCTGCGTGGCCGGGTTGAGGAAGGAGGGCAGGAAGCCGGGCAGCTGCGCCGTCTCCTTCACGCCGTTGAGCGTGTAGGTGTAGGGGGTGAAGCTGTCGGCGCCGTATTTGGTGTAGCTGATCGACGGCCCTTTGGCACCTGTGCCATTCACCGTCACGTACGCGGGGTGGATGCCGCTGAGGCCGTACTGCTGCGCCAGCTGCTGCGCGTTCGGCGCGTACTTGAAGAAGTCCTGGCTCAGCCGCTGTGCCGCCACCACCGGGCCCACCGTGGCGATGTCGGGCACGTGGCAGGAGATGCAGCGCTCGACGCGGAAGGTGCTGCCCACCGTTGCCTGGGCGAAGGTGGGGAACAGCTGCTGCACTTCCACGTTGAAGTTCGACCCCGGATAGTCCTTCTGGTACTGCTGCTGGATGCTCAGGTACGTGCGGTTGCTCGTGTCCTGGGCCGCAGCGACGCCCACCAGGATCAGCGTCAGCGCGGCGAGCGCAATAAAGAGCCGCGTCACGTCGGCGAGGACAGCCCGGGGTGGCCGAGGAGCCTGGTCCAGTCCCAGTTGAACGCCAGGCTGCGGAAGAACACGCCGATGATCACGAAGGCGACGGCCAGGCAGATGTAGATGGTGAACATCGAGATCGCCACCTTGCGATCCTGCGGCCGGCGCGACGGGTTCCTGTCCAGGTAGGGCGTGAGGATCATGAAGATGATCACGAACGAGGGAAAGGCGACACCGGCCATGACCGGCGGAAAGCGCTCGAGGAGCTCCTGGAGACCGACGAAGTACCAGGGCGCCTTAGCCGGGTTCGGCGTGATCGCCGTGTTGGCGCGCTGCAGGAGCGGCGCGTTGACCTGAATCGACACCGCGAGCAGGAACACGAACATCGTCAGGCCGGCGAGGAACTCCCTCCACACCAGCGCCGGGAAGGTGACGACGGTCTCCTCTTCTTCGCGGCGGCGGACGACCAGGGGCGGCGTGGCCAGCTCGGGACCGGTGCTGGGACGCCGCTTGACCGGTCCGCGCGGGACGTCAACCGCCCGGCCGCGCCCGTCTCCGTTCCCGCCACCGACGACCGTCGCCACTCAGAGCCCTCCGGTGAAGCCGTCCTTGCGAACGCGCCAAAAGTGTACGACCATCAGGAGAAAGCCGATCAGCGGCAGCGCGATCACGTGGAGCACATAAAAGCGGATCAGCGCGCCCTGGGCAACACCTCGGCCGCCAAGCAGCAGGTAGCGCGTGTAGGGGCCGGCGATCGGTGCGTACTTCGCCATGTTGGTGCCCACAGTGATCGCCCAGACCGCGAGCTGATCCCAGGGCAGCAGGTAGCCGGAGAACGACAGCAAGAGCGTTGTGAGCAGCAGTAGCGTGCCGATGGCCCAGTTGAACTGCCGCGGCGGCTTGTACGCGCCCTGATAGAAGACGCGCGCCATGTGGAGCCACACCGTGATCACCATGGCGTGCGCCGCCCAGCGATGCATGTTGCGGATGATCAGGCCGAACGTGGCGACGAACTCGAGGTCCTTGACGTTCTGGTAGGCCTGATCGACCGAGGGGATGTAATAGAACATCAGGAAGAGGCCGGTGATCGTCAGCAGGATGAAGAGGAAGAACGACAGGCCTCCGAGACACAGCGTGTACGACACGCGAATCGCGGACTTCTTGACACGGACCGGATGGATGTGCAGGAAGAAGTTGGTCAGCGCGGTGCGTGCGGCCACCTTGTCGGTCGTCGGCATGCCGTGCCGGAAGATCGACCCCCACACCTCCTGGACGAAGGCGCGGACGGGGTTGGCCTCACGCGGCGACGCGCTCATTCAGCTCCTCCTGCTTCCTTCACTGCTCAGACGCCGAGTGTCTTGCCGTTGGACGCCTTGCTCTTGAGCTGCAGCCGCCACTCGGGGACAGTCGACTGCCCCGGCTGGCGGTAGACGACGATACTGCCACGGTCGACAACGAAGTAGCCGTCCGGCGCCACCGAGATGTCCACCCAGTCCATCGGGCGGGGAGCGGGGCCGTAGAAGTTCGTCGAATCGATGAAATAGCGGCTGCCGTGGCAGGGGCAGGCCCAGCCGTTGGGGATGCGCTCGGCGCCGGAGCGGGTGCCCCTGCCCTCCGCCACCGTCGGATTCACGCCCGACCCACTGACGACGTCGGTGACGTAGTTGGGCGTGCAGCCAAGATGCGTGCAGACGAGATACACGGCATAGATGCCCGCGTCATCGACGACGACGCTCACACGGTCGGCGGTGATCGATCGCACGGTCGCCCCGCCCTGCGCCTTGCCCTCCGGCGTCACGCCGCCGGTGAGGTCTTCGAAGGTGAAGGTCGTCTTGAACTGCAGCGGCGCATCACCCGTCGCGGCGGGGAACATGAACTTCAGGAGCTCCACGCCGCCAAAGATGGTGGCGCCGAGCGACGCAAGCCCGCCCATGAGCATCAGGAACTGCCGGCGTGTCGTCTGCGCCCGCTGATGGAACTTCCCGCGCGGTGTCTCGTAGGGATTTATCGCCATGTGGGAGAGCTACTCGATCACACGAATGGGTTGTTCGACGGCGGCGTGATGATGTTGGCGAACACGATGGTCGAAATCATGATCACCACGAATGCGACGATGATCACGAGGCATCCGAAGTCGCTGCGGAGCGCGAGGACCAGCCGTTCCACCTAGATCGCCCAAAGGATATCGGACGGACCGCGAGCGCCGCGTTGGCCCCCGCCGCGGAGTAGCCTTGCGGCCGGATGACCGGCTGGCGGCGGGTTGAGATCTACGGCACCTTCGTCAGGGTGACCGGGGAGGTCGAGCTTGCCGGGGCCGAGCGCTTCTCCGACACGGTCAACCGCGTGGGCGCCTTTCTGCACCTCAGAGGGGCGCGGTCCGAGCCACTCTCGGTCAACTACCCGGTGCTGAGCCGGGCGGAGCCGCTCGTGGCGGTGTCCAAGGCGGCGGTGATCCTTCTCTGCCCCCTCGACGACGCCCGCGAGGGCAACCCGGCGATGTGGCGCGAGACGGTGCCCTGCGCGGCGGCCTTCAACACGGCGGCGTTCACCATGGTCGGCGACGTCCACCTGTCGCCGGGGCAGAATCTCGAAGATCACCTCGAGCGCCACCCCGGGGATTTCCTTCCGGTGACCAACGTCTCCGCGCTCTGGATCACCAGCATCGGCGGCGAGCCGCAGGCGCTGCAACGCCCATTCGCGCTCGTCAACCCCGCCACCCTGCTCAGCTTCACGCTGCGCTGACGGCCGGATCGCGGGGTTATGCCGACACAAGCGCGCGCTCGCGGATCCCGCGCCGTTGCCGGAAGCCCTGGACGAACCCGATCAGGATCAGATTCATCGCGATGACCGCGAACGCGAGGCCGATGAACATCATCGTGGCCCGGCCGACGGCGTATCCGAAAACGGTGATATTCGCCGCTTGTGTGAGAGTCAGGTGTTGGCCCGCGGCGTCGACGAACGCCTTCTCAGCGGGTGCCCCCCACACCGTCGTGACGAAGGAGAGCATGAGCACGCATGTCGCCGCGAAATGCCAGATTGCTGCACTGCGCACCTGTCCGTGGCGCGGCTTACTGGTCACGTAGAACGAAGCCAGGGCGGTGGCCGTCAGGACAACATAGAAGTTGAAGATGAGAAAGACGAAGAAGAAGGAGACGATTTGCGGGTTCGTCAGCCCCGTGAACCCATTGATGGCGAACGCGTTGCTGCTGCCGGCGGCGACCATCACGGCGCTGAAGCGTACAACGGAGGCGCGGCATCGGGTCGTAACCCCGGACGCGCGGGGACGCTTCTGACCTCGATGCCCGCCCTCCCCGCCGTGGCAGCCGAACGCGTTCAGGCCGGCCGAGGACGGACGCGCTCGGCGTCAGTCGTCAGCACCGGCGCCTTCCTCCCCGACAGCGTGCTCAGCAACGCCGATCTGGAGCAAATGGTGCAAACCTCCGACGCCTGGATCCTGGAACGGACCGGGATCCGCGAGCGCCGCCGCGCCGGCGCGGGCGAGACGGCATCGGTGATGGGGGCGATTGCCGGGCGAGCGGCGCTGGAGCGTGCGGGCCTGGAATCGGTCGGCGCGATCGTCGTCGCCACCAGCAGCCCGGACACGCTGATCCCACCGGTGGCGTGCCTGGTGCAGCGCCGGCTGGGCCTGCTGGGCGTCCCCGCGTTCGACGTGAACGCCGCCTGCTCGGGCTTCGTGCACGGGCTGATCGTGGCTGACGGCCTCGTGCGCGGCGGCAGCGCGGACTCCGTACTGCTGATCGGCACCGAGGCGCTGACCCACCTGGTCGACTTCGGTGACCGGGCGACGTGCGTCCTGTTCGGCGACGGCGCCGGTGCCGCGGTGCTGCGGGCGAGCGACGGAGGCGGCGTCGTCTCCACCTCCTGGGGCTCCGACGGATCACGGTCCGATCTCATTTACTACGGACCGGCCGCGGACGATCCGGAATCCGGCGATGCGCTGCGCATGGCGGGCAAGGGCACGTTCCGCATGGCGGTCGAGCAGATGAGCGCGATCGCTGAGGAGCTCTGCGCCTCGGCGGGCTGGACGCTCAGCGATGTCGACGTGATCGTCCCGCATCAGGCAAACCTGCGGATCATCGAAGCGGTGGCCAAGCGCGGCGGCCTCCCGCTCGACCGCTTCGTGATCGACGTGGACCGTCTGGGGAACACCGGGGCCGCGTCGGTGCCGCTTGCGCTCGCACAAGCAGAGGCGGAGGGACGCATGCACGACGGCGCGCGCGTGCTCATCGTCGCATTTGGAGCCGGCGCCACCTGGGGTGGCGTGGCCATGGAATGGACAGCGGCACGGGCGTGACCGCGCGGCGGCACGCGCCAGACCGGCGGATCACCGCTCCGGGGCCCCGGATGCGCCCCGTCGCTCCGGCCGGCACGGTCGCCTGTCCGGCCTGCGGACGGCGCTACGTGGCCGATCGCTACCGCGCCGATCTCAACGTCTGCGCGCAGTGCGGCCACCATGCCCCGGTGCCGGCCGCGCAGCGGATCATGCAGCTCGCCGACCCGCGCACCGTCGAGATGCTGAACGGCGACCCCGGTGCGCGCGATCCACTCGAGTTCGACGATGGCGTCCCCTACACAGCGCAGCTGGAGCGCGCGCGCGAGCGCTCTGGCGCGCTCGAGGCGTTCAGCATCGCCCGGGCGTCGGTCTCCGGTGTGCCTTCGGTGCTGGCGTGCATGGACTTCTCGTTTCTCGGCGGGTCGCTGGGCAGTGCCGCCGGCGAGCTGTTCACCCGCGGGTGCGAGACGGCCGTGGCGGAACAGCGGGCCCTCGTCGCCGTGTGCACCTCGGGCGGGGCGCGCATGCAGGAGGGCATCGCGTCGCTGGCGCAGATGGCTCGCTGCTCCGTGGGTGTCGCGGCCGTGGCGCGCGCCCGGCTGCCCTACATCGCGGTCCTGGGCGACCCGTGCTTCGGCGGCGTCAGCGCGTCCTTCGCCGCTCAGGCCGACGTCGTCCTCGCCGAGCCGGGCGCACGCATCGGCTTCGCCGGCGGGCGTGTCATCGAGCAGGCGGCGCACGAAACCCTGCCCGACGGCTTCCAGCGCGCCGAGTTCCTGCTGGCGCATGGCATGGTCGACATGGTGGTCGCGCGCGAGCAGATGCGCCCGACGGTGGGCGCGCTGCTGAGGCTCTACGGCAGACCATGAGCACCGCCACCGAAACCGCGGAGCGTGAGCAGGAGGCGTTCGCTCGCGTCGAGCTGGCGCGCCACCCGGACCGGCCGCGCGCGCTGCAGGTGATCGCCGGGGTCTTCGACAACTGGGTCGAGCTCCGGGGTGACCGGCTCTTCGCTGACGACCGCGCCGTGGTGGCCGGCCCCGCCTGGCTCGACTCGCACCCGGTGATGGTCATCGGCCACGAGAAGGGCACCGACCCGATGACGCGCGCGCTGCACAACTTCGGCATGCCCCATCCCGAGGGCTACCGCAAGGCGCAGCGGCTGATGCGCCAGGCGGAGCGCTTCGGCATGCCCGTCGTGTGTCTCGTCGACACGCCGGCGGCGCACGCGGGGGTCGGCGCCGAGGAGCGCGGCCAGGCCTGGGCGATCGCCGAGTCGCTGCTGTGCATGCTGGGGCTGCGCGTCCCCACCGTCAGCGTCGTTCTGAGCGAGGGAGGGTCCGGGGGAGCGCTCGCGCTGGCGCTGGCCGATCGCGTGCTCGCGCTGGAGAACGCGGTGTACACGGTGGCGCCACCGGAGACCTGCGCCGCGATCCTCTATCGCGACGCGGGCCAGCGCGCGCGTGCCGCCGCGGCCCTCCGTCCCGGCGTGGACACGGCGCACGACATCGGTCTCGTCGACGAGCTCGTGCCCGAGCCGGAGCCGGGCGCGCACGCGCACCCGGGCGTGGTGATCGCCGCGCTGCACGGCGCGATCGCGCGCCACCTCGACGAGCTGCGCGATATCCCGGTCGAGGAGCTGCTGGCTGCTCGCGCGGCGCGATATCGCGCCGCGGGCGGCTGATCGCGCCAACGCTTCGCGTTTAGAATCGGGCACCGATGGGCGCGCCCGCGCGCCCACCGTCATCACGGAGGCAGCTCGATGGCCTGGTACGACGATTACCTGGACGCGTGGACCAGCCACGATTCCGCGCGCATCGTTTCCTTCATGGCGCCGAATGTCACGTACACGGACGTTGCGCTCGGCCAGACGCACACCGGGCGCACCGACATCGCCCAATGGATCGACTCCATGGTGGATCACTTCTCGACCGACTACAGCTTCGAGTCCGGGCCCGCGGTCGCAACTGACACGGGCTACGCTCTCGAGTGGGTCATGAAGGGCACGCACGACCGTGCCGACACCGACAACCAGCTGCCCGCCACGGGCAAGCCGTTCGCCATCCGTGGCGTCTCGGTCGGTGAGCTCGCGGACGGCAAGATCACGCGCAACACGGATTACTGGAGCCTCACCGAGTTCCTGATGCAGGTGGAGCTGATGCCGTCCCCGCAGACCGCCAAAGCAGGCGCCCCGGGCTGATCGCGGTCAGCGTCGCAATCGCGCGGCCGGCTGCCGGCCACAGGACAGCCGCTCGTGCCTGCCGCAGCGCGGTCCGCCCCTACCGGCTGCATCTCGCCCTGGTCGGCTACGCGGTCGCGCTGCTGGTCGCCGACGCCGCATTTCGCAGCATCTGGTGGCAGGTCGCCCTCGGTGCCGTCACGTTTGCGGTGTTGTGGCTGTGCGCGCGGCGGCTGCCGAGCACCCAGCGCAACCAGGTGTGGCTGTGCGTCGTCATCGCGACGGGCTTCGAGGTGCTCGGTTCGATCGTCATCGGCTTCTACCGGTACCGGCTCCACAACGTCCCTCTGTACGCGCCGCCCGGCCACGGTCTGGTGTACCTGTTCGGCGTGACGGCGGCCGCGACACCGATCGTTCGCCGCCACGCGCGCACCGTCGAGCTGCTCGCGCTGGCCGCCTGCAGCACGTGGGCGGTCGCCGGCCTCACGGTGCTGCCGCTGGCGTCCGGCAGACTGGACCTGCAGGGGGCGCTGTGCCTGCCGTTCTTCGCGGGGTTCCTGCTCTTCTCGCGGCGGGGCTCGATGTTCGCCGCCATCTTCCTCATCACGGCGGTGGTCGAGCTGGTCGGCACGGCTGCCGGCGACTGGGCGTGGCTCCCGGTCGCCCCCATCAGCCACCTCACGTCGGGCAATCCTCCGTCGGCGATGGCCGCCGGCTATTGCGTGATCGACAGCTCGATCGCCGCGGTGACGCTGGCGCTGAGCCGCCTCGGCTCGCTGCAGCTCAGCCGTGTGCGCAGGCGATCCACCTCACACCTGAGGCCGGCCGTGGCCGGCGTCAGGCTGCCAGAGCCGGGCGCACGCTCTGCTCGGGCCTGCGCAGGAACAACGCTGGAATGATGCCGATCGCCGCCAGGATCGCGGTGAGCGCGAACACGCGATCGAAGGCGGTGCTCATCACCTGGTCCGCGTAGCTCTTGGCGAACGCGTCAAGTGCGGGGATGCCGGTACGGGGGCCGATCGACGCCGTCGAGCCCTGGAACGACACGCTGCTGAACTTGCTCGCGAGCTGACCGCAGAGCTGCGCCGCGGTGACCGGGCGATGCTCCTTCGCCGACACCGCGCTGACCACGGCGGGTGGCGGGGTGCACGGCGTTTGTGTCGTTGCCGGCACGAACTGGGCGGCCAGGATGGTGACCAGCACCGCGATGCCCACCGACGAGCCGATGCGCTGCAGGCTGTTGGTGATGCTCGAGGCGCGCGACGTGAGATTGCGGGGGATGCGCGCCAGCCCGGCGGACATCGCCGGCATCATCGCGAAGCCCATCGCGAAGCCACGAAGCAGCAGCGCACCGATGACGACGAGGATGGGTGAGTCCGCGTGAATCTGCGCCAGCAGCACACCGCCGAGGACGAGCAGCACCATGCCGATCACGACCACCGGACGCGGTCCGATGCGGTCGGTCAGCAGCCCGCCGATGGGCATCGCGATCGCCGCGGTCACGGCCTGGGGCAGCAGGCTCAGGCCCGTCTGCAGTGCGTTGAAGCCGTGCACCTCCTGCAGGTAGAGGGGGATCAGCAGCATCGCTCCGAACATGACGGTGACGACGATGAAGCTGAGCACCTGCGACAGCGAAAACGTGGCGTCGCGGAAGAGCTCGAGGTGCAGCAGCGGCTCCTCCGCCGCGCGGACGCCGAGCACGATGTCGGCGATCGCGATCACAGCAGAGCCGAACATCGCCAGCGCCTCGAGCGACGTCCATCCGAACACGAGGCCGCCGCGCACTCCCATCGCCACCGTCAGCACCACCAGCGGGAACATGAGCAGCGTTGCGGCGCGGCGGTGCCGCAGCTGGCTGAGCACGAACGCCGTGAAGAAGACGGCGGCGGAGCCGAGCAGGGTCAGCACCAGCGGCGCCGTCCATCCCAGGGCTGTGCTGCGATCGACGGCGTACAGGAGGGACACCACGGCCGGTGTGGCGGTGAGCAGGCCGAACGTGTCGAGACGGAGGCCCCCGCGCTTGCGAGTCTCGACGAGCAGCCGCCACGCGGAGATGAAGGCGATGATTCCGATGGGTACGTTCACGTAGAAGATGAGCCGCCACGTGAAGTCCTGCACGAACCATCCGCCGAGCACGGGTCCCAGCGCCGGTGCGAGCAGCATGGGCACGCCGAAGATGCCCAGCACCCGGCCCATGTTCTGCGGGCCGACCGCGTTCAGGATGATCGTCATGCCGATCGGCATCAGCATCCCGCCGCCGATGCCCTGCAGCACGCGGAAGACGATGAGCTCGGGAAGGTTCTGCGCGATCCCGCACGCCATCGACGCGAGCGTGAACAACGCGATCGTGATCAGGTACAGGCGCTTGGTGCCCCAGCGGTCGGTGGCCCACCCGGTCAGCGGGATCACCGCCCCCTGTGCCAGCAGGTAGCCGGTGACCACCCAGGCGATGTCGTTGTACGACGCGGCGTGCAGATCCGTTTGCAGCGTGGGGATCGCGATGTTCACGATCGTCGCGTCGAGGATCGTCATGATCGTGCCGCACAGCACCACGGCGAGAGCGACCCACTTGTAGTCGAAGCGCCCGACCCGGGTGTGCTCGGCGTCGACGTCGTCGGCGACGGGGGGCGGGGTGGCGACCGCCGCGGTTGCGTTCGCCACGGTGGCCACCTGCTCGTTGACGGTCTCGCCGGGCACGAACACGTCAGCCACGCTGCACCTCCACCTCCGCAACCGGCTCGCTCGCCGCCTTGTGCAGCAGCGTGACCAAGGTCGCCATCTCGTCGACGCTCAAACGCTGCAGGGACTGCAGCGCAGCGCAGCGCTTCACTTCCGCGAACTGCCGGCAGAACCCTTCGCCCTTCGCAGTGACCACCAGCCGCACCACACGCCGGTCTGCGGTATCGGGCACGCGCTCCACCACGCCCTCGCGCAGCAGCCGGTCGGCGAGCGCGGTCGCGCTGCTGAGCGCGCACCCCTGCAGACGGGCGAGCTCATTCATGGTGACGCCGGCAGCGCCGCCCTCGCGGGCGTGGAACAGCAAGTGCAGCGCCTCGAGCTGATGTGCGGTCGCCGAGCCCAGGTCCGCGCCCAGCGCGTCGGGGATCGCCGCACGGAATCGCCGGACGAACACGCCAAAAACGGCGACCAGCTCGTCGGCGAGCTCAGCTCGCCGGCGCTCGTCAGCTGCGACCGCTGCCGTGGTAGCCCCCGTCACTTCGTCCATCGAATGGTTCGACAGTGTAACTGTTTCCGGAGCGGCGACGGACCCCCACGGCTGTGATATGTTCACTCGAACCCACGTTCGTCCCAGCTGGAGCACCTTCTTGACGTATCGCTTGCTCCACACTGCCGATCTGCACCTCGACCGCGCATTCGCCGGGCGCGGCTGCAACGGCGATCTGGCCCGGCAGCGCCGCGCCGGGCTGCGTCAGGCGCTGCAACTCATGGGTGAGCGCGCGTGGACCGAACAGTGCCAGGCGGTGTCCATCGCCGGCGACCTCTACGAGCACGAGCGGTCCGGCGTCGACACCGAACGCTTCCTGCAGGCCACCTTCGAGGCGTGGCGTCCGATCCAGGTGTTCATTGCGCCGGGAAACCACGACGCGCTGCTCCCGGGATCCCTCTACCGGCGCGTCGACTGGCCGCCCAATGTGCACATCTTCACCGAGCCACGGCTCACCGCGGTCAGCATCGACGAGGGGCTCACGCTCTGGGGCCTCGGCCACCGCGAGCCCTCGTGGATGGGCAACCCGCTCGACGGCGACGTCAGCCGCGCGGGCGGCGGCGTCCACCTGGCGCTGTTCCACGGTGCCGAGATGGCCTCCCGGCCCGACGGCAAGGGCATCCACGGGCCGTTCCGCGTCGAGCAGATCCGCGAGCGGGGATTTGCGATGGCGCTCTGCGGGCATTACCACCGCCGCCGCATCGACCACCAGTCCGGTCTCGTGTACGCCGGGTCGCCGGAACCGCTGACCTTCGACGAGACAGGCGGCCGGGGGCCGGTGCTCGTCGAGGTGGAGAACAACGGCGCGGTCAAGTGCACCGCGATCGACAGCAACAGCTGGACGGCGGTGACCGCCAGCTGTGACGTCTCGAGCTGCAGCTCGACGTCAGGCGTCACCGAGGCGGCTGCGCATGCATGCCGGGTAGCGACGCCCGCGGCCGAGCGCATGCTGTTCCGGCTGGACCTCACGGGCACGATCGACTGCCGGCTCTCGATCGACGCTCCATTCGTCGAGTCCGAGCTCCGCGAGCGCACCGGTTTTGCGCTGGTGCAGGTGCGGGACTGCACCACCCCGGCCATCAACCTCGAGGCGGCGGCGCGCGAACGCTCCACCCGGGGTGCCTTCGTGCGCAGCATCCAGGCGGCGCGCGCCCAGGCCGACGCGGAGGAGCAGGCCGTCCTCGACGACGCGCTCCGCTACGGGCTGGAGGCGCTCGCGGGCGCCGAGGTCGGCCTGCGGTGAGGATCGAGCGCCTCGAAATCGCAGGCTTCGGGAGCCTTCGCGACGTCACCGTCGACCTCCACCCTCGGCTCACCGTTGTCCTGGGGGACAACGAGTCCGGCAAGTCGACGCTGCATCGCGCCATCCGCGCGGCGCTGTACGGCATGGATGCCGGGGGTCAGGGGCGTCCGGTCGACAAGAGCGACTGGGCGCGCTGGGCTCCGTGGAGATCCGGGCCGTATGGCGTCGCGCTCACCTATCTGCTGGAGGACGGCCGCCGCATCCGCGTCGCGCGCCGCCTCGACATCCGCGAGCAGCCGGTGCAGGTGCTGGAGCTGGGCGGGTCTGAGCTCACCGACGAGCTGCGCCGCGGCCGCATGGTGACGCCGGGGCGCTTCCATCTCGGCCTGGACGAAGCGGTGTTCTGCGCCACCGCCTGGTTGGGCGACGACGGGCTGGGGCTCGGGTCCGTCGATGGTCCGGGCGGCCGCGTCCGTGACGTCCAGCAGGCGATCGAACGCCTTGCCGATACCGGCAGCGCCACCACTGCGGCCGAGGCGCTGCGACGGCTTCGCGAGGCCCAGCAGCGCGTCGGCACCGAGCGTCGTTCCGCAAGCCAGCTCGGCGCCGCCAGCGTCCGCATGCGCGAGCTCACCCTCCGCCTCGACGAGGCGGCGCGCCAGGCCAACGCGGTCGCGTCGGAACGGCAGCGGCTGCACGACCTCGAGGCGGCGGCTGCGGAGGCGGCGGACCGCCGCCTCGACGCGGAGCGCCGCTGGATTCGCGGGCGCATCGGGGACATCGAATCGCGCCTGCGGCACGCGTCCACGGCGCAATCGGAGGTGGCGGAGCTCACGGCCACCGTCGAGGAGACGGCGCGCTTCGCCGACTTCCCGCTCGATGTGGAGGAGCAGGCGACGCGTCTCGGCGGCGAGCTCAACCACGCCGCCGCAGCAGCCGCGGAAGCGATGGCGCGCTGGGAGGCGTCGGCGCAGTCGCTGGAGACCCTGCGCCGGCGCCGCACCGAGATCGCCTCTGGGCTGCAGGCTGTCGACTCGACGCCGCGCATCGACCCTGATTCGCTCGGCGGTGCTGCCCGGCTCGAGGGCGAGGTGGCTGCGCTCGAGGCGGCGTCGGCCGCCGCCATGACCGACGCCGGCGCCGACTCTCGAATCGAAGCCCT
>DASUWI010000063.1:0-2198 GCA_036378495.1 Candidatus Dormiibacterota bacterium
CCCGAGGACGGCCAGCCGCTCCCGCAGCTTCTTGATGCGTCGCCGGATGAGACGTCGGTCGACCTCGATCTGCGTCTCGCCAGGACCGCCGCGGAGCCCGACGCCACCGCGCTGCCGCTCCAGGTGGGACCAGCCGCCGGCGAGTCTCGGAAGCAGGTGTTCCATCTGCGCCATCTCCACCTGCAGGCGCCCCTCTGCCGTGGTGGCGCGGTGCGCGAAGATCGCAAGAATCACCTCGGTGCGGTCGAGCACCGGAACGTGCCACGCCTGCTGCAGGTTGCGCTGCTGCCGCGGCGACAGCGCGTCGTTGCAGAGCACCGCGGGTCGCCCGAGCTCCCCGACTCGGGACGCCAGCGTCTCCACCATGCCGGTGCGCAGGAACGTTGCGGGGTTGGGCTCCCGCAGGGTGAACAGCCGCCGGTCGAGAACCTCGGTGCCGAGGGTGCGCGCCAGCTCCTCGAGCTCGTCGAGCTCGATCTCGACCTGGTCGCGATCGGCACGCGACGTCGCGGTCCCGACGACGATCACCTGACGCAGCGTCGCGCCGATGCCGGGGTCGGCTCCGGACGCGACGGTGGCACGCTGTGGCATCGAACTAGCCTAGTGCGCCACGCACATGTCCGCCACGCGCGAGCGCGTGCTCCGAGGCGGTCAGGAGCAGGTCCAGGTGATGCTGCCGCTCTCCTGGGGCTGCTGCCCGAAGTTGGTCTCCAGCGCGAGGTTCTGGAACTGCGCGCTGCCGCTGCCGTCGGAGCTGCGCTGCAGCGTCCCCGAGGTTCCATGGGGCGCGTTCGACGCCGAGGCAACGCCCCACGTGTGGCTCCCGACCGTCAGCAGGAGATCGCCCGGCGACAGTGTCTGCGGCGTCGCCGACGGCGCACCCGCGAACTGGGCCTGGACGTGCTGGCCGCCGACAGTGCCGCTCAGCTGATTGGGCGGCTGGCAATGGCTGCCGCCGGCATCGACCGGTTGCGTGAAGCTGCCCTGAGCGAGGTCGGTCCCGGTCAGCGAGACGGTCACGGTGTACGTGCCGTTGGGGTTGGCGGTCGTGTGCGACGTCGTGGTCGACGTGCCGAAGGGCGGCGAAGCTGTCGGGGTTGCGCCGCCGGGCGGAGCCGTCGCCCGCGCGGTCGGGCTCGACGAGGTGCCCGAGCCGCACGCCACCGCTCCACACGCGAAGAGCAGTGCGCCGCCGCGAAGCAGGGGGAGAAGACGCATTGCCATGACGACGGTGAGCGAGTCTACCGGGGCGTTCGTTATCGCGGCTGCGGGACGTCGTCGCTCTGGTTCGGGTCGTTGTCGAACGACACGAGATAGATGAACGAGATCGCCGTCATGGTGAAGAACCCGAAGATCGCGATCGCGATGCGGTCCACCCAGCCGAACTCGGCGGGCAGTCCGGGCATGAACAGCGACAGGACGGCGACCGTGAGCCCGATGGCGGGGGGCAGCAACCAGACCCAGACGCTGCGCCCGCGGCGATCGATGCCAATGGCCTTTTCGAAATGGCGCAGCGCCAGCTCGATGCTGTGGATGAATCCGCGCACTCCCATGAACAGAGCGTATCGCGCGGCGGGGGCCGCCAAACCGGGCCCCGGCTTCACCCCAGGCAGAAGAGAGCCGGCCGGGCAGTCGTTCTGCGCCGGCCGGCTTCCCGATTTCATGCCGTCAGGCGAGTGCGCCCCAGCGCCGCGCGACGCGCGACGTTGCGAGTGCGAGCAGGCCGCCTCCGATCAGGAGGAAGCCCAGGATGCCGAGGGCGATGCCGGTGCTCGGCGTCGAGATGCCGCTCGAGGTGGACGCAGCCTGGGTCCCGGTTGCCGGTGCCGACGGAGCGCTGCCACCAGAGCCGGAGGTGCCGAGCAGGGTGCCCTGGGTGCCGCCCATGCCGAGCAGGTTGGTCACCTGCGCGACGAGCCCGCTTGCCGAGCCGCCACCGGCGGTCGTCTGCAGCAGGGTCAGCGTGATGACGCCGGGCACGGTGATCGTGATGCCGTTCTGCGGCACGGATCCACTCGGCGGAAGCTCAGTCCCATTGATCGACACCAGGTACGCCGACGAGCCGGCGCTGCTGTCCGAGGCGCTGTGCAGCAGGATGACGACCAGCGCACCGTTGCCCAGGTTGAGGCGGGCCCCGTTGGTGTAGCTGTCACTGCTCGACTGACCCGGGGTCCAGTGCGAGTGGCTGCTCGCCTCGA
>DASUWI010000064.1:0-9777 GCA_036378495.1 Candidatus Dormiibacterota bacterium
CTTCGCCACCTCGGCGATGCCGTGACCCTCGGCCAGCAACCGATCCGCCTCCCTGAGCTTGCGCACGATCTGCTCCGGCGTGTGGTGTCGCCCCTTCATGAGCGGTTCCTCCTGGCCCTCGCGGGCCAACGGGAACTCTCACATCAGGTGGACCAACCTCCGGGGGTCGGGCCATTCGCAGCAGGACGACTGGATGTCACCTGCCGGAGTGCTGATCACCCATCGCGTCAAGAGGTGGCTTCTCAATCAGGCCATCATCCTTGTGGTTGTTGCGATTGTGGTCACCGTGGTCATTGTGTTGACGCACGTACGGTGACCCTTCCCAGCTGCTGTAAGAGACGTTCCCGACCTTCAGCGTCGAGAACCCGCCCTCCAGGAGCCGGCGATCAGTCGGCAGTGCTCCAGTGACGGGAGGGCGTCGCAGGCGAGGGACCCGGAATGTCCCCCGAGAGCCGGTTTCAGCCGCTTAAACAGTTCGAGGTGACGGTCGTATGCCGTCGTGCAGACCGTCGAGGGTTCAGGGCGCGCACTCCTGCGACCAGCAGCCACGGCATCGTGAAGCCAGCGTCACCAAAGCGGTACGTGGGAATTGCCATCTTCGAGGGCATGATCGTGAGCTCCCTCGCCGACACCATGATCACCGGCCCCGCGGTCACGTACTTCGCCTTTGGTATGGCCGTTCCCGTCGGCGGGTACATGTGGCTCCTTGGCCGGACGCGGCCAGCCTCAGCGGCGATCAACCCCGTTTCCGGATGGCTAGCAGCGGCGGCCGCCTACCTCTGGCAGCGGACTCGCACGCGCACGACAGTCGTCCTCGCAGCGATCACCGCGGCCGGCGCAGCGATCTGCTGCGCGTCTACCACCCTGGCCTTCGTGACCTTCACCTCGCCGCCTCTCTTTCCGGGCGATCCCTTCGCCGGCCCGGCCGAGCATGACCCGACCGCTCGTGGTCTGGCCTTGCTGCTGGGCGTGATCATCGGCCTCCTCGCATTCCGACGGCTGGTCGGTGGCGAGGGGAATACGGTTGGCATCACCGTCATAGCTGCGGGGTGCCTCGAGATCGTAGCGGCGTTGGCTATCGCGGACTATGTCAGCAACAGTCAGCCGCTTACCGGGCCGTATGCCGACACCGTCGCGCCGGGACCCGGGCTGTTCGTGCTCCCTATCGGAGCGACTGTCGCGCTGATCGCATCGGCCTTGGACGTGGTGCTCGGCCTACGCCGCGCCTTTCGCCAGACGAGCGCAGATAGCGCGGTCTTGCCGCCGATGGACGAATCCTCGCGTCAACGGGGACCGATTTCTATGGCTGCAACGTCGGCGCCGGCATATCGTCCTGGAACGATCTTGGCCCGGTCGTTCGGTGCCAGCACCCTTTTCGTACTGGTGGTCGCTGTTGGAGCGTTATCGCCGGTGGCCTTGGTGGTGCCGCTAATCCTCCTAGCCTCATCCACGGAGCGAGAGCTTTACCTCTATCGGCAGCTGCGGCGTCCGTTCCGACTTGACAAGGGCATCGTCTTCACAGTTGCTGCGGGTGTCGCGATTCTCGGCGGCGTTAGAATCTGGGAACTTGTTCGAGCCGATTCGGTGCTCGTGGTCCCGAGTGACGCACACCCGATCGCGGCATGCGCGCCGTCGCTGAACGTTCCCGATCAGGGGAATCAAGTGAACCGCTCGATTGCTGGGAGTACAACTGTGATGACCGCGGGCTCGAAGATCTACGTGGAGGACGCTCCGACCGGCGACGCCGCGCTCACTGCACTCTCGATCCAGGGACCCGGCGTCGTGTGTGCCGCTGGTGGATCTGGGTTTGGGGAGACCCTGATTGGCCTCAAGCCGGGAGTGGGAACGCTCTACGTCCGGACAAGAGGCGGCCCGACATATCGCATCGGGGTTCGGGTCAATCCCTAACGGCCAGCCCAGCCGTCGCAGCGTCCAGCGGGCGAGTCGACCTAGCTCCGGCAGGCGATACATTCCACGAGGCCAACCGAGGCCGTGCCCGTCGAGCGAGACGAGCGACCGGCACGCGAGCGTCGTCTCACTCGGCCGCGGAAGTGCGCAGCTCTACCGCGTCCCGCCGGAATGAGTGCGTGCCAAGCCCACCGCTCTGCGCGCGCACCGCCCCCATAAGTAGCATTCGCGGGCGCGGTACACTCAGCGCATCGACTGCTGCGCATGCGGCTCGTCGCTGACCCGGGGACGCCCTGCGCCGCGAGGTCGAAGACAACGACGGGACGGGGCGCGGCCGTTGCAGACATCAACGCTTGGATCCGAGGTGACCGAGACGTGAACCGTGACCGCGTGGCGGGGCCGCCACCGTCCCTGAGCTTTGTCGGCGCCGGGCGCGCCGCGTCCGCGCTGGCGGTGGCCGCACGCAGCGCGGGCTACGAGATCACCGCCATCACCAGCCGGACGCGACACCGTGCCGAGGCGCTGGCCACGATGGTCGGCGCTCGCGCGGTGCCGACGCCGCTGGCAGCCGTCCGGCTTGCAGAGATCACCGTCGTGGCGGTGCCGGACGGGGCCATTCCCGGCGTCGCCGCCACCGTTGCCGCCTGCGGCGCTGCCTTGGATGGCAGGTCGCTGGTGCACACCGCCGCGCGCCTCGGCCCCGAGGCGCTGGCGGCCGCCCGCCTGACCGGAGCGGCAGTGGGTGTGCTGCACCCGCTCCAGGCACTCACCGGCTCGCGCGGCGCGGCGCTGATCGCCGGCTCCTACTTCCGTGTCGAGGCGGAGGGACAGCTTCGACAGCGCCTCGAGACGCTCGTTGCCGCTATGGGGGGTCAGCTGATCGCCGTCTCCGCCGATGCCCGAGCGGCATATCACGCGGCCGCGGTGCTCGCCGGCAACGCGCCGCTGACGCTGCTTGCCGCAGCCGAGCGGATCCTGCAGGACGCCGGTGTCGAGCAGCGCACCGCCCATGCGGCGCTGACGGCGCTGCTGCTGGGCGCCGCCACCAACGCGCTGAGCGCGTCGCCCGAGGCGGCGCTCACAGGCCCGATCGCACGCGGTGACGCCGCGGCTGTGCGAGCCCACCTCGAGGCGCTGCAGAGCGATCCCGGCGCCCGCGACCTTTACATCAGCCTCGCGGCAGAGACGGCGCGCCTGGCCGGCCGAGACGCCGCCGCCCTTGGAATCCAGGCGCCGGCGCCTCGTCAGCCGCTGGTCCGCCGGGTGGCCTAGCCGATGCCCACGACGATCGCCGACCTCAGCCGGGCCAAGCGCGAGGGCCGCCGCTTCGCCATGCTCACCGCGTACGACTGGCCCACGGCGCGGCTCCTCACCGAAGCCGGGATCCCTGTGATCCTCGTCGGCGACTCGCTGGCGGACAACGTCCTCGGCTACGCCAACACCGTGCCGGTGACCATGGCCGAGATGCTGCACCATGCTCGAGCCGTCGCCCGCGGCGCACCCGACGCGCTCCTGGTCGGCGATATGCCGTTCGGCTCGTACCAGGCCGGCTGCGACGCAACCACGGCCAACGCCGTCGAATTCCTCAAGGCCGGCATGCACGCCGTCAAGGTCGAGGGCGGGGGCTGGGTGACGGGCGTGGTGGCCCACCTGACGCAGCGGTCCATCCCGGTGATGGGCCACCTGGGCCTGACGCCGCAGTCGGTGCACGCGCTGAGCGGTCTGCACGTCCAGGGGCGGAGCCAGGAGCAGCAGGCCCGGATCCTCGCGGATGCGCACGGCCTGGAGCAGGCGGGTGCCTTCGCCGTCGTGCTGGAGGGGATCCCGCGCGCGCTGGCGTCGCGCATCACCGCCGAGCTCGAGGTGCCAACGATCGGGATCGGCGCCGGACCCGACTGCGACGCTCAGGTGCTCGTCACCAACGACGCCGTGGGCATCTCCTCGAGGGTCCGCGGGCCGCTGCCCAAGTTCGTGCGCGCGTTCTCGGACGTCGGCGACCGGGTGGTGGACGCCGCGCGCGCCTTCGCCGGCGCCGTGGTGGAAGGGTCGTTTCCCGACGATGCCCACTCGTACCACTGACCGCCCGACCCTTCTGGAGACCCCGGAGGCGCTGCGCCGCTGGTCGTTGCGTTGCCACGCCTCCGGCATGACGGTCGGTCTCGTGCCCACGATGGGCGCGCTCCACCAGGGCCACCTCAGCCTGGTTCGGCGGGCGCTCGCCGAGTGCGATCGCGTCGCCGTCAGCATCTTCGTCAACCCGACGCAATTCGGCCCGGGCGAGGACCTCGATCGCTACCCCCGGTCGCCGGACGCGGACATGCAGGCGCTGGCCGCCGAGGGCGTCCACGCCGCGTTCGTGCCGAGCGTCGAGGCGATGTACCCGCCCAACGGGGCCGTGACCGTGCGCTGCACCGGACCGCTCGGAGAGCGTCTCGAGGCGGCACACCGTCCCGGTCACTTCGATGGCGTCGCGACCGTGGTCGCCAAGCTCTTCGTCGCGTCGCGTCCGCATCGCGCGTATTTCGGTGCCAAGGACGCGCAGCAGTGCGCTGTGGTGCGGCGTGTGGCCGAGGACCTGGATACCGGTGTGCAGGTCGTCGTCTGCCCCACGCTGCGCGATCGCGACGGCCTGGCGCTGTCGAGTCGCAACGCGTACCTCGACGACTCGTCGCGCTCGCGGGCGCTGGCGATCCCCGCCGGCCTCGCCGCGGCCGCGGTGCTCTTCGATGAGGGCGAACGCGACGCCGCACGTCTCATCGATGTGGTGCGCGTGGAGCTCGCCGCCGCGATGGTGGACGTCGATTACGTCGCGGTGGTTGAGCCGGAGCGCTGCACGGATGTGCGCATCGCCGGTCCGGGGAGCGAAATCCTGGTGGCTGGTAGAATAGAGGGCACCCGGCTCATTGATTGTTTGCGACTGGGCGTCGATGACGCCCCGATCTCTGCCGGTGTGAAGCAACGAGAATGCAGCGGATCCTCATGAGGTCGAAGATCCACCGTGCCACCGTGACACGGACGGATCTCGACTACGAAGGTTCGTGCAGCCTCGGGCCCGAGTTGCTGCGTGCCGCTGACATCGTCGTGGGCGAACAGGTGCACATCGTCAATGTCACCAACGGGGCGCGCGCTGTCACATACGCCATCCAGGGAGTCGCGGGCGAGGTGGCGCTCAACGGCGCGATGGCGCATATCGGCACCGTCGGCGACACGGTGATCATCATCACGTACGCGAACGTCGACGAAACGGAGGTGGGGCGGTTCCGGGCGCGGGTGGTCCAGGTCGGTGCGGACAACCGCGTGCTCGAGGGAGCGGGCGTCAGCTGAAGTTGGGCACCTGTGAGCGCTGAGGCGGCGCACGTCGATCTGGTCGTCATCGGGAGTGGCATCGCCGGCCTTTGCGCCGCGCTGGTGGCGGCACCCCGCGCTCGCGTGGCGCTGGTCACCAAGGGCGACCTCGATGACGGCTGCAGCCGCTGGGCACAGGGGGGCATCGCGGCCGCGCTTGGCGCTGACGACACGGCCCAGCGCCACTATGACGACACGATCGCCGCCGGGCGGGGACTCTGCAACCCCGAGGCGGTGCGCGTCCTGGTGGAGGAGGGCCCGGACGGCGTGCGCCGTCTGACCGAGTGGGGTGTGGCCTTCGACACGCAGGACGGCGTGCTGCAGCTCGGTCAGGAGGCGGCGCACTCGCGCGCCCGCATCGTGCATTCACGCGGGGATGGCACCGGCCTCGAGGTCGAGTCGTCCCTGATCCGGCGTGTTCGGGCCTCCGGCGTCCGCGTCCTGGAGCGAACATTCGTCACCGGGCTCGTGGTCGACGGGCGCGGGTGCGGCGGCGTCGAGGTGGTCGACGTCGACACCGGTCGGGGTCGCGTGCTCTGCGCGGGGGCGGTGATCCTCGCCAGCGGCGGGGCGGCCCGCCTGTGGCGCAACAGCACCAACCCGGAATCGGCCACCGGCGAGGGCACGGCCCTGGCCTTTTCGGCCGGCGCCGACGTCAGCGGCATGGAGTTCGTCCAGTTTCACCCGACAGCGCTGGATATCCGGGGTGTGCCGCGTTTTCTCATCAGTGAGGCGGTGCGTGGCGCGGGCGCTCATGTCATCGACGCGGCGGGGCGTCGCTTCCTCTTCGACTCACACCCTGATGGCGAGCTCGCCGGCCGCGACGTGGTTGCCCGGGCCATCTGGGACCACCTCCGCACCAGCGGTGAGGAGCACGTCTACCTCGACTGCCGCCCGCTGGGTGAGGCCTCCGCGGTCCGCTTCCCGGCCATCCACCGCACCTGCCTCGAGTACGGCGTGGACATGACCCGCGACCTGGTCCCGGTGGCGCCGGCCGCGCACTACACGATCGGTGGCGTCCGCACCGACCTCGACGCGGCGACCACCCTCCCCGGCCTCTACGCCTGCGGCGAGGTGGCGTCCAGCGGCGTCCACGGAGCCAACCGCCTGGCCAGCAACAGCCTGCTCGAGTCGGTCGTCTTCGCCCGGCGGGCGGCGGAGGCCGCCCTGGATTGGGCCGGCGAGCGCCGCCCCGGCGCGGCCAGCGAGGGCGTGGGGCTCGCCACACGTGGCACGGACATCGACGCGCCGGGCCTGCAGCGACGGGTGCGGGACGCGCTCTGGGAGGGTGCCGGGCTGATTCGTGACGCGGCCGGGCTCGACCGGGCCGCGGACGCTTGTGATGAGGTGCTCGCTGCCGCAGGGGCCGGCAGCTCACTCGACGCGGCCCGCGTCCGCGCCTCGGCGACCACGGCGAAGCTCGTGTGCGTCGCAGCGCGGGCCCGCGAGGAGAGCCGCGGCTGCCATCTCCGTTTCGACTTTCCCGATAGCACAGACCAATGGCATGGCGCGCTCGTCATGCGCATGGACGGAGGAGTTCACTTTGACGGTCACGTTTGAGCCCATCACCGAGGCGCTCGCCCCCGACACGATCGACGCCATCATCGCCAACGCGCTCGCCGAAGACGTCGGCGCCGGCGACATCACCAGCGACGCCGTCATCCCCGCCACCATGACCTGTCGCGGCAAGATCGTGTGCAAGGAAGAGGGTGTGATCGCCGGCATGAGCGTCACGCAACGCGTGTTCGAGCTCGTCGACGAGCGCATCCAGTTCGACGCCAAAGTGAAGGATGGCACCAGGGTGCAGGAGGACCACGTGGTGGCCCGGCTGTACGGGCCGGCACGTGGCATCCTCAAGGGCGAGCGCGTCGCGTTGAACTTCCTCCAGCATCTCAGCGGCATCGCCACGGTGACGTCGCGCTTCGTCAAAGCCGTTGAGGGCACCAAGACCAAGATCCTCGACACGCGCAAGACCACTCCCGGGCTGCGCAGCCTCGAGAAGTACGCCACGCGAATGGGCGGCGCGGTCAACCACCGCATGGGGTTGTGGGACGCGGTTCTGATCAAGGACACGCACCTGGCGCTGGTGGGCAGCATCGGCAGCGCACTCCGCTCGGCACGCAAGACGTACTCGGACGACATGGAGATCAACGTCGAGGTGAGCAACCTGCAGGAGTTGGAGTCGGCGCTTGCCGAGCACGCGACTCGCATCCTGCTCGACAACTTCTCCTGCGGTCAGGTGCGCGACGCGATGCAGCTCATCCGCGGCCGCGCCACGGTGGAGGTGAGTGGCGGCGTTCAGGCGAGCAACGCGCGTGCGTATGCGCTCGCGGGGGCTGACTTCATCAGCGTCGGCGCGCTGACACATTCGGCGAAGGCGCTCGACTTCTCGATGAAGGTCACGCGCTACTGACGTCAGGCGACGCCCTGCAACAGGGCCGGTATCGCGAGGCGGTGGAGGCGCTGGCCGCTGTCACCGAGCGCGAGCCGGAGGCACATCTCGCGTGGTGGCAGCTGGGGCAGGCGTTGCAGTGGGTCTGGGCGTACGAGGGGCGCACGCCGGACGCCTGGGCCAGGGCCGAGGCGGCATTCCGGCGGGCCGCCTGGTTGCGCCCGCGGCGCTACCCGATTCCGATCCGGCTGCGGCCCGAGAGCTTCGACCGGGTGGCCGGCGAGACGCTGCAGTCGATTCCCGGCGAGTTGCAGACACTGTTGGACAATACAGCCATCGTGGTGCGGCCGCTGCCCTCCATCGAGCTGCTCCGCGACGACGGGCTCGAGCCCGACGTGCTCGGGCTCTGGTTGCAGAGCCCGGCGGCGTACGGCGGCATCCACACGCTCGGCGACGGCGGCCTCGACGCCATCGAGCTGTATCAGCTGAATATCGAGAACGTGTGCGGCGACCTGCGCTCGCTGCACCGCGAGATCCGGGCGACGGTGCTTCATGAGGTCGGCCACCACTTCGGGATGGGCCACGCCGAGCTCGACGACGCAGGTCTGTAGCCGGCACTAGAATTCAGCCCCCGCCCCGAAGCGTGGCGGGCCGCCAACGTCGTTTCAGTGAGGGACACATGCCGAAGAGATGGGTTGCGGGTATGGGGTCGCTCGTGGCGTCCGTTGTGCTGCTCACCGCATGTGGCTCCGGTCCGACGGTCTACGACGCCGGCAACACCGCGTCCGCCATGCGGCACGCCGGATGGACGGCGAAGAGCACCGCGGGCATGCAGACGTACACCGGGGCGCGCCAGGTGGCCTACCTGGAGACGACGGCGCCCGACGGCGCTCAGATCGACCTTCAGTTCCTCTCGTCGGCGTCTGACGCCTCGGCGGAGTACACGGCGGCTCACTCTCACGGCTACGGCGGAGCCGTCGTGGCCAACGTCCTGATCGTCGCGCACACCACGTACCAGACCGTGACGGCGGGTGACCTCAACGACGTCGAGGGCCTGCTGCGAACGCAGTGACGGCCAGGTGTCGCGCCGCGTATGCGTCGGCCACCTCGGGCACGCCGTTCGATGCCTCGCCGCCTGTCGAGACGGTGCGGTCGGCGGTCCGGCACCCCGTCCCCACTGGCTAAGAGCGCGTCAGCTCTGGCGCGCCTGCCAGCGCGCGCTTCCACCGTGACGGCGGGATACGCCGGCGGGCGTCATCAAGGAGTTCGCCGATGCGTGGCGCGGGCCCGCCCGTTGCAGTCAGGCATGCAGCCAACCACAACCGACAGTGCGGGCTGCCAACGCCGAGCGAGAGAGCACACTCGAACAGAGGAGTGGCGAGATCGTACTGACCGGCGCGGTAGAGCGCCGACGCGAGGTTGTGGTTGAGAGTCGCGAGAGACTCCTCGGAAAACGGGCGTTCGCGGAGCGTCCGCGCGGCACGCTGGCCGACGTCACGGAGGGAGGCGACGTCGCCTTCCATGCGCAAAACGTGCACGAGAAGAATCGACCGTTCGAGGTCCATCCTGGCGGCCTCGGCCCAGGCGGGATCCTCGACAGCCAACGCCGCGATGCCGTCCGCGGCGTGTCGAGCGCCGTCGAAGCGGCCCAGCGAGGCCAGGATGTGCCCCCTGGTGCGCAACAGGTGGAAGCGGTCCAGTCGGTTTGCGGCGGACCCCGGCGTATTGCCGATGAGTTCCTCGGTCATTTCGACCCAGTCGTCGCCCTGTTCTGTCTCGAGCCAACAGAGCGCTTGAGAGAGATCGCAGACCACCCAGGGAAGGCGCTCGCCGTCTAGGCATTCCCGCGCCCAGGCTATGAAGGCCTTTTGCTCAGCGACAGCCTCGCCCCTGAGCCGAGCCATGGCGAGATGGTCGACGAGCTCCCAGCGTGCCCAGGCGATTTCGTCGACCGTCAGCTGCTGACGAAGGTAGCCGCGCAGGAGCTCAACAACCGTGCGGTGCTCGCCCTCTTCGTCGATTTCTGCGACCCGAGCTCGCATCTCAGCAGGCGTTTGCGGGCAGGGCATGCACTCATGCTTGCACGCCCCGGTCCGCGCGAATGGGATGCCAAAGCCCCCGCTGGCGTCAGC
>DASUWI010000065.1:0-8720 GCA_036378495.1 Candidatus Dormiibacterota bacterium
GAGGTGAGCCAAAGTTGGGGCGATTCCCAGACCGCCTCGACTAGCCATAGTTCCGTATTGCGGCCGCACCTGTTCGCGTTGCAGCGCGGCCGGGTAGGATGCCAGTGCTGCCGGATGTGTTAGCACTGGAGTTGGGCACCCCTCGTGGCAACCTCGTTGAGTTCGTCGACGCCCACCGCGGCTCGCTACTGGAGCGGACCGGTGCTGCGGTACCTCACAGCCAGCGGCATTTCCCTGTACGGCGATTGGCTCACGACGGTTGCGTTGCTCGTGCTGCTGTTCCGCTCCACCGGGTCGGCAACCGCGCCGGCGCTGTACATGCTGGCTCGCGTTGCGCCCAGGGTCGTAGGACCAGCGCCCGGGGGTGTGTTGACCGACCGCCTTGGTCCGGTGCGACTCGCGGTCGGCTGTCTCCTGCTGCAGGGCATCCTCACCGGCGCGATCGTTCTCACCACCGGTGCCAATCTCATATGGACGGTGTATCCCCTGGTGGCAGCTGCGCAATTCGTCAATGCAGTGTCGCGCCCTGCGTACACCGCCATCCCGCCGCGCCTGACAGACGCTGCGCACCTTGGCAGGATCAACGGTCTCTACGCTGGGCTCTTTGCGTCGAGCATCCTTGTGTCCCCTGCGATCGGCGCACTTGTGCTGCCGCACACGACGCCACAGATCCTGATCGCTGCCGACGCGGCGAGCTTTGTTCTCTCGGCGTTGCTGATCGCCACGCTCCCGATCCGCGGGGCTCCTCCCGCCGAAGAGAGCCCCGCCCGCGGTTTCAGAGCGGGGTGGACGGCCATCGCGCGCGACGCGACACTGCGGTCAGCCGCCGCGGCCGCTTTCGGCAACGCCGCGGTCATCACCACGCTGCAGGCCGTGCTCGTGGTCGCTGCCGCCGACCACTTTCACCGCGATGTCGACATCGGCTGGTTGTACGCGGCGGTCGGCGCCGGCGGAATTGTGGGCGGGGTCCTGTTTCTGCGCCCCACTCCACGTGTCATCCGCCGGCGCGATGTCGTCATCCTGGCCGCAGGAGAGGTCTTGCCGGTGGCGGCGTTCGTCTTCACCCTCAACCTCGCGCTCGCGTTTGTGCTCCTGTTCATCAGCTCGCTCGCAGCCACGTCGTACGAGGTGCTCGGCGCGGTGGCAATGCAGCAACGCGTGCCCCTCAGTCTTCTCGGCCGCGCCAGTGGTGCCACGCGCGTGGCCATGTACTCGGGCATGCTCGTCGGCGCCGCTGCGGCTGTCGTCCTCGTCCACCCTATCGGCTGGCAGGCGACCGTTGTGATCGTATGTGTGCTCGCGCTCGTCACGCAGGGTGCGTTCACGGCCACCGGTCCGCGAGATCACCCGGCCGCGACGTCACCGGGCCAGCCGCTGCTCGGCACGCGCGCCCCGACCGCTCCGGCCGCGACCCCGCCCTTTCCCCCGGGCTGAGGTCGTACGACGTCAGGCGGGTGCGCCTGCCGCCAGGCGCACCGCAGCCGCGCGCGACGCGCCGCCGGCGTCGGTCCAGGTCACGCGCACCGTGTCGCCCGCCTTGTGCGCCTGGATGGCCGCCCGCAGCTGCGCCGACGAGCTCACCGCTTGGCCGTCGATCGCCGTGATCTTGTCGCCGTTCGAGATCCCCGCCCCGTCCGCCGGGGACCCCGGCTGCACCCCCGAGACGGCAACCCCGCCGGTGCCATCGGTGTCCGTCACCTCGACGCCCAGGACCGCCGGGGTGCCCGTCTGCACGGTTCCCCCGCCACCGTGCTGGATCTGCCGCACCACGGTGAGCGCGTCATTGCTCGGTATCGCGTAGCCGGCCACCGACGACGGATCGCGGCGCGGCCCGGCCACCTCGGCGGCCGTGTCCATGCCCACCACCTTGCCTGCAGCGTTGAGGAGCGGCCCGCCGGAGTCGCCCTGCAGGATCTGGGCGTTCATCTCGATGAGGTTGTTCAGCGTCTCGCTGCCCCCGAGCTCGTCGCTCACGGTGATCGTCTGCGCCAGCGCCGTCACGTTCCCTGAGGTCGCAACGGGCTGCCCGCCCTGGCCCAGGGCATTGCCCAGGGCGGTGACCGGGTCGTTCACGTGGACGCTGGAGGAGTCCGCGAACGTCACGGTGGGCAGCCCGGACGCGCCCTGCAGCTGCACCACCGCGACATCGTGCACGGGGTCCACGCCCACCACGGAGACCGGGTAGTCGCTCCCGGCGCCGTTGACCTGTGCCGTGATGCGAGCTCCGTCGCGGATCACGTGGTTGTTGGTGAGCACCTGGCCCGAGGAGCTGATGATCATGCCGGTCCCTGCGGCGACGCCGGACCCGTCGGACAGCCGCGAGGTGATGTCGACCACGGCGCGGTCCACCTGGTCGGCGCTCCCGGACACCGAGCCCGCGCCCGAGGTCCCGCCAACCGAACCCGCACTCCGCAGCACCGAGACACCCACCCCGGCGAACGCCCCGATCAGCACCACGGTGAGGAGCACGACCGCGACCATCCACCGGCGCACGCCCGGCTGCGGCGACGGCGGCGGCGGCTCCACCCACGGCTGCTGGCTCCAGGTGCCATAGCCGCCGTAGGAATCCGGGATCGACCCCTCGTCCCACCCGTACGGCGCCCAGGGGTTGTTGGGTGACGGCGGCGCCGGCGGCGGCGGCCCCGGAGGTTCAGCCGCCATCGACCTGACGCGGATGCGAGACGGCGCGCGACACCAGGGAAGGTGCCGGCGCGGCCGGCACCGCTAGGGCGAGCCGCGCCGCGGGGGCTCGCGCGGTCAGCGCGAGGAGGCTGCACAGGGCCGCGATCGGGAGCGAGATCGCGAGGTCGATCGCCTGCAGCGTGACGCTTGCAGCCACCGCCGAGCTCAGCGACAGGCCCTCGAGGACGAGCGCAGTCGTCCACCACGCCTGGCTGGTGCCGATCCCGGCGATGCCTTGAATCGGCACGGTGAACAGCAGGGTGCGAATCGATAATGCGAACCACGTCTGCCAGAAGCCGAGGTGGAGCCCGACCATCGCCATCAGGCCCGAGTACTGCACCGCGGTGGCCACACGGCAGAGCAGCGTGCTCGCGACGAGACCCGCCGCCAACCGCGGCCGGCTGAGCTCCAGCATCGCCCGCTCGGCCCGGTGTGCCAGGCCGCTGAGGCGCGGAACCCGCTCCACCAGGCGGAGGAGCGCCCGGCGGGGACGGCGCGTGAGCATCGCCACGAGGACGAGGACCGCCCCGGCCGCGATCGCAGCGGACAGGGCCAGCACGCCGCGTGGCTCGGCCGTCGCCGAGACCGCGGCCGCGAGCGCCGCCACCAGGGCGATGCTGGCCAGATCCAGCAGGCGCGCCAGGACAGCCGCGCCCGAGGCGCGGACCACGGTGACCCCCAGCAAGCGGCGGGCGGCCGCCACGAAGGCCACGTCGCCGGACGGTCCCGGAAGCAGGAGCCCGGCGCCCCAGCCGATCCCGGTCACGCCCGTCACCGCCAGGGGCCGGCGCCGGTCAGCCAGCAGCGTGCGGAACCGCCACGCCCGGGCGGCGATGAACACGAGGGCGCCGCTCATGGCCATCGCAAGGGGAAGTGCGGAGAGCTGAACGGAGTTCCAGGAGACCGGCCGGCCGAGCACGCGCCACACGATCAGCACGAATAGAATCCCGACGAGGCTCGCCAGCGCGCCACGAACGAGAGGCTTCTGGAGCCAAACCTTCACCGGCATGTTGTTTGATTGTGGTGGGATGAGGGCCGATGCCGTCGTCGCGCAACAGAACCGAAAGGCTGCGCCGCGTAGGGTCCCCTCCGGCATCCCTCGCATCAAACCGTTAGGAGCATCCCGTGTCTGAACGTCCGGTGGTCGTCCTCGGTGCTGACGGCTTCCTGGGATGGCCCACCGCGCTGCACCTCTCCCGGCACGGACACCACGTCGTTGCTGTGGACAACCTTGTCCGCCGCCGATGGGATCGTGAGTGCGGCACCTCGTCGCTCGTTCCGATCGCGTCGATGCCGCAGCGCATCCGCGCCTGGAAACGGCACGGCGGCGCTGAGATCATCTGGAGGCGCCTCGACGTCTGCGATGCCGGCGCGATGTCGGCGCTGGTCGCCGAGTTTCGGCCCGCCGCGGTCGTTCACTTCGCCGAGCAGCGGTCGGCGCCGTTCTCGATGATCGACCGCGAGCACGCGGTCATGACGCAGCTGCGCAACGTCGAGGGCACGCTCAACCTGCTCCACGCCATCCGCGACCTCGCGCCCGACTGCCACCTGGTGAAGCTCGGAACGATGGGTGAGTACGGCACGCCCAACATCGACATCGAGGAAGGCTTCATCACCATCGAGCACAACGGGCGCAGCGACACGCTTCCGTACCCCAAGCGGGCCGGCAGCTTCTATCACCTGTCCAAGGTGCACGACAGCAACAACATCGAGTTCACCTGCCGCGTTTGGGGGCTGCGCGCCACCGACCTCAACCAGGGCGTCGTCTATGGCTGCGAGACCGAGGAGACCGCGCTGCACCCCACCCTCGCGACGCGGTTCGACTACGACGTGATCTGGGGCACCGTGCTCAACCGCTTCTGCGTGCAGGCGGCATTGGGGCAGCCGCTCACCGTCTACGGCCGCGGCGGACAGACGCGTGGCTTTCTCGACATCCGCGACACGGTGCAGTGCATCCGCATCAGCGTGGAGAACCCGGCGGCGCGCGGCGAGTGCCGTGTCTTCAACCAGTTCACCGAGCAGTTCTCGGTGAAGGAGCTGGCCGAGCTGGTCAGCCAGGCGCGCGACGCGCACGGGTTGTCGACGACGATCAAGCACATCAGCAACCCCCGCGTCGAGGCCGAGGAGCACTATTACAACGCGAAGCATCAGCACCTCATCGACCTGGGCCTGCACCCCCACCTGCTGCGCCGCACCCTGATCGACTCGATGATCCAGACCGTGGAACGGCATCGCAGGAGCGTCGACCTGATCGCGCTGCAGAAGCCCAACGTCGACTGGCGATCGGGGAGCGGCGGGACGGCGCCCGGCAGCCAGGTGACGGTCGCCTGACCACCCTTCGCCAGAGCGACCGACGGAGTCGCGCCGCCACGACCAGAGCCACGGCGACTCCTCCGGACGTGAGCCTGGTCATCCCGGCGCACAACGAGGCCGCGAACATCGGCGCCGTCCTCGACGGCGTGCGCGCCGTGCTCGGCGAGCGGGGCCTGGACTGGGAGCTCGTGCTGGTGGACGACGCCAGCAGCGACGGCACCACCGACGCGGCGCGCGCCGCCCTCGGCGAGGACGCCGAACGCCTGCTGGTGGTGCGTCATGAGACGCAGCGCGGTTACGCGGCCACAGTCGGCGACGGCCTTGCGGCTGCGCACGGCCGGCTTCTGGCGTTCATGGACGGCGACCGTCAGTTCGACGCGCGGGACCTCGGCCGCCTGATCGACCGCATCAGCGACGCCGATGACGCCGATATGGTCGCCGGCGTGCGCGCCAAGCGCGCCGACCCGTGGCACCGCTCCGTCGTCAGCGGCGTGATGAACCTGCTCGTGCGCTCGCTGTACGGCATCCGGCGGCGCGATGTCGACTGCGGCCTCAAGGTGTTTCGCCGCGAGGTCTACGAGCGCGCCTCTCCCCTGCTGGCGCGATCGGCGCTCTTCAACACCGAGCTGTACTTCAAGGCGGATCGGTTGGGATTCCGCGTCGAGCAGCTTGCGGTGCAGCATCTGCCGCGCGTCGCCGGCCGGCGTTCGGGTGCGCGGCTGATCCCCATCCTGCGGGCGCTGCGCGACGTCGTCATCCTTCGTCTGCGCCTCGCACGGCGCTGGCGTCCCGGCACGATCGCCGGCACCTCCGCATCCTCGGCTGTGCGCGCCTGGTTGCTCTTCACGTCCGCGGTCGTGCTCTTTGCGATCGCACGCCTGCCCTCCTTCTGGGAACCCCATTGGTACACGGACGAAGCCGGGTACGTCACCACCGCTCAGACGCTCCTCGGCGGCCACGCTCTGTACTCGCAGATCTGGACCAACAAGCCGCCGCTGACCGTGCTGATGGTCGCCGCCGTCGTGCACTTCTTCGGCACCGGCGAGGCGGCGCTGCACCTGCTGACCGCGGCCAGCGGCCTGGCGGCGGTGGGTGCCGTGTTCTGGGCGGCCTGGCGGCTTCTGGGACCGCGGCGAGCGGTGGTGGCGTCGCTGATTGTGGCGCTGGCGCTCGGCCTTCCGGTGCTCGACGCCGAGCTGATCCTGCCCGAGTCGTTGCTGATCGCTCCGATCGCATGGGCGGGTGCGCTCATCGCAGTGCGCATCTCGGCTCGCCGCGACGGCGCCCCGCCACCACGCGGTTTTGTGCTGTGGCCGTTCGTTGCCGGAGCGCTGGTCGCGGCCGCGATCGCGATGCAGCAATCAGCGCTCGCCGAGACGCTCGCCTTCACGCTGGCGCTGCTGATGAGCCCGGTGGCGCGCTTCCGGGACGCCGCGTCGTTCCTGGGAACCGTCGTGCTCATCACGGGAGGCTGGCTGGCCGCAGTCATCGCGATGGCGGGCGTGCACACCGTGGCCTTCGCGCTCGTCGGCTTCTACATCCCGTTCACACAGTCCGTGCTGCCGGGGAACCACGTCGGCACCCTGCTCCACTTCGGCGCGGCGCTGGCTGCCGGGCTGCTGTTCGCCGGCGGCGCGCTTCTGCAGCGACGCTCGCCGCGACCAACGTGGTTCTTCCTGCTCTGGGCCGGTGCCGCGCTGATGGTGGCGGGTGTCTCCGGGCAGCCGTATGCCCACTACCTCACGCCGGCCGCGGCACCGGTGGCGCTGTGCCTGGCATCGATCCATCGGATCCCGCTGCGGCGGGTGACGCGTGCGCGCGTGGCTGCGGGGCTTCGGATCGCGCCCCAGCTCACCGGGGTGCTCATCGCCGCCTTCATGGCCAGCAACGCCGGCCTCGACTGGGTGCCCTCACCCACGCCCTCGTCGCTGCTGAACGGACAGCCGATCAACAACAGCCGCAATTTCGACGTGTACTACGGGGGCGCCCTCGCCGCTGTGTTCGGATTGCAGACTCGCGACGACTGGGCCCAGGGATTCGATTCGCGCGTGCCCGGCGACGTCGCGGCGGCCGGTTACATCAAGAGCGAAGGGCTGGCGGGCGCACCCGCCGTCGTGTGGTCGTCGGATGCGTGGCTGTACGCGCTCGCGGAGCTGCCCAACCTGATGCCCACACCGCCGATCTACAACGATGAGGTGCTGCTCGGTCAGAACGGGCAGGTGAGCGACTACGTGGCCAACCTCAACCCGATGATCATTGTCACATCGACCGATGCGCTGGCCGAGTTTCCCGAGATCCAGAAGCTCCTGAGCGCGAACTACATCTCCAGCTTCTGGTACTACCCGGACACGGTCTGGGTTCGCGCCGACGTCGCCGCGCAGCTGCCGTAACCACGTCGCGCTGCCGCGGCCTCACGTTGTTGCCATTGTTGGCCGTGACAGCTTGGCCAGTGCGAGGCTACGATCTCGTCGCGTCGCGCATCCCGCGCGCGATGTGCTCGTAGGTCTCGGCCAGCCCCTGTTCGAGTTCGACCTCTGCGGACCAGTGCATCGATGCCGCGGCGCGGGCCACGTCGAGACGGCTGCGCCGCACCTCGCCGCTCGGCATCTCCGCGCGCAACACCGCACCCGTGTATCCCGCGGCGCGGCACAGCCTGGCCACCACAGCGTTCACCGACGTCTCGCGGCCGGTGCCGATGTTGATCGCACCGCTGGCAGCAGATTGCACCGCGACCGCGTTGGCGCGGGCCACATCGATGACGGACACGAAATCACGCGTCTGCTCGCCGTCGCCGCGGACCACGGGCTCCTCGCCGTGCGCCAGCCGCGTGCAGGTGATGGCCACGACACCCGCCTCGCCGGTGCCGTCCTGACCGGGGCCGTAGACGTTGCCATAGCGCAGCGCCACCGAGGCGAACGCGCCGCAGCGCGCGTAGTAGGCGAGATACTGTTCTGCGACCCACTTTGCGGTGCCGTACGGAGAACGCGGCTGCGCGGGCGTGTCCTCCGGCGTCGGCAGCGTGCGCGACGCGCCGTACAGCGCGCCCCCGGACGACGCGATCACCACCCGTGGGCAGCCGCTGAGCCGCGCCGCCTCGAGCATGCTGACCGTTCCCTGCACGTTGATTCGCGAGTCCATCGCGGGGTCCCGCCAGGAGCGGTTCACGCCCCCCTGTGCGGCAAGGTGCACCAGTGCCGCGGGCTTGAACGCCACCAGCGCGTCGCGAGCTTCAGCGCTGCGCACGTCGCCCACGTCGAGCGTGCACTCCGGGGGCAGCGAGCGGTCGGATGCGTGCGACAGGTCGTCGATGACGAGCACGGAGCACCCGCCCGCGAGCAGCGCTTCCACCGTGTGCACACCGATGAACCCGGCGCCCCCGGTGACGACCACGCGCGCGTCAGCGGTCACGTGCGGCGATCGAGGATGGCGGGTGCACCGAGCCGAAGGATGGCACGCGGGCGTGCCCGAACGGGCGCGCGGCCCGCCTCCTTCGCGGCGATATCATCGAGTCAATCGATGATCACAGAGCGCGAGTCTCACGCCACAACCGCGGCGTCGGTGCTGCCTCCGAGCGCAGACAAGGCGCACGCCGTCGAGTCGATGTTCGATCGCATCGCGCCGCGATACGATGCGCTGAACCGCCTGTTCACATTCGGGCTCGACTCCGGCTGGCGGCGGCGCGCGGTGCGCAGCCTGCAGCTGCCGCGAGGCTCGTGGGTGGTCGA
>DASUWI010000066.1:0-27640 GCA_036378495.1 Candidatus Dormiibacterota bacterium
CAGCAACCGATCCGCCTCCCTGAGCTTGCGCACGATCTGCTCCGGCGTGTGGTGTCGCCCCTTCATGAGCGGTTCCTCCTGGCCCTCGCGGGCCAACGGGAACTCTCATATCAGGTGGACCAACCTCCGGGGGTCGGGCCAACACCACCAACCTGGCAGCACGTCTGCAGGCGCTCGCGCGTGCCGGAGAGGTGGTGGTGGGGCCGGACTCAGCACGCGCGATCGCCGGGTTCGCGCGGCTCTCGCCGTTGGGACACGTGTCGATCCGCGGCCGAAAGGAGACGGTCGACGCCTTCCGCCTGCATGGTCTGGGCGCCCCCGGCGCGCGCGAAATCGACCAGCCGGAGGAGGTGAACGGCGTGACGCGCTCATGAGTTACGGCCACCAGTGACGAGAAGCTGCGCAGCTGCTGTGCAATCGGTTGGCCACCCCGTCCCCACTCGCCGCCCGACGCGCGTCTATCGTCTCGGAGGATCGTCCGCTGCGGATATCAGTCGCGCAGCCAGGGGCGGGCGATCCGCAGGGCGCTGAGGATGGCACGCGTTGCCGGAGAGCGGTTGAGCGTGATGAAGTGGACGCCGGGAGCACCGGCGCGTAGCAGCTCGCTGCACTGGAGGGTCGCCCACGCAACGCCCAGCTGCAGCACGGCAGGTGGGTCGTGGGAGCGCGAAGCCAGCGCGGCGCGGAGAGCGGCCGGTATGGACGCGCCGATCTTGGCGGTGAAGCGGGAGACCTGGTCGGCGTTGGTGATCGGCATGATGCCCGGGACGATGGGCACCCTGACACCTGCCCGGCGGAGCCGCGCCACGAAGCTGAAGTACACCGAGTTCTCGAAGAACAGCTGGGTGATCAGGAAGGCGGCGCCGGCCTCCACCTTGTGGATGGCCGCCGCGACGTCGTGCTCGAGGCTCGCCGACTCGACGTGTTTCTCGGGTGAGCAGGCGGCGCCCACGCAGAGGTCGGTGTTGTCGGTGAGCAGGCGCACCAGCTCGCTGCCGTAACGCAACCCGCCCGGGTGTGCGACGAAGCGCCCCTCGCCGTTGGGCGGGTCGCCCCGCAGCGCGAGCACGTTGTCGATGCCCACCGCCTGGTATTCGCGGATCTCGGCCAGCAGGTCGTCGACAGTGGAGTCGCGACAGGTCAGGTGGGCCATCGGCAGCAACCCGGTCTCGCGCCGGATGCGTTCCACGAGCCGGACGGTGCGGCCGTCGCGACTGCTCCCCCCCGCACCGTGCGTCACCGAGACGAACGCGGGCTCGAGTTCACGCAGCGCTGTGATGGCGGCGAAGAGCCGATCGGCGCCCTCGTCGTCCTTCGGAGGGAAGAACTCGAAGGAGAAGAGGGGTTCACCGCTGTCGTACAGGCTGCTGATGCGCATTGACCGATGGTGACGGACGCCGGCCGTTGGCCGCCACCACGCAGCTGACACCGCGATTGATCACTTACCAGGTATCGCACCCGGCCCAGCGCGGCTCAGGCCAGGCGCACGCCGGCGGTGTTGGAAAGCCACCCCGAGACTCGCCACTCACATCGTCGCCGGGGTCACCTGCTGAAGCACCCCAAGTGGCAACGTGCAGGCTTGCTGCCACCCTTGGCAAAATCTCGGGGAGACAGGACTCGAACCTGCGACCCCTGGTCCCCCAGACTAGTCATCATTTGTGAGGCCGGTGCTGTATTCAGAAATGATGACATTCGTCGAGAATTGGTTGGAGTGAGCACTGCACCCCGTTGGTTGGAAAGGGATGGATGTCGATGGAGTCGGTTGGAGTCGTGCGGACTCGTCGAAGAGGCTCAATCGCCGTAGTGGTGACTGCAGGTGAGCATGACCTTGAGCCCATTCTCCGCGCGCACGAAGGTCATGCGCAGCGACCTCGAGGCCGACGCGGACCAGATGCCGGCCAGCGGCGGGCGCAGTTCGTGTACGCGGAGTGACGGGTGCGCCGCATCGGCGTCCAACAGCGAAAGCGCCTTGATGAAGGCTCGGCGCTCGGCCGCGCTGAAGTCCTTCCCAGCCAGGGCCTCGAGGAACGTTGGCGTGAAGCGAAGAGCCCGATACGGCTCTCCGCTCGGCGTCATGTCGGTCGCGCAGCGAGCTGATCAGGGGTCGCTTCGCGAAGCGTGCCGGCCTCGAGGTCAGCCAGCGCCTGGCGCACCTGACGCATGTGCTCCTCGGTGTACGCCCAGGCGTCCTCTCGAGGGACGACGGCCGTGGGACGCAGCCGAACGCTTCCGTCCTCCAGCTCGAGCTCGAGCTGGGTGTGCCCCTCGATGCCCAATGCAGCGCGCACCTTGGCCGGCAGGGTCATCCGCCCTTGCTGATTGACGTCGACCAGTACCCGCTGCGACTTCATCAGTCGCGATTGTACCGTCACTTCGGCGATTCGTCAATTCGTCAGGTAAGTGCCGGTCTCGGACTGCCCTGTTCCCAGCAGTCGCAAGATTGGGCCATGGGTCGATTGGCCACGGCGCTGCGATCGAGGCCGGCCGGGCTGGCCCTGGCCGTTCTCGGACCTGCCTGCCTCACGGTCATTCTCGTACCGTTTCAGGTCAGTCAATCCCGGGACTTCGTCTTCCTTTACCTGGCGGTTGTCGCCCTGCTCGGACTTGGATTCGGACTGGCACCCGCGCTCCTCTCAGCTGCTCTCTCATTCCTCTGTGTCGACTACTTCTTCGTCGTGCCCTTCCACACGCTCACGATCGCCGACGAGACCGACCTGGTGAACCTGCTTGTCTTCTTCGGCACAGCCGGCGTGGTCGGAGGGTTGGCCTCACGCCGTCGACGGGCGGATACGCCGCGCTCGTTCACCGCGCAGCTGGAGACTTCGTGACGCTCAACGAGAAGCATCCCGCCATTGCACTGGCAGATTACGCCCGCCGCAGTCTGGCGACCAACGTTGTTGTGACCCGAGGTCGCGGGCGCCGCGGTACGCTGCGCGAGCTGATCAGGCTTCTCAGCGACGTCGACGTGCACATTCTGCGAGCCGCAGCGAGCGACACGTGAGCCGCGAACGCGGTTGGATGCTACTTACTGCAGTAGTTGGCAAAATCTCGGGGAGACAGGACTCGAACCTGCGACCCCTGGTCCCCCAGACCAGTACTCTAACCACCTGAGCTACTCCCCGAGGCGCGCGTCGGAGTCTAGTTGATCACGACCGAGGCCGTGCTAGACCGCGATGTCCTTGCGCGCAAAGCGCAGCGAGCCGATCGCCAGCGCGAACCCGGCCACCGCGACAAACCCCACGACCACGCCGGCCGGGAGTCCGTGCAGCAGCGGTGTGCCGAACCAGGAGAACGGTGAGATGCGCAGGATCGCGTCGGGCCAGTGCAGCGCCGGTCCCACGAAGCTGAGCAGGAACCACGCCGCGAGCAGCAGGCTCAGCAACCCCGTGTCGGCGGCGCTGCGCAGCCACCCCGCCAGCGCATAGCCGATCGCCGCGAGCAGCAGACCGAGCGGGATCATCCCCAATGTCGCGGCGACGAGATCGCCGCTGTCCAGGGTCAGGCCCGACAGCCGGCTCGTCAGCGCGGTCGCTCCGAGCGTGACGGCGCCGATGGCGATCGTGGCCGTGGCGAGGGCGCAGAAGCGACCCAGGATCAATCGCTGCCGTGACTGTGGCGCCGCCAGCAGCAGATCGAAGCGACCGTCCTCCTCATCGCCTGCCCACCGCGCCACCTGCGTGACCGCGAAGGCCATGAGCAGCACCGGCAGCAGCGTGAAGATCGCGCTGAGGAACACGGCGTTGAGGCGGGCGTCGCCGCCGCCGAGCGTGCTGATCACGGTGCGCAGCGTGCCCGACGCCAGCAGGCTGCCAAGCGAGCTCGACAGCTGCCTGACCGCCACCACCATCCACGCCGCGAACCCGGCGATGCCCAGGGTCCACCACGCCACCGCCGCGGCCGCGCTGCGCAGGCTGCGCGCGTAGACGGAGCGCAGCGACCACTCGCGCGCCGGCAGCGCAACCACGCGAGTGCGGGGCCGCTGCACGCGCAGCCAGGCCGGCAACGGCACCACGCTGCCGACGTCACGCCGGGCGAACAGCGCCAGTGCCGCGCCGCTCAGCGCAAGGCTCAGTGCCAGCAATACGACCATCGCCCACCAGGTCGTGCCGTATGACGTGATCAACGGCTTGCTGCGGTTGTAGTAGTAGACGGGCGAGATAGCTGAGATCCAGCCGACGCCGCTCCAGATGCGGTGCGCCATGTCGAGCACGATCGAGACGAGCAGCACGCCCGCCGTCAGCCCTGCCGCGCGGCGCCTCTCGTACGTGAACTGCGAGATGAGCAGCGCGACGGCACCGTACACCGCGCAGACCAGCGCGAGGTTGAGTCCGAAGAGCAGCGCGTCGCCGAAGCTGTAGCCACCCCTGAAGATGCCGCCGCCGATCGCTGTCACGACGGCGATGACGAGCGCCATCCCCACGAGCGCCGTGCCGATGGCCGCCACCTTCTGGACCGCAACGCGCACGCGCGCCTCCGGCACCGACAGCAGCACGTCGAGCGCACCGGACTCCTCCTCGCCGCGCAGCGTGCGGCTGGCAGCCAGCAGCGGCCAGATCGCCATGACGAGGATGCCGGCACCGATCTTGAACGTGGCGTAGCCCGCGGGCGTGTCCACCGCCACGGGGGCGGCGTTCCACGCGAAGGTGTCCGCGATCTGCGTGAGCGACGCGCGGCCCGCCGCCGTGGACGTGAGCGCGGACGTGCTGGCGATGAGCTCGATCACGATCAGGCTCATGCCGTAGCCCCAGCCGACGATCGCGACGCGGTAGCTGCGCAGCGTCGCGAGGTAGACGCTACTGAACCACCGACTCGGCCGCGTCGACCGCCGGCGCACGTCCATCACCTCCGTAGTAGCGCAGGAAGATGTCCTCGAGGCTCGGTTCGTGACTGCTGAGCGAGACGATGCGATGGCGTGCCGCAGCCTTGATCACACCGTCCGGCGAGCCCTGCACGGTCAGGTGGACTCCCCGTCCGGCCGCCACTGGCTCCGCACCCACGACACCGGGCAGCGCTGCAAAGGCAGCGACGGGAACGTCGTCGGCGAACGTGATCGTCAGCTCCATGCGCTTGATGTCCTTC
The DNA here is from genome assembly GCA_036378495.1 of Candidatus Dormiibacterota bacterium. Classification (GTDB taxonomy): domain Bacteria; phylum Chloroflexota; class Dormibacteria; order Aeolococcales; family Aeolococcaceae; genus JAFALX01. The sequence goes on from DASUWI010000066.1 coordinate 5,080, forward strand.
ACCTCGGCGATGCCGCCCACGCGCACCAGGCGACCATCGCGGATGATCCCCACCCGGCTGCAGATCTCCTCAACCTCGCTGAGCACGTGCGATGAGATGAACGCGGTGGCGCCGGCATCGCGTGCCTCGGCGACGAGATGGCCGAACTCCTGCTGATTCAGCGGGTCGAGCCCGTTCGTCGGCTCGTCGAGGATCAGCACCCGCGGCCGGTGCATGAACGCCTGGATCAGCACCACCTTGCGCTTGTTGCCGCTGGAGTACTGGCGGAACTTGCGCGTGGGGTCGAGCTCGAACCGCTCGATGAGCCGTTTGAGGAACTGCTGATCAACGCCGCCGCGGAGGTTGGCGAAGTACTCGAGGATCTGCCCGCCGGTGAGGCTGCCGTCCACCGATGGCTCCGCGGGCAGGTAGCCGATCCCTCGCTTGATCGCGACCGAGTCACGCCAGCAGTCGAGGCCGTCGATGCGTGCCGTGCCCGCGGTGGCGCGCAGCAGCCCCATCAGGAGCCGGATCGTTGTCGTCTTGCCGGCGCCGTTGGGACCGAGGAAGCCGAAGACGTCGCCGGGCTGCACCGCCAGCGAAACGTCGACGATGCCGCGCGTGTTTCCGTAGCTCTTGCTGAGGGCTTCGGTTTCGATCATCGGCTGCGTTGGCACGTGATTTCTCTGCGGTCACTCGAACCAGGCGTGCAGCGTTTCGTCGTCGACGATCGGCAGCGACCCTTCCGTAACCCCGAGGACGCGTTCCACCGCCACGGCGTACGCACCGAGCTGCGCCTCCACGGTTTCGAACGTCACCGTCCGCGCCTGACGCGCGAAGAACAGCTGGCCGGCGGTCTCGCTGGCGCCGTACAACAGGGTCAGCACGACGCGCGCGGTGTCGCTGGCCGGACTCGCTGTGAACACACCCTCCGCTCTCCCCTGCTCGATAATGCCGGCGACGGGTGGGGCCAGGTAGGTGAGCGTCAGCTGCCGCTGCTTCTCGCGAACAACCGCGTTGTCGTCGGAGTACCAGACGCGGAGCAGCGCGAGCATGAGCTCGCGGCGTTCGGTCTTCCACCGGCCGATGGAGGCGAAGAGCCGGGTGAACTTCTCGGTGGCGGTGAGGCCGGCGTTGGCGACGATCGGGGTGACGGCGGCCATGGCCTGTGACACGAGCCGCTCGACGAGCGCTTCGAGCAGCGCGGCCTTGGAGTCGAAGTAGTGATAGAAGGCGCCGCGGGACGCCTCGGCCCGGTCGAGGATGTCCTGGATGGTCATCTGCTCGTACCCGGACGTCTGGATCAGCGCCTGGGCAGCATCCAGGAACTCGTCACGGCGGCCGGCGTGCGCCACCGGGTCCAGGGTCCGAGCCACGACTGGCGAACCTCCGGGAATCTTCGACCGACTGTCGGTCTAATAATGACTCCTCCGCGCGCTCAGCGCGCAGCCTTGCGCCGCGGCGGCGGCGGATCCGTCGGCGCCGGTTCCTCTCGCAGCTTGCGGAGGCGGTCCTGCACGCGCCCCAGCGTCCTGATGAATCGCTCACGCTCCACCTCTGAGAGCTCGCCGAACATTTCCTGGGTGACGCGATGCGTCACGGGCAGGATCACGTCGACCACCGCCCGACCCGCGTCGGTGATGTCGACCAGCAGCATGCGACGGTCGTCCGGGTGCGGCTTGCGCTCCACCAGGCCGCGCCGCACAAGCGTGTCGAGCAGCGACGTCATCGTGCCGGTGGTGGTGAGCATGCGATCGGCGATGACCGACGGCGGCAGCGGCGCGCCCTCCCCCTCGATGATGGCCAGAACTTGGAACGAGGCAACGGAGAGATCGGCGTAGGGACGCCGCCGTCGCGTCAGTTCGGCCATGAGCATCGTGGCCGTGCGGACGAGGTTCGTGGAGCACTCCGAGGCGGACCGGCTGGCGCCAGGGAACTCCTCCTCGAAGGAGCTCCCCTGGCGCAGCGGCAGTTGACGTTCAGCCAACAGCGACCGAGTAGGTCGCCGCGTCAGCTTCCTCGCAGAAGGACTCCTGCGGTTCGCTGATGACGCCGGCACGGCCCATCACCTGCGCCAGCGAGGGGTCCTGGGCAAAGCGGCGAGCGCCGTCCAGGGTCTCGAAGAGGTTGACGATGGTCAGGTCGTTGGGGTCCTCGCCCAGGCGAAAGATTTGGTGACCGGTGCCGCCGTACCGCCGGCGCACCTCGCCGTGCTCGAGGAAGATCGGCAACCACGCGTCGTAGTCCCGCACCTTGTGACGAACGATGAGCGCTGCCATTTTCATGACCCCCGTTGCGGCGAGCGTTCCCTAGGGTAACTCGCCATCTAGTAGCTTGCTGTCAAGCTACTAGATTTCGAAGTAGCCTGTCAAGGGGGGGAGCCTTGGCTCACCAGGCTGGGATTTGCGTCGCGCGCCCAGTTCGCCGCGCGATTCGCCGCGCGCAGCAACTTTTAAGTACTTCCCACGATTCGCCCGGCCGTGGGGCTGCACCAAGGTGACGTGCATGAACGGTGAACTCGCTCTCCGACCGGCGACCTCTCCCCTGTCCGGCCGCTGGCGCCGGGGCACCTCGATGGTGCTTCGCCTCGCCTGGCGGCTCGTGCTCGCGGCTGCGCCCGCCTGCAACCTCTACTGGATCGTGGGCATGCCGCCCTACGGCCCACGATGAACGCCGCGGCCCGCCCCTTCCTGATCGAGGACGTCGTCACCGGCCCCCCGGCGGTGGCGGCCTCCGTGCGCCTCGAGCGCACCGCGAAACGCGTGCGCTGTTTTCTGGGGGACACTGCGGTCGCCGACAGCACGCACGCGATGCTGTGCTTCGAGACGAATCGGCTCGCGGTCTACTACTTCCCGCTGCACGACGTCGTTGGCGGCGCCCTTGTCTCCAGCGGACGAACCTACGAATCGCCGCTCAAGGGTGCCGCACGGTACTTCGACGTCAGCGCCGGCGGGGCGGTGGCGGCGGATGCGGCGTGGGAGTATCGCGACCCCCTGCCCGGAGCCGAACCGGGCACGCGATACGTGGCGTTCCATTGGACGCTCATGGATGCCTGGTTCGAGGAGGACGAGGAGGTCTTCATCCATCCGCGCGACCCGTATCACCGCATCGACGTGCTGCAGAGCAGCCGGCACGTGGAAGTGGCGGTCAGCGGATCCGTCGTCGCCGAATCGCACAGACCGCGCATCCTGTTCGAGACCAGCCTGCCCCCGAGGTACTACCTGCCGCGGGAGGACGTGCGCCTCGGGCTGCTGGAGCCGTCGACAACCCGGACCGGCTGCGCGTACAAGGGATACACCACCGAGTACTGGGCGCTCAATGGGCGCGACGTGGCCTGGACCTACGCCACGCCTCCACCAGAGGTGGGCAGGATCGCGGGGATGATCGCGTTTTTCAACGAGCGCGTCGACATCACCATCGATGGCCGCGAGCAGCAGCGCCCGGCGACGCCGTGGTCGTGAGCCGATCGTCAGACATGCGGATCACCTCTGGCCGGGCGGTGGAGGTTCGAGAGCCATCTGCGCTCCAGCTGCGTCGACGCCTTCTCGAAGGCCTCCGAGGAGCCGCAGCAGAATCTGCCGCTCGCGCTGCGACAGGTGGGCCATGAACCGTCGCTCCAGCAGGTGCAGGCGTGCCATGGACTCCTCCACGCGTCGCGAGCCGGGGGCGTGATCTCCACGACGCGTTTCCACCCGTTGACGAGCGGGTGCGCGCGCCCACGCGCACGGGCGGTCACATTCCTCGTGCCGCACGTGTCTCTGAGGGTGAGACGTTCCACGACATCACCCGGAGGCCGCGCCATGGATGCCTACCTCTCCCCCGTCGAGCGCCCTCGAGGCCTCGTCATGCGCCTGATCTACTTCTTCTCGAAGCGCTTCCTCGGCAAGGTGCCGACGCCGGTCACCGTGTACGCGGCGCGCATGCCGCTCGCCTTTCTCACGTTCTCCACGAAGATCGCGCGGCTGGACAGGAAGCTCAAGCTGCCGGCTTCTACCGTCGCCCTCGTGCGCGCGCAGGTGACGAGCGTCAACTCGTGCCTCTTCTGCGAGGACGTGCAGCGCTGGTACGTGATGAAGAAGTCACCGGAGACGCTGGCGCAGCTCGACGCGCTGCCCGAGTACCGGGCGAGCTCGCTCTTCAACGCCGCCGATCGCGCCGCCCTCGACTACGCCACCGAGCTGACGAGCACGAAGTCCGTCCGCCCGGAGACCTTCGCGCGGCTGGCCGAGCACTTCGGCGACCGCGAGATCTGCGAGATCGTGTGGTGCGTGGCCAGTGAGCACCTGTACAACATCAGCAACCACGGGCTCGGCATCGGCTCCGACGGGTTCTGCGAATTGCGTCCGCCCGCAACAGCTGCAACCGAAGAGCGCGGCGACGCGCGCGAGGCGGTCGCCGCTCGCTGACGCGACCGGCAGCCGATCAGAGCTCCGCCGGCGGTCTCCCCTCCAGCCCGCGGAGCTCGATGCCGTGCAGCTCCTCGGCGGGGTCGCGCCGCATCAGATCCTGCAACGCCTCGCTCACGGGCTTGCGCTCGAAGAGCACCGCGTGCACCTGCTCGGTGATCGGCATGTCCACCGCGTGATCGGCGGCGAGCTGCACCGTGACCCGCGTGGTGTTCACCCCCTCCACCACCATGCCGATCGCCTGCAGCGCCTCCTCCAGCGTCGCCCCTCGCGCAATCGATTCGCCGAGCCGTCGGTTGCGTGAGTGCGGGCTGGTGCAGGTCACCACGCAGTCGCCCAGCCCGGCAAGCCCGGCGAAGGTCATGACCCGCGCGCCCGCGGCTATGCCCAGGCGCGCGATCTCGGCCAGCCCGCGCGTCAGGATCGCGGCCTTGCCGTTGTCACCGATGCCGATGCCGTCGCAGATGCCCGCGGCGATGGCGATGATGTTCTTCAGCGCGCCGGCGTACTCCACGCCGACGACATCGTCGGTGCTGTAGGCGCGATAGCGTGAACCGGTGAACACGTCGCGCACCAGCGCGGCGCACGACGCCTCGCCGGCGACGACGCCGGCCGCGGGCAGCCCGCGGCCGATCTCCACCGCGATGTTGGGGCCGCTCAACGCGGTGATGCGGTGTCCCGGCCTGCTCAGCGCCTCGCCCAGCACCTGCGACATTCGCGCGCCCGAGGCGCCCTCGAATCCCTTGGCCGCGCTGACGACCACGGCATCGGCGGGGAGGTGCGGGGCAGCCTGCTCGGCAACGACGCGCATGGCATTCGTTGGCAGGGCGAGCACCACCACCCCGGCGCCCCGCAGCGCGCTCCTGATGTCCGCGGTGATCTCGATGTCCTGGTCCAGCTCGACGTCGGTGAGATAGCGCGGGTTGTGCCGCGACGCGGCGATGGCTGCGGCGGCCGGTTCGGTGCGTGCGCAGAGGACGACGTCCCGATCGCCACCCGCCACGGCCAGCGTTTGCGCAAGCGCCGTTCCCCACGATCCCGCGCCCACGATCGTGATGCGCACGCGCGTCAGTCCTCGCCCGATCTCGGCCGCGCAACCATCCGCAAACGGACGCCTGCGAAGCCGAACACAGCGCGGATGCGGTTCTCGAGGTAGCGCTGGTACGCGAAGTGCAGCAGGTCCGGATCATTGACGAACAGCACGATGGTCGGCGTCTGGCTGCGCGCCTGCGCGGCGTAGAAGAGCTTTAGCCGCCGCCCCTTCATGTTCGGCGGTGGATGCTCCTCCACCGCGCGGCGCAGCAGCGTGTTGAGCGCGCCGGTGGGCACGCGTGTGGCGCGCGCGGCAGCGACAGCAGCGGCGGCGTCGAGCACCCGACCCACGTTGCGATGCTGGGTTGCCGACACGGTGAGCACCGGCACCCCGGGGACGAAGTCGAACGCTGCGCCCATCGCCTTGAGGAACGCGGGGTCGGCGCGCTGCTCCTGCGGCACCAGGTCCCACTTGTTGGCGGCTATCACCACACCTGCTCCGGCGTCCACCGCGTAGCCGGCGATGTGGCGGTCCTGCGCCACCACACCCGAGGAGGCGTCGATGACGACCACGCCCACGTCGGCGCGGTCGAGCGCGCGCAGCGAGCGCAGCAGGCTGTAGCGCTCGACGTCGGTGTCGACGACGCCACGGCGGCGGATGCCTGCTGTGTCCACGAGCCGGACGCGGTGCTCGCCGTGCGTCACGACGGTGTCGACGGCGTCGCGCGTCGTGCCCGGCACCGGCGACACCAGCGCGCGCTCCTCCCCCACCACCGCGTTGAGGAGTGACGACTTGCCCACGTTGGGGCGTCCCACGATGGCGATGCGCAGCTCACCGGCCGCAGAAACATCCTGGTCGGCCGGCTCCTCGGGTGGCAGCTGCTCCAGCACCGCGTCAAGCAGGTCGCCGGTGTCCTTGCCCTGCAGCGCCGACACCAGGATCGGCTCCCCCAGCCCCAGTGAGTGCAGCTCGTGGGCGAAGTACGGATCGCGGTCGCTCTCCGCCTTGTTGCCCACCAGCACCACCGGCCTGCCGCCGGCGCGCAGCACCGCGGCCACCTCCTCGTCGACGGGCGTCACACCGTCGCGCACGTCGACCACGAACAGGCAGACATCGGACTCTTCGACGGCGAAGCGGGTCTGCGCCTGCGTGCCGCGCAGCAGCACCGCGGTGTCCGCCGCCTGGCGGCGGGGGAGCTGCGGGTCCAGCCCCGCCGTGTCGATGAGCGTGAAGCGGCGCCCCCGCCATTCGGCGATGCCGTACAGCCGGTCGCGCGTCAGCGCGGCGGTCTCGTCGACGATCGCCCCGCGCGTTCCGGTCAGGCGGTTGAAGAGGGTGGACTTGCCCACGTTGGGCCGGCCCACGATCGCCACGATGCCGCTCGGCGCCGCCAGCTGGTCATCCGCGGCACGCCGGCGGCGCGGCGTGCGCCCGGCCGCGCGTGCGGGGCTCACCGCTCGGACGGCGATTCCGCGGGTGCAACCACGAGCAGCAGCGGTTCGAAGGCATCGCCCTCGCCCGTCAGCGCGAAGGCGTTGACGTCGCCGGTGCCCTCGTTGGTCGTGTTGCAGATCACGTAGACGTAGTCCGTCCAGGCGTGATCGGTGTCGAACTTCGACGGCTGCGCCGGGTGGTCGGGGTGGCTGTGCCAGAAGCCGACGATGTCCCAGCCGCGCGCCCGTGCCTCGCGGTCCGCCTCGACGATGTCGGCGGGGTCGAGCAGGTAGCGGTCGCGCGCCCGCTCGGTGTTCAGGTTCTTGCCACGGGTGACCGCAAGGATCTCGGCGCGCTCGCCGTTGAACCGCCCGACGAGGATGCCGCAGCCCTCGTCGGGGTAGGAATCGTCGGCCATGTCGCTCATGTGCTGGTACATGGGACCCGCGATCACGGCTTCTACCAGCGCCATCACGCACGCCTCCCATAGAGCCCGGTGGATACATAGCGCGCGCCGCCGTCGGCGAGCACCGTCACGATCACGCCGCGCCCGATGCGCTGCGCCACCTCGCGCACCGCAACCAGCGCGGCGCCGCTGGAATGGCCGGCGAGGATGCCCTCGGACGAGGCCAGCACGCGCGCCAGCTCGTACGCCGGCTCGGTGTCGACGTCGATGTTCTCGTCGGCGAGCGACGCGTCGTAGATCCGCGGCACGATCGAGGTGGCCATGTGCTTCAGGCCCTCGAGGCCGTGCCACGGCTCGCTCGGCTGCACGCTGATGCAGCGCACGTCGCGGTTGATCTCGTGCATGCGGCGGCTGACGCCGACGAACGTGCCGCTGGTGCCGAGCGCGGCGACGAAGTGCGTGATCGTGCCGTGCGTCTGCTCCCAGATCTCGCGCCCGGTGCCGTCGTAATGGGCGCGCCAGTTGTTGTCGTTGTCGTACTGGTTGGGCAGAAAGAACGCATCTGGATCCGCCTCGTACATGGCGTGCACCAGGCGGATGGCGCCGTCACTGCCCTCCATCGGATCGCTGTACACGATCTCACCGCCGTATGCCGTCACCAGCTCGCGCCGCTCCGCGCTCACGTTGCCGGGCATGACGAGGCGCACGTGGTAGCCCTTGGCGGCGCCGATCATCGCGTAGGCGATGCCGGTGTTGCCGCTGGTGCTGTCGATGATCGTGCGGTCGTGCGTCAGCTCCCCGCTGCGCTCGGCCTCCTCGATCATGCGCAGGGCGGGCCGGTCCTTCACCGAGCCGCCCGGGTTGAGGAACTCGGCCTTGGCGTAGACGGCCACGTCCGGCGCGTCCTGATCGAACAGGTGCAGGCGCAGCAGCGGCGTGTTGCCGATGCGGTCGATGATCCCCTCGTCGGGGATCGCCGGCACCACGCTCAGCCGCGAGGGCGCGGACCCGGTGTTCGGAGGCATGTGCTGCATTCTGGGGCGCACTCCCGCCCCGACGCGCTCAGCCGGCAGCCGCGCCGACGCGGAACCCGGCCGTGCCCCGCTTCGAGTCCTCGATGATGGCGATCACCGCCGCCGGGCGGACAAGGACGGGCCCGTCCTCTCCGGGCAGCTCGACGAAATCGGGCTCCGCGCCGAGACGCTCCTGCACCTCGTCGAAGCTGAGCTTGATGGTGAGATCGCCGCCGTTCGCGAGTCGGATCGTTGCCATGCGTCTGATCATATTCCGCGCATCGCGCGACTCCCCGGGCTGAGTACCGGCATGCCGTAGAACCGTGCCACCGCCGCCATGCTTCGGTCGTACGTGACCACGGCGCCAAGGTTCGGGCCGATCGCTCGTGCGGACGCGAGATGCAATGCGTCCAACGTGCGGAGCAGAGGAGGCTGAAGGAGCGCAGCCTCGTTCAGGCGCGCCCGTGTGACGGCTACCAGATCGATCGTTGCCAGCAGTGCCGACGCCACCGGCATGAGGCTGGGCGCGGCCCGCAGCACCGCGCGCGTCACCTCTGTGACGGAAAGTGCCGACGAGGCGAGCCGCGACCATTGACCGAGCTCGCGTCGCAGCGCGGCCGATTCACCCTCGCTGCTGACGAGCTTGAGGAGCGCTGAAGAGTCGATATAGGCGACGTCAGCGGTCGTCATCGTCACGAAGCTCCTCGAGAACCTTTGAGAGCGGCTTGCCTGGCAATGCCGGACCGGTCTCGACCGACCGCCAGTCGCCCACGCCCGGAAGGATCTCGCCACTCGCCAGCAGCACCTCGTAGGGCTCGGCTCGCGGAAGCGGCACGAGCCGGGCCACCGGCCGGCGTAGCACCTGGACGTGACCACCAGTGGTCCCCGCTGTCACCCCAGTGCCGCGTCGAACTCCCCCTTCAGATCATCGACGCTCTCCACCCCGGTGCTGATCCGGATCAGGCCATCGCAGATGCCGAGGGCGGCGCGGCGCTCCGGGCTCAGGTTGCGGTGCGAGGTGAGCGCCGGGTGGCTGATCGTGGTGGCCACGTCGCCGAGGCTCGGCGCCAGCCGCACCCCGTCGAGCCGGCGGATGAACCCGTCGACCGCCTCCACGCCGCCGTCCACCTCGATGCTGAGCATCGGCCCGCGGCCGCCGGGGAGCAGCTGCTGGGCGCGACCCGCCTCGGCCTCGCCGTGCCATCCCGGGTAGTGCACCGACTGCACGCGTTTGTCGTCGTCGAACCACGTCGCGAGCTCGGCCGCCGACTCCGAGCCGCGCTCCAGGCGCAGCGCCGCGGTGCGCAGGCCGCGCAGCGACAGCCAGGCGTCGAAGGGGCTGAGCTCAGCCCCGAGCAGGTTGGCGAAGGAGTCCGTCCAGTCCGCCACGTCATGGTCGCTGCGCAGCAGGAGCACGCCGCCGAGCACGTCGCTGTGCCCGGAGAGGTGCTTGGTGAGGCTGTGGAACACGGCGTCGGCGCCGTACGCCAGCGGCTGGAACAGGAAGGGCGACGTGAACGTGGAATCGACGATGCACACGGTCCCCGCTCGATGCGCGGCATCGATGATCGCCGGCACGTCGATCAGCGTCATCAGCGGGTTGGTGATCACCTCCGTGATCACGGCGCACACATCGTCGCCGAGCACGGCGGCGACGCGGCCGCCGTGGTCGTCCTCGCCGGCGATGGTGTCGACGGGCGTCACGTCCAGTCCGAGGTTGCCCAGCGGCCCGGCGACCAGCGCGTCGGTGCCGCCGTAGCAGGGACGGACGATGACGACCCGCCGTTTTTTCGGCGCCGCGAAGAGCGAGAGGGCGACGGCAAGGGCCGCCTGGCCGCTCGTGGTGGCGCGGGCCACCGCAGTGGTGCTGCCATCGGGCGACTCGAGGTCGGCGAGCGTGGCCTCGAGGAGCCGCGTTGTCTCGCTGCCGTAGCGGCGGTACGTCTCCCACGTGTCCATCGCGGCGTCGAGGGTGGCGAGGTCGGCGTAGGTCCTGACAGCGGCGAGCGACGGCGAGGGCACCAGCGGGGCGCCGCCGGACTCGGAGCCGCGGCCCAAGCCCGCGCGCGCGGCCCGCGTGGGCGCGCTGCGCCGGCCGTTGGCGCCCGGCTTCGCGGCCATCACCGTGCGGCCGAGGGCATCGCGGAGGCGCCGGCGTAGCGTCGGCCGTCGCCCAGCTCTGCCTCGATCTCGAGCAGCCGGTTGTACTTGGCCACGCGCTCGCCGCGCGAGGGCGCTCCAGCCTTGATCTGACCGGCGTTCACCGCGACGGCGAGGTCGGCGATCGTGGTGTCGGTGGTCTCGCCGCTGCGGTGGCTGATCACCGACGCGTACCCGTGGTCCGCCGCCAGCGCCACCGCCTCGAGCGTTTCCGTCAGCGTGCCGATCTGGTTGAGCTTCACCAGGACCGCGTTGGCCACGCCGCGTTCGAAGCCGAGCCGAAGCCGCTCCGTGTTGGTGACGAACAGGTCGTCTCCCACCAACTGCACCCGTTGCCCCAGGCGATCAGTCAACATGCGCCACCCTTCCCAGTCATCTTCGGCCATCCCGTCCTCGACGGACACGATGGGGTAGCGGTCGCACCACTGCGACCAGAGGTCGACCATACCCGCACTGTCCAGTGTGCGGCCTTCACCACGCAGTTCGTACCGCCCGTCGTCGTACAGCTCCGACGCCGCCGGATCGAGCGCGATCGCCACCTGCTCCGTGGTGTACCCGGCACGATGCACCGCCTCGAGCAGCAGCTGCACGGCCGCCTCGTTGCGCGCGAGGTTTGGCGCGAAGCCGCCCTCGTCGCCCTGGCCGGTGCTGAGCCCGCGCGCGTCGAGCAGCGCTTGCAGCGCGTGGAAGCACTCCGACCCCGCGCGCAGCGCCTCGGCGAAGGTGTCGAAGCCCCGGGGGGCGAGCATGAACTCCTGGAAATCGACGTTGCTGCGCGCGTGCGCGCCGCCGTTGAGCACGTTGAGCAGCGGCACCGGCAGCAGCTCCGCAGCGCCACCACCGATGTAACGGTAGAGCGGCAGGCCGGCGCTGTTCGCCGCGGCGCGCGCGGTGGCCAGGCTGACGCCGAGGATGGCATTCGCGCCCAGCCGCGACTTGTCCGGGGTGCCGTCGAGCTCGCGCAGGATTGCGTCGACCGCCGGCTGGTCGAGGGCGTCGGCGCCGCGCAGCGCCGGTGCGATCAGCTCCTGGATCGCAGCAACCGCGCGGCGAACGCCCTTGCCGCGGTAGCGATCGCGGTCGTCGTCTCGCAGCTCCACAGCCTCGTGGACTCCCGTGCTGGCGCCGCTGGGGACGCGCGCGGTTCCCGCCGTGCCGCCGCGGAGGCGCACGGTCGCCTGCACCGTGGGATTGCCCCGGCTGTCGAGGATCTCGAGGGCCGAGATGCCCTCGATGGCTGTCTCGGCTCCCTCCGCACGCTCCACCGCAGGCTTCACCCGGGAATCACGGCCTCGCCAAGGCGCGGGCGATCTCGTCCCAGGCATGGGCAAGCGTGCGGATGCCGAGCCCGAACATCTCCAGGCTGAACTTCTCGTTGGGAGCGTGGATGCGGTCGTCGGGAAGCCCGAACCCCGCAAGCACGGCGGGCATGCCGAGGCGGCGGTTGAACGTCTCCACCGGCGGGATCGAGCCGCCCTCGCGGAGGAAGACCGGCCGCGCGCCGAAAACCTGCTCCACCGCGCGCGCCGCCGCCTGCACGGCGGGATGGTCGGTGGGTGTGAGCACGGGGCGGCCGCCGGCGAAGAACTGGACGTCGACCGTGACGCCGTCGGGGGCCGCGCTCGTCAACGCGTCGATCACCAATCCGGCGATGACGTCGGGGTCCTGGTCGGCGACCAGGCGGCAGGTGATCTTGGCGCCAGCTGTGGCCGGGATGATCGTCTTCGATCCCGGTCCGGAGTATCCGCCCCAGATGCCGTTGAACTCGAGGGTCGGCCGGGCCCCGATGCGCTCCAGCGTGCTGAAGCCGCGCTCGCCCACCGCGGCGGGCGCGCCCTCTGCGGTCGCCAGGAACTCGCGCTCGTCGAACGGCACCGAGGCGAATCCGGCGCGCTCGCCGGACGTGAGCGGGCGCACCGCGTCGTAGAACCGGGGTACCGTCACGCGCCACGTCTCCGGGTCGTGCAGGCTGTCGAGGATCGCGGCCAGGGCGGTGATCGGGTTGGCCACCGCGCCGCCGAAGCGGCCGGAGTGCAGGTCGACCCCGGGCCCTCGGACGTTGACCTCCAGCGACGCCAGGCCGCGGAGGCCGGTGGTCAGCGTGGGGCGATCACGGGCCACCATCGCCGTGTCCGACACCACCAGCACGTCCGCGCGGAGGCGGTCGAGGTTCTCCTCCACCAGCTCCTCGAAATGGTCGGAGCCGGACTCCTCCTCACCCTCGACGATGAGCTTCACGTTGAGCGGCAGCTCGCCGCGGGTGCGCACGTGCGCCTCGATCGCCTTGAGGTGCATCCACGTCTGCCCCTTGTCGTCGGCGGCGCCGCGGGCGAACAGGTTGCCGGCGCGCACCTCCGGCTCGAACGGGGGTGACAGCCACTCAGTCAGCGGGTCCGCCGGCTGGACGTCGTGGTGCCCGTAGATGAGCGCCGTGGGCAGCGAGGGGTCGACCATGCGCTCGGCGTAGACGGAGGGAAGCCCGCGCGTCTCGACGAGCTCGGCCAGCTCGAAGCCGGCGTCGAGCGCCGCCTGGCGGTAATGCTCGGCGTTTCGGCGCACATCGGCGGCGTGCCCGGGGTTGGCCGAGATGCTCGGGATGCGCAGCACCTCGATCAGCTCGGCGACAAAGCGATCCTGGTTGGTGACGCAGTATGAGTCGAGCTCGTCCCTATCCACTGCGCCAGTAGCGTAGCGGGCGCTGCTGCGAGGCTGCCACCGCCCCGTCACCACAGCGTCAGATCAACGCTATTGGTGGTCGCGCTACGCGCCGGGAGAATGGGGTCGCAACCCGTCCTGGCCTGTCGTCGGGTCGGATCTAGCGGCTCGACGCAACAAAAGCGCACGGAAATGAAGTACCGACCAACGGGTACGGGTCACGAGTGGGATCGATGACGGTGCGCGGCCCAGGCCCGCGCCGGCCTCGCCGCGGATCGGAGCGCGCCATCGCAATGGTCGAGTTCGCGCTCATCGCGCCGGTGGCGTTTCTATTGCTTATAAGCATCGTCGTAGTCGGGATCGTTGTGACGAACTACATCCAGCTGACCAACGTGGCTCGTGACGGCGCGCGCGCGGCTGCGATCTGCGGTGCCGGCAACAGCATAGCTGCGGCGCAGATGCCGAATGGGTCTGGGGCGTGCAGCGACAGTGCGCTCGCGACGTACATCACAAACCAGCTCGTCACGATCCCATCGGGGTCGGTTAGCCCGCTCATCTTCGTGTGCACGGCCGCGTCGGCCGGAGCGTGCAGCAGCTCCGCGCTAGCGACTGGTTTCGAAGGCTGCTACGGGCAGAGCGGTCGGATCATCGAGGTGGACATGTACTACGACCAGCCGCTGTACCTGCCGTTGGTCAGCACATTCTTTGAAAGCAACAGCAACGGGACGCGCCGCGTGTACGCATCGGCGCAGGCGACGTGCGAGTGATGAAGGGCCGCCATCGCTGTCGAGCGTGGGCGACGAGACGGCGTCATCGCGGTCAGGCGCTCGTCGAGTTCGCCCTCATCGCGCCATTCCTGGTGATCCTGCTCGCAGGCGGAAGCCAAGTCGGCGCGATCGCCTATACACAGATCTCAGCCGATACCGCCGCGCGCGAGGGAGCCCGCGCCGGCGTCCAGGCTCCCAACAAATCACTGGCCTGGGCATTGGGGCCGGGCACGCACACGTGCACCGCATCTGACTACACGTCGAATCCGGTCTGCGTGGCGGTGCTCAATGCTGACGGCTTCCTCAGTCCAAGCACCTTCACGTCGGGCGCACCCGCATCCGGTTCCAGCCCCTGTGCGTCCGGCCAAGCGTGCACCACGATCACGGTCAGCTCGTCTCTGCTCGGATATTCGGCGTCCCCAAGGGTTCGACTCGCCGCGAGCGGAGGCTCATCGGGATGCAACACCGGCAGCCAGGCGACGGTCACCGGTGTGGTGAGCGGCATGGGCAGTGGCGTGAGTGGCACGATAATTGATCTCACCGGCGATACCACCACGACCGATACGAGCGGCAACTTCACGATGTGCGTTGCCGCGAACAACGAGACCACGTCTCAAACGCTGACCGCGCGCAGTGGCAGTGGCTGCAACGACGCAGCGGGATCGGTGGGCGCGTTCAGCGTGACTGCAGGCAGCGCGTACACCAAGAACTTCAGTGTCACGCAAAGCCACGCAGTCGTGACGGGAACGGTCGATCTCTCCGCCGTTACACCGCCGGGTCAGACCGCTACCGTCAGCGACAGCACCGGGGATTCTGTGTCGAACGTCACGGGCGCGTACTCACTGTGCGTCGCCGCTAATGCAGACCGTACCCAGCAGACACTCACCGCGCAGGTGGGCTCAGCCGGTTGTGGAGGCTGGTCCGGCTCTATCGGCCCTTTCGACGTACTTAGCGGAAACACATACTCCGGAAAGAACTTCGCCGTGACGGCGGAACCGACGTGTACGACGACTACAAGCTCGAGCAGCACGACATCGACGAGCACGACATCAAGCGCGAGTTCCAGCTGTCAAGCAAACCCAGACTGGGAGCAGGACTACATCACGGTCAACGTGACGTATCCCGCCCCCATCTTCGTTCCCTTCATCGGCGGGCTGCTGTCGACCCAGGCGGGCGTCCACATGGTCGCGACGTCGGTGACGTTCGCGGTGTACCCATGCACAATGACCAAGGGAGCCTGAGATGAGCCTTCGCGCGCTGCCATCGACCAGGGGCAGTCAGCTCCGCGGGCGGAGGAACGAGCACGGCCAGATGGCTGTGCTGACGGCGATCTTCGCCATGCTCCTCCTCGGCGTCATTGCCCTGGCGACTGATCTCAGCGTTTCGACCCACTACAAGCGCTCGCTGCAGAACGTCACTGACGCGGCAGCGCTTGCCGGCGCCGTCCAGCTGCCTGCAGGCGCCCCGTCGACCGGCCCGTCCGGGCAGCAGGGAGCGGCCGCGCTCGCCGCCCTGAAGATCGTGAACAACGCGTACCAGTGGATCGGCTCCGTACCCACCTCACTGGTTACGTCGGGCACGTGCAGTAGCACAGCTTCCGTCGGGTGCAGCATCACCGTCTGCGCGGGCATGACAAGCAGCAGCCCGGCGTGCACGCTGAGCGTGGGGGCCACCAGCAATGGACCGTTCGTGCTCACCGTGAACACGCCGCCGCGCACCGCTCGCATCATCTCGTACAACAACGGAAGCGACACCTCCAACCAGCACCGGGTGGAGGTCTACATGCGACAGCAGACGGGCGGCTTCTTCACGGCGTTCGTCGGCGGCACCGATCAGGACGCGGCGCAGTCGGTCGGCTATCACTTCGCCGCCGGCCAGCCGTTCCCGTTCGCCCTCTTCTCGCGAACCATCGTCCAGGACGGCAACCAGGGCGAGGTGGTTCAAGGAAACATGTACTCAGCCCGGTACGTCCAGCCCCAGAGCAGCGGCAAGGCGGGCATATGTGCCGGCCCGGACCCGAACGGCAATCCAGGATACATCTTCCTTGGGTATCCACAGGTCGATGACGGCTCCGCCTACAACTCCGTGAGCGACCCCGGACAGTCGACGATCACCCACGGGGGATTCCCCATCACTGACAATTTCGCGTGCACACCTACGAATCCTCCACCTAAGGGCGTCGCGGCCATGAGCGCAGACCCTGCATCCACTGGCTGCACCGCCGGCTTCCCCGACAACAACAGCGGGTCTGCAATCTACTTCGACAATCAGGACATGGCGTGCGAGGCCAACCCGACGATCCAACCGCCTACCGTCGCCAAGCCGAGCATCCCCGCCAACCCGACCCAGTACTGCAGCAACGCAGGATTCAACGGCACCTACTTCCTTCCGGGCGAATACACGTGCAACACGGGGACGGCGCTTACCGTTGACAACACGCACCTCCTGAAGGGCGGGATCTACCAGATCGATGCCTCTGGCAATGGGAAAGCCGCTTGCGATGTCAACGTGAATGACACCGGCGGCAGCTACAACATCGGGTACAACAACGCAGGAGTGACGTTCTATCTGAAAGGGAGCGCCACGCTCTGCTTCAGCATCTCGTCTGGGGACACCATCACGCAGACGGCTTACAACTCTGGCAGTGGAGCGTCGGGCGATGGTCGGTACGCCGTGCTCTCTGATGAGGCGGGTGCTCCGAGCATTGTATTGGGCTCTAGCGGCGGCGGCTCAGGCAGCGGATTCTGGAACGCGACCGGCGTGATCTGGCTTCCCACGGGCTCGATCACCTTCAGCAACAAAGACGCGCTCCAAGATGACGGCCAGGTTGTGGTCAACTCCTGGAACGACTCCAGCGGTAACCATGACAACTCCACCGTCACCTACGATCAGGGTACGGCGCCGCCACAGAATGAAGTGCTCGCGCTCAACGAATGACCCCCGGCGCACCGTAATGCGCCCGCGTCGGCCGGATCCGGTGTAGGCTCACCTCGGCGACTGCCAACTCCACGTCACGTTCCACCACGGAGGTCGCACCAATGGCCATAGGCGAGCTCGAGCCTGCAGCGCTCGATCAGGCCCCCGAGCCCCAACCACCTATCGTCTTTCCTGCCGGCCCGCCCCCGGCGGTCCCCGAAGGCGACATCGAGGTGCTGGGCACCCTCGTCGTCGACCGGGTCGCCGAAATCGTCGAGCTGCGTCAGGCGCTCGCCGACCAGTCGGCGATCATCTTCCAGCTGCGCTCCGAGGTCGAGGCGTGGCGGACACGCGCGCTGGCCGAGGCCACGCATCGCCGCATCGACGCCGAGACCGCGCGCCGCAACGAGCGTGAGCTCATCAGCGAGCTGCACCGTCGCATGATCGAGATCGACGTGCTCACCGCCGAGCTCGCATGGCGCCGGCTGCGCTGGTGGAAGCGCGTCGGCCGGCAGGCGCCGCTTACGCCGGCGTAGACGTCCTCGTCTGCTCCAGGCTGACCTGCCAGAGGCGGCGCGCGGCGTCCGCATCGGTGGCGGGCTTGCTTGGCGTTGCCTCGCGGCAATCGACGACGTAGCCGCCGGTCACGGCTCCCGCCTCGCGCGAGTCGACCAGCCACACGAGCGTTTCCGCGCCTTTCTGCGGGCTCCGCGAGAAGGGGCGGATCACCAGCATCGCGGTGGTCATGAGCCGGCCGTTGTTGCGGTTGAACCCGGTGGCAACGGTGCCCGGATGAAAGCAGTTGGCCGTCACGTCGGTGCCGCGCAGGCGACGCGCCAGCTCCACCGTGAACAGGACGTTGGCCAGCTTGGTCTGGCCATAGCGGGCGAAGCCGCGCAGGCGGTACGAGCGCTGCGCGTTGAGGTCGTCGAACGGGATCTCCTGACCCTTGTGTGCATCGGAGGTGGTGACGACGATGCGCGCCGGCGCGCTGGCCACGATGCGGTCGAGCAGCAGGGTCGTCAGCAGGAACGGCGCCAGGTGGTTGAGCGCCCAGGTGAGCTCTATGCCGTCGACCGACTCCTGTCGCTTCTCATAGAGCATGCCGGCGTTGTTGACAGCACGTCGATGCGGGGATACCGCTGCAGCGCCTCGGCCGCCACCGCGCGCACCGACTCCTGCGACGACAGGTCGCCGATCAGTACGTCGACCTCGGTGCCTGCCCCGCCGGCACGCGTGATGGCGCTCACCGCCTGGTCCGCGCGCTCCTTGCTCCGCGCCACGATGGCGAGGAGCGTGCCGCGCTGGGCCAGCTCCTCGGCCGCGGCGAGGCCGATGCCGTGGGTGGCGCCGGTGATGATCACGCGTTTGCCGCGCGCATCCGACCACTCCTGCACAGCTCGCACTGTAGCGAGTGGCGGGAGCCACGGCCGGAGCTCGGCTCGTCCAGTGAGGACGCCCATAATCGGAACGACGTGCGATGAGCTCCTCGATCGCCCCCGTCCTCCTCGTGGCCGCGGCGTTGCTGCTGCTGGCCATCCTTTACTCGGTGTCGACGAGCGCCGACCTCGCCGGGCCCCTGCGATCGTGGCTGTGGCGCCGCGACGCACGGCGCATGCAGCGCAGCGGGCGGTTTCCCACGCAGCTGGAGCGTGCCTACTGGAGCCGCCGGCAGTACGACCGCGACGCGCGCACGCTGGGGGCGCTCGGCTACCGAGTCGACTCGGAGCAGGCGGTCGAGCCGTTCATCACGCTGCCGTCGATGCCCACGTTCGGGCGAGCCAATCCGCGACCGCGCCGCCGCCGCGTCCCCTGCATCTATGTCGCGTACTCACGCGAGGAGGCCCCGGCTCCTGCGCTACGCTGAGCGGAGACCATGTGCCTGCTGATCGGGTTCCTGCTGCTCACGCTGGTGCTGTTCGGCGCCGGCGTCGCCCTGCACGTGCTGTGGTGGATCGCGCTGATCGCCCTGCTGTTCTGGCTGATCGGCCTCTTCATCCGGCCCGGCGGCGGCCGCTGGTACTACTGGTAGGAGCCGGCTCCAGGAAGTCGCCGGCCTCCAGCCGCACCTTGCGCATCAGCGCCGTCAGGGTGTCGAGCTCCTCCTGCTCCAAGCCGCGCAGGCCGAGGCCCACCTTGGTCACCCGCCGCGTCGCCCGCTCCACCAGCCGCCGCCCGCTTGGCGTGAGCTCGGCCAGCGTCGTCCTGCGATCGCTGGGATGGGGCACGCGGCGCACCAGGCCGCCCTCCTCGAGCCGGTCCACCAGGTTGGTGACGCTCGTGGGATGGAGCATCAGCCGCTCCCCCATCTTGCCCATGGGCAGCGAGCCGCGGCGGCTGAAGTGGAGCAGCACCAGCACCTCGTAGCGGGCGAAGTTCAGCCCCAGGTCGCGGAGCGCCGCGTCCACGCGGGCCAGGACGATCTGCTGCACCCGCATCACCGACGTGGCCGCGGCCATCGACGCGCCCTCGCGCCACCGCGTGTCCCACTGGCGGCGGGCCTCGGCGATGGGGTCGAAGGGCAGCTTCTTGCGGCTCATGGTGTGACTGTGACGGAGAAGGCACTCACTGCGAATAGTAGGTCGTCCTAGTATCATGGATGGCATGGTCATGACCGACCGGCCGGCGGCGGGAGTCGACGGCCACGGCACCGCCGGTGACGGCGGACGGCGACGTTGGCAGGCGGCCTACGACGCCTCCGTGGCCGCAGGTCGCATCCCCGGACGCGACTTCACGACGCTCTCGGGCGTCGAGGTCGATCCTGTCTACGGCCCGCACCCGGGCGACGCATACGAGGGCTTCGAGCGCATCGGGTGGCCGGGCGAGTATCCGTTCACCCGCGGCCTCTACCCCACCGGGTACCGCGGCAAGCCGTGGACCATCCGCCAGTTCGCCGGCTTCGGCAGCGCGCGGCAGACCAACGAGCGCTACCGCATGCTGCTCGCCCAGGGTGGCGGCGGCCTCTCCGTCGCGTTCGACATGCCCACCCTCATGGGCCGCGACAGCGACGACCCGCTCAGCCTCGGCGAGGTGGGCCACTGCGGCGTGGCGGTGGCCGGCGCGGCGGACATGGACGTGCTGTTCGACGGCGTGCCGCTGGCGGATGTCACCACGTCGATGACCATCAGCGGCCCGGCGGTGCCCATCTTCTGCATGTACCTGGTCGCGGCCGAGCGGCAGGGCGCCGACATCCACCGCCTCGACGGCACGCTGCAGACCGACATCTTCAAGGAGTACATCGCGCAGAAGGAGTGGCTGTTCCAGCCGCGGCAGCATCTGCGGCTGATCGGCGACCTGATGGAGTACTGCACCCGCGAGGTGCCGCGCTACAAGCCGCTGTCGGTCTCCGGCTACCACATCCGTGAGGCGGGCGCCACGGCGGCGCAGGAGCTGGCCTTCACGCTCGCCGACGGCTTCGGCTACGTCGAGCTCGGGCTGTCGCGCGGGCTCGACATCGACGAGTTCGCCCCCGGGCTCTCGTTCTTCTTCGACGCACACATCGACTTCTTCGAGGAGATCGCCAAATTCCGCGCCGCGCGGCGCATCTGGGCGCGCTGGCTGCGCGACGTCTACGGCGCGCGCACACCGCGCGCGCAGTCGCTGCGGTTCCACACGCAGACCGCCGGCGTGTCGCTCACCGCACAGCAGCCCGACAACAACGTGGTGCGCACCGCGCTCGAGGCGCTCTCGGCCGTGCTCGGCGGCACCAACAGCCTGCACACCAATGCGCTGGACGAGGTGCTCGCGCTGCCCACGGCGCATGCCGCGCAGGTCGCACTGCGCACGCAGCAGGTGATCGCCGAGGAGACCGGCGTCACCAACGTCATCGACCCGCTCGGCGGCTCCTGGTACGTGGAGCAGCTCACCGACGAGATCGAGGCGCAGGCGGAGGCGATCTTCGCGCAGATCAAGGAGATGAGCGATGACGGCTCGGTGCTCTCCGGCCTGCTGCGTGGGGTGGACGACGGCTGGTTCGTCAGCGCCATCGGCGACTCCGCGTTCCGCTACCAGCAGCAGCTCGACGCCGGGCGCAAGCGCATCGTCGGGGTCAACGTGCTGCAGGATGGCGACGGTGAGGCGCCGCTGGAGATCCTGGAGATCACCGATGAGGTCGAACGCGAGCAGCGCGCGCTGCTCGCGCAGCGCCGGGCGGCGCGCGACCACGACGCCGTGGCACAGTCGCTCGAGCGGCTGCGCCAAGCAGCGCAGACCGATGAGAACCTGGTGCCCGTGATCCTCGATGCGGCACGCGTTGAGGCCACGCTTGGCGAGATCTGCGGGACGCTGCGCGACCTCTGGGGCGGCTACGTGGAGGCGACGCCCTACTGAGCCAGGGGCGCAGTGTCGATCCCGAGGCGGCGCAGCGGCTGCGCGAGCTGTTCGCGACCGCGGAGTCGCCTCCATACCGGCGGCCGGTCGCCCTGCTGGGCGCGCTCGCGGTCGCTGTGTTGCTCATCGTCGCCACGATGCCGCTGGCCTGGCATCGCCACTTCGTCATCGCAGCCGGATACAGCGTCGTCACCGGAACCGGCAGCGCACCGTGGTTGCTCGCGGTGGCGGGGCTCCTCCTGGCTGTGGCCGTTCGCGCTGCTGCGCGCCCGGTGCGTGGCTATCTCGTGCTCGTGCTGCTCGTGCTCACCCTGTTCACCATGCTCGGGATGTACGGCAACTGGGCCGACAACTACACCCAGGCGGCCGCCGCCGCTCGCCCGCCCTACTACGGCACCGGGTTCTGGCTGGCCCTCCTCGCGCTGGTCATCATGATCGGCGCAACGGCGATCGCCTGGTGGCGCGCCGCCCGCGGCTGAGGCGACGCCATCCGTACAATCTCGCGCGTGCTCGCGGAGGCGACGACATGACCGTGGTGGCGACCGGCTCGATCGCGTTCGACTACATCCTCAGCTATTCGGGCCGCTTCCGCGACCACATCCTGCTGGACAAGACGCACATCCTCAACCTCAGCTTCCTGGTGGAGCGACTGGAGAAGCGCCGCGGCGGTGTTGCCGCCAACTATGCCTACAACCTGGCGCTGCTCGGCTACCCGTCAGCCATCCTCGCCACCGCCGGCAGCGACGCCGACGAGTACCGCGCCTGGCTCGCCGAGCGCGGCATCGACGTGCACGGCCTGCGGCTGCTCGACGACGTGATGACGGCGACCGGCTTCACCACAACGGACAGCGAGGACAACCAGCTCACCGGGTACTACGGCGGCGCCATGCTCGAGGCGGACATCCTGGGGCTGGACGACACGGTGACCGAGCCCGAGGTGGTGATCATCGGCCCCAACGGGCCGGCGGCGATGGCGCGGCTCGTGCGCGAGTGCCGCGACCGCGGCGTGCGCTGGGTGTACGACCCGTCGCATCAGCTGTCGAGCATGCCGGCGGAGGACCTCGCCGACGGCATCCGGGGGGCGTGGATTCTCATCGGCAATGACTACGAGGTCGAGCTCATTCAGCAGCGCACAGGCCATGACCTGCATCGGCTCATCGAAGACTGCGAGATGGTGGTCACCACCCGCGGACGCCACGGGTCGCAGGTGATGACGCGCGACGGCGCCATCGAGGTGCCGGCCGCGGCGGCCGACCCCGAGGCCGACCCCACCGGAGCCGGCGACGCGTACCGCGCGGGGTTGCTGGCGGGGCTGCTGCAGGGACTTGCGCCGCGCGAGGCGGGCATGGTCGGCGCGCTCGCCGCCGCGTACGTGGTCGAGCACACAGGGACGGTTGAGCACATGTACACCAGAGCCCAGTTCGCCGAGCGCTTTCAGGCGGCGTTCGGCACGCCCCTGCCGG
>DASUWI010000067.1:0-13989 GCA_036378495.1 Candidatus Dormiibacterota bacterium
CGTTGGCCTCGTGCTCGACCGTCTGATGCAGCCGCTTCAGCCCGAGCGCGGCCAGCGTGCGCTTCTGGTCGCTCGCGTAGCCGATGGCGCTCTTGCGATAGGTGATGCGCACCGTGCTCATGGCGCCGCCGCCGCCTCCGCGGGAACCTCCTCGCGACCGAGCATCCGGTCCGCCAGCCGCCGGCTGCCGATCACGTGCTCCGGCGAGATCCCGCGCAGGTCGGCGATCTCGGCCAGCGTGCGCAGGCTGGCGAGCGCTGCGACCGTGGCCCGCACCACGTTGATCGGGTTGTCCGTGCCCAGGCTCTTGGTGAGGATGTCGTGGATGCCCGCCGCCTCCACCACCGCACGCATCGAGCTGCCGGAGATGACGCCGGTGCCGGGCACGCCGGGCTTCAGCAGCACCTTGGCCGCGCCGAGCTTGTAGCGGATCTCGTGGGGGATCGTGCGGCCAACCATCGGCACGGTGATCATGTGCTTCTTGGCGTCGTCGACACCCTTGCGGATGGCGTCGGGCACCTCGCCGGCCTTGCCCAGGCCTGCGCCCACGCGCCCCTGGCCGTCGCCCACGACGACGAGCGCGCTGAACGAGAACCGCCGCCCACCCTTGACCACCTTGGCCACGCGGTTGAGCGAGACGATCTTCTCCTGAAGGTCTCCGCCGCGATCGTCGCGGCGATCCATGCGCATTGCCATGCTCAGAACCTCAGGCCGCCCTCACGCGCCGCCTCGGCCAGGGCGCGCACGCGGCCGTGATACAGGTAGCCACCGCGATCGAAGACGACCTCCTCGATGCCGAGCGCGCGACCTCGCTGTGCGATTGCGCGTCCGACGCGCGCCGCGGCCGGTGCCGTGGGGCCGTGCGCGTCACCGCGGATGTCGTTCTCCATCGTCGACGCTGCGGCGAGCGTGTGCCCGGACGCGTCGTCGACGAGCTGCACCGAGATGTGTCGCAGGCTGCGGAACACGGCAAGACGCGGGCGCCCCCGGCTGCCGGCGACGTGCTTGCGAACCCGCCGGTGGCGCCGGTCGCGCGCTGCTCTGCGATCGTGCTTGGTCAGCACCGTCCGCCTACCTGCCCTTGCCGGCCTTGCCGGACTTGCCCGCCTTGCGGCGGATCTGCTCGCCTTTGTAGAGGATGCCCTTGCCCTTGTACGGCTCGGGCTTGCGGAACGACCGGATCTTCGCCGCCACCTGGCCCACCGCCTCCTTGTCGGCGCCGGAGATGACGATCTGCGTTGGCGCCGGCACCTCGATGGTGACGCCGTCGGGCGGCGTGTAGCGGATCGGGTGCGAGTACCCCAGGGTCAGCACCAGGTCCGAGCCCTGCTTGGTGGCGCGGAAACCAACGCCGACGAGCTCGAGGTTGCGCGTGAAGCCGCGCGACACGCCCTCGACCATGTTGTAGACGAGCGTGCGCGTGAGCCCGTGCAGGGAGCGGTGCAGCGTGGTGTCGCTGGGACGCTCCACGGTGATCACGCCGCCGGCCACGTTGATCCGCATCTGCGAAGGCAGCGAGCGCTCGAGCGTGCCGCGCGCGCCGCTGACGGCGAGATGGCTGCCGGTCAGCGACACGTCGACCCCACTTGGAACGGTGATCGGAAGCCTGCCTATGCGCGACATCTGATCACCACACGTAGGCGACGACTTCGCCGCCGAGCCCGGCGCGCTGCGCGGCCATGCCGGTCATCAGGCCGCGAGAGGTGGAGATGATGGCGATCCCGAGCCCGCCGAGCACGCGCGGGATCTCGCTCTTGCCCGCGTAGACGCGGAGCCCCGGCTTGCTCACCCGGCGCAGCCCGTTGAGCGGCCGGCCCTTCGGGGTGGCCGGCTTCAGGGTCACCACCAGCGTGGAGCGAGCCGTCTCGCCGGTGAGCGCGTAGGACTCGATGAATCCCTCCTCGGTGAGGACGCGCGCGATCTCCGTCTTCATCCGTGACGCCGGTATCTGCACCGTGTGGTGGTGCGCGATGTTGGCGTTGCGGATGCGAGTGAGCATGTCCGCGATCGTGTCGCTGTTCACGCGATCACCACGAGCTCTTTCTCACGCCGGGGATCTGGCCGATGCTGGCGTACTTGCGGAAGCAGATGCGGCACAGCCCGAACTTGCGCATGTAGGCGCGCGGCCGCCCGCAAAGCCCGCAGCGATGGTGCTCCTGCGTGGGGAACTTCGGCGGGCGCAGCGACTTGGCGATCAGCGATTTCTTGGCCATCTCAGTTCTTCCGGAAGGGCATTCCCAGCCCCGTCAGCAGCGCCTGCCCCTCGGCGTCCGTCGTCGCGGTGGTGACGATGGTGACCTCGAGGCCGCGCAATCTATCGATCTTGTCATAGTCCACTTCGGGAAAGACCAGCTGCTCACGCAAGCCGAGCGTGTAGTTGCCGTGGCCGTCGAACCCCTTGGTGTCGATGCCGCGGAAGTCGCGGATCCGGGGCAGCGCCACGTTGATCAGCTTGTCGAGGAACTCGTACATCCGGTGGCCGCGCAGCGTCACCTTGGCGCCGATGGGCATGCCCTCGCGCAGCTTGAAGGCCGCCACCGACCTGCGCGCTCGGATGATGATCGGCGCCTGACCGGTGATCGTCTTCAGGTCTGCCGTCGCGGCGTCGAGCGCCCGCGCGTTGGTGATCGCCTCGCCCAGGCCGATGTTGAGCACCACCTTCACGGGCGACGGCACCTGCATGGGGTTGCGGTAGCGGAACTCACGCACCAGCGCCGGCACGATCTCGTCGACGTACTGACGGCGCAGACGAGGCGATTCACGCAGCGCGACGGCCATCAGACCTGTGCCCTCTCGTAGCGCTCACCACAGCGCTTGCAGACGATCACACGCCGACCCTCGTCCGTGACGCCGTGACCGATGCGCGTGATCTTGTCGCAGCGATTGCAGACCAGCATCACATTGCTGTACGGGATGGGCCCGTCGAAGTCGACGATGCCGCCCTGGATGTTGCCCTTGACCCCGGCACGGGTGTGCCGCTTGAGCAGGTTGACGCCGCGCACCGTGATCCGCTGCCGCTCCGGGATGGTGCGCTGCACCACGCCGCGCTTGCCCTTGTCCTTGCCGGCGATCACCTCGACGGTGTCACCCTGACGGATGTCGAGCGGACGCACGCGGCCGCCGGCCCAGCCCTCGTGCTGCAGGGCCACCTTCTTCTTGTGCTCGGACCTGGCGCTCATGCTCTCAGAGCACCTCCGGCGCCAGGCTGACGATCTTCATGAAGTTGCGCTCGCGCAGCTCGCGCGCCACGGGACCGAAGATGCGCGTGCCGCGCGGGTTGTTCTGCGGGTTGATCAGCACCGCTGCGTTCTCGTCGAAGCGGATGTTGCTGCCGTCGGGGCGGGTGAACTCCTTGCTGGTGCGCACCACCACCGCGCGCACCACGTCGCCCTTCTTCACCTGCGCGTTGGGCTGCGCCACCTTCACGGTGCCGACGATGACGTCGCCCACCGAGGCGTACTTGCGATAGCTGCCACCCAGCACGCGGATGCAGAGGAGCTCGCGCGCACCGCTGTTGTCCGCCACCTTGAGCAGCGTCTCCTGCTGGATCATGGGGAGATCACCGCGCCTTCTCCAGGATCTCGGCGACCCGCCAGCGCTTCTCCTTCGACAGCGGGCGCGTCTCCATGATGCGCACGCGATCGCCCACGCCGCAGCTCTGCTCGCCGTCGTCGGCCTTGTAACGGCGCGACCTGCGCACCACCTTCTTGTACAGGGGGTGCGGCTTCACATCGAGCACCTGCACGATGACGGTCTTCTGCATCTTGTCGCTCACGACGATGCCCTCGCGGACCTTGCGTCGCGTGCGCACGGTGGTCTCGGCGTCAGTCACCGTTCGTCTCCGCTGCGGCGCTGGCACGGGCCAGCTCGTTCTGCGTCGTCAGCGTACGCGCGATCTCGCGGCGCACGTCGCGCACCTGGCGATGGTTCTCCACCTGGCCGGTCGCCATCTGAAAGCGCAGCTCGAAGAGGCGGCGGTGCTGCTGCCCGAGGTGCTCGTGCAGCTCGGCGTCGTTCATGTCTCGCAGTGCCTTGATCGCCTCGGTGCGCTTGGTCATGCCTGCGCCTCCACTGCGGGCGCCGCCTCCTCGCGCATGACGAAGCGCGTCTTGATCGGCAGCTTGTGCGCCGCCAGACGCATCGCCTCCTGCGCCACGTCCTGGGTCACACCCGCCATCTCGAAGAGGATGCGACCGGGCAGCACGACGGCCACCCAGCCCTCGGGCTGTCCCTTGCCGCTGCCCATGCGCGTCTCGGCCGGCTTCTTCGTGTAGGGGTGATCGGGAAAGATGCGGATCCAGATCTTGCCGCCGCGGCGCACGTGCCGGGTCATCGCGCGGCGTGCCGCCTCGATCTGCCGGTTGGTCATCCAGCAGGGCTCGATCGCCTGCAACCCGTAGGAGCCAAAGGCGAGCGTGCTGCCGCGATAGGCGGCGCCGGTGCGCCGGCCGCGGTGCATCTTGCGGTGCTTCGTCCGCTTGGGCATCAGCATCGCTACTCCTCCTCGGCCTCGTCGGTGTCCTTGGGTTTCGCAGCGGCGGGGGGCTTGCGCACAGCAGGTTTCTTTGCGACGCGCGGCGGCGCCGCGGGCTTGCGCGCCACTGCCGGCTTGCGCCGCGCCGAGGCGCGCTTGGCGCCCAGCTTCTCCACCTTCTCGCCCGTATCCGTGTCGGAGTCCTCCTCGACGGCGACCTCGATCTCCGCCTCCGCCTCCTCGGGGATCGCCTCGCCGATGACAGCACCGTCGCCGTTGGGCGCAGGCTCGTCGAGCGCGGGCACCTCGTCGGTGACCGACGGCTGCCCCTGCTCGGGGACGGGAATGACGACGGTGCGCTGCGGGGGCGCGGGACGCGGCGGCGCCTCGGGCGCCTCGCGACCGCCCGCGGCCGGGATGGGGTCGCCGGTGGCGGTGACGAAGTCGCCGAGATAGAGCCACGCCTGCACGCCGATGCGCCCGAAGGTGGTGCGCGCCTCGGCCTGCCCGTAGTCGACGTTGGCGCGCAGCGTGTGCAGCGGCACGCGCCCGTCGCGGTCCCACTCACGGCGCGACATCTCGGAACCGCCGAGGCGTCCGCTCACCTGGATCTTGGCGCCGCGCGCGCCTGCGCGCATGGAGCGCATCAGCGTCTGCTTCAGCGCCCGCCGGAACGCGATGCGCTTTTCCAGCTGCGAGGCGACGTTCTCGGCGACGAGCGCCGCGTCGAGCTCGGGCGTCTTGATCTCGTGGATGGTGACGCGCACCTTCTTGCCCGATATGCGCTCGAGCTCGTCGCGCAGCGCGTCGACCGATGCCCCCTGCTTGCCGATGACGATCCCCGGCTTGGCCGTGTGGATGATCACCGTCAGCTGGTTGGCGCTGCGCTCGGTCTCGATGCGGGCCACGCCGGCGTTGCGCAGACGGCTGCCGATGAGGCGGCGCATCGCGAGGTCCTCGTGCAGCAGCTTCGTGTACTCCTGGTCCGCATACCAGCGCGCGTCCCAGTTGCGGTAGACGCCGAGGCGAAACCCGATGGGGTTGACCTTGTGACCCATGACTCCTCGTCTACTCCTCGTTCTCGCCTTCCGCCGGCTGCTCGGGCTCGGGCTGTGCCCGGCGGCGGCGGCGCAGCGACGTGGCACCGGCGGCCGTGGTGGGTGACGCCAGCGGCGTCGGGATGGCGGCGCGGGGCACCTTCACCGCGCGACGCCGGCGCGTGTGCTCCGGCGCCTCGTCGTCGGTGACGAAGGCGCGCAGATGACTGGTCCGCTTGAACACGCTGCCCACCATGCCGCGCGGCTTTGCGCGCCAGCGCTTGATGATGGTGGCCCCGTCGACCTCGACGCGGGAGACCCGCAGGCTGGACGCGTCCAGGTTGTAGTTGTGCTCGGCGTTTGCTGCGGCGGACTTGATCACCTTGGCCACGTCACGCGCGGCGGACCGCGGCGAATAGCGCAGCACGACCAGGGCCTCGGCCACGGGCAAGCCCTCGACCATCTGCGTCACCAACCGCGCCTTCCGCGCCGTGGTACGCACCCATTTCGCCGTCGCAACAACTTCCATCGCCTATTTGAGAGCGGTGCTCCGTTCCGTGTGGTGACCGTGCCCGCGATAGCGCCGCGTGGCGGCGAACTCGCCGAGCTTGTGGCCAACCATCGCTTCGGTGATGAACACCGGCACGTGCTTGCGGCCGTCGTGCACGGCGATCGTGTGGCCCACCATCTCGGGGTACACGTCGCTCCGCCGCGACCAGGTCTTGATGATCCGCTTCTCCCGAGAGAGATTCAACTCCTGCACCTTCTGCAGGAGGTGGTCGTCGCAGAACGGTCCTTTCTTCAGGGAGCGGCCCATCACTTGGTCCTCCGCCGCACGATCATGCGGTCGGTCTTCTTGTTCTGACGCGTGCGGTGACCCAGCGCCGGCTTGCCCCACGGTGTCTGGGGGTTGCCGCCGGCGCCGCTGCGGCCCTCGCCGCCGCCGTGCGGATGGTCGAACGGGTTCATGGTCATGCCGCGCACCGCGGGGCGAAACCCGCGCCAGCGCGTCTTGCCTGCCTTGCCCACCACCTCGTTCTCGTGCTCGACGTTGCCCACCTGCCCGATCGTGGCGCGGCAGCGCACGTCGATCAGCCGCACCTCACCGCTGGGCATGCGGACCTGCGCGTACGCACCCTCCTTGGCGAGCAGCTGCGCTGCGGCACCCGCGCTGCGCACCAGCTGGCCGCCACGGCCGAGCTGCACCTCGAGGTTGTGCAGCGTGGTGCCCAGCGGGATCGATGCGATGGGCAGCGCGCTGCCGGGGCGGATCTCCGCGTCGGGTCCCGACATCACCGGGTGGCCGACGCGAAGCCCCACCGGGGCCAGGATGTACCGCTTGTCCCCGTCCGCGTAGTGCACGAGCGCGATGCGCGCACTGCGGTTCGGGTCGTACTCGATGTGCGCCACGGTCCCCGGGACGCCGTCCTTCTGCCGCTTGAAGTCGATGCGGCGGTACGTCTTCTTGTGGCCACCGCCGCGGTGCCGCACCGTGATGCTGCCCGTGTTGTTGCGGCCGGATCGCTTGGGCAGATGCTCGGTC
Organism: Candidatus Dormiibacterota bacterium; assembly: GCA_036378495.1. Lineage (GTDB taxonomy): Bacteria > Chloroflexota > Dormibacteria > Aeolococcales > Aeolococcaceae > JAFALX01. The sequence goes on from DASUWI010000067.1 coordinate 7,055, forward strand.
AGCCCGCGCTCAGGCTCCGCGCGCGTCACGTCCTCGAAGCTGCTCACCGACATGAAGCGGCGCCCCGGACTCGTTGGCTTGTACTTCTTCACCGGCATCGCTACACGCCCTCGAACAAGCCTTCGATCTTCTGGCCGGGAGCGAGCGTCACGATCGCCTTCGTCCAGGACGGGCTGTTGCCGGTGAAGCGGGTGCGACCCCGGGCACGTTTGCGCGTCTTGCCCTTGACCGTGATGGTGTTCACCGCCACCACCGTGATCTTCTGATCCGCGAACGCCTCCTCGACGGCGCGGCGAATCTCGATCTTGCCGGCACCGGCCTGGCAGCGGAACACATAGCGGCCCTGGGCCATGCCGGCGTACGACTTCTCGCTGACGACGGGTCGCTGCAACACCTGGTCGAAGCTGCGGCCGCTCATGACCAGGCCTGCTCGACGTGCTCGATGGCGTCGCGCGTCATCAGCACCGTCTCCGCGGTGAGCAGGTCGCGCACCGACAGGTTGTTGGCCAGCACGACGCGGACCTCGGGGATGTTGCGTGCGCTCTTCTCGAGCATCTCGTTGTGCCCGCCGAGCACGAGCAGCACCCGCCGCCCGGCCTCCACCGCGCGCAGGAGCTCCACCACCGCTTTGGTGCGCGGTGCGTCGAGCGCGAACTCCTCGAGGACGATCACCCCGCCGGCCTGCGCGCGTGCGGTGAGCGCGCTGCGCAGCGCGAGACGCCGCTGCTTGCGCGGCATGTCGAGCCGGTAGGAGCGCGGATGCGGGCCGAAGACGATGCCGCCGCCCTCCCATTGGGGCGCCCGGATCGAGCCCTGGCGGGCGCGACCCGTCCCCTTCTGCCGGTAGGGCTTGCGGCCGCCGCCGGAGACCTCGCCGCGCCGCTTGGTGTCGCTCGTCCCCTGGCGACCGTTGGCCAGCTGGCGCAGCAGCGCCTGGTGCATCACCGACGTGTTCACGGTGGTGTCGAAGATCGACGCCGGCAGCGTCATCGACCCGGTGACGGAGCCGGCGGCATCGACCACGCGCGCCTCGCTCATGCGCCGCTCTCCAGGACGGCGTCGCGGTCGCTGTCGCGCACCAGCACCACGGCATTGGTGTGCCCGGGAACGGCGCCGCGCACCAGCAGCAGGTTGCGGTCAAGGTCGACACGAACTACCTCGAGGTTGCGCACGGTCGCCCGCTGCGCGCCGAGCTGGCCGGCCATGCGCAGCCCGCGGAACACGCGCGCTGCGTCGGTGGAGCCGATCGACCCCGGCTGCTTGATGTTGTGCGACCCATGGGTGACCGCGCCACGGTCGAAGTTGTGCCGCTTGTGCTGGCCGGAGAAGCCCTTGCCCTGGCTGACACCGGTGACATCGATGCGCTGCCCGGCGGTGAACATGTCGACGCGCAGCTGCGACCCCATCTTGGGGTCGCCGGCGTCGCGCAGCTCGGTGAGATGACGCTGCGGCTGCAGCCCGGCCCGCTTGTAGTGCCCGGCCAGCGCCTTCGGCGTCTTGCGCGGGCGGCGCTCACCGAACCCGATCTGCACGGCGTCGTAGCCGTCGAGCGCCACCGTCTTGCGCTGCACCACACGGCAGGTGTCCGCCTGCAGCACCGTGACAGGGACCACCGTCCCGGTCTCGGTGAAGATCTGCGTCATGCCCACCTTGCGGGCCAGCAACCCGCGACTCACAGCTTGATCTCGATGTTCACGCCACTGGGCAGATTGAGCCGCATCAACGCATCGACCACCCGCGGGTTGGCGTCGAGGATGTCGAGGATCCGCTTGTGGGTGCGCATCTCGAACTGCTCGCGCGAGTCCTTGTCGATGAACGGCGAGCGCACCACCGTGTACTTGTTGATGCTCGTCGGCAGCGGCACCGGCCCGGCCACCCGTGTCCCGGTGCGCGTCGCCGTCTCCACGATCTTCGAGGCGGCCTGGTCGAGCACGCGGTGGTCGTACGCCTTGAGCCGGATGCGGATCTTCTGCGGCATGAGCGTGGCCTATCCGAGAACCTGAGCGTGTTGGTCGGACGGCGGCGGCACATCCGTAGCGAGACCTTCTCGGAGGCGCGATGCACGTCCTCGGAGCGGTCGTCGCGCCGAGAGTAAGGCGCGGCCCGCAGCGCGGGTCGACGCCGTGGTCTCGCGAAGCGATGTGCCGGTGCCGGCCATGACCTCGATGCTCATTTCTCGATCGACGTCACCGCTCCCGCGCCGACGGTCCGCCCGCCTTCGCGAATGGCGAACCGCATCCCGTCCTCCACGGCGATCGGCGTGATGAGCTCGATGCCCATCTCGACGTTGTCGCCGGGCATGACCATCTCCATGCCGTCGGGCAGCCCGATGGTGCCCGTCACGTCCGTGGTGCGGATGTAGAACTGCGGCCGGTAGCCGGTGAAGAACGGCGTGTGCCGGCCGCCCTCGTCCTTGCTGAGCACGTACACCTGCGCCTTGAACCTGGTGTGCGGCGTGATCGTGCCGGGCTTGGCCAGAACCTGGCCGCGCTCCACCTCCTCACGCTTGATGCCGCGCAGGAGGCAGCCGACGTTCATGCCCGCCTCGCCGTTGTCCACCAGCTTGTGGAACATCTCGACGCCGGTGACGGTCGTCTTGCTCGTCTCCTTGATGCCGACGATCTCCACCTGCTCGTTGACCTTGATCAGGCCGCGCTCGATGCGGCCGGTGACCACGGTGCCGCGACCTTCGATGGAGAACACGTCCTCGATGGGCATCATGAAGGGCTTGTCGAGGGGGCGCTGTGGCAGCGGGATGTAGGTGTCCACCGCCTCCATCAGCGACATGATGCCGTCGCCGGACTCCTTGTCGCCCTCGAGCGCCTTGAGCGCCGACACGCGAACCACGGGGATGTCGTCGCCGGGGAACTCGTAGCGCGACAGCAGCTCGCGCACCTCGAGCTCGACGAGCTCGAGCAGCTCCTCGTCGTCCACCGCGTCCACCTTGTTGAGCGCGACCACGATGTAGGGGACGCCCACCTGGCGCGCCAGCAGGATGTGCTCGCGCGTCTGCGGCATGGGCCCGTCGGTGGCGGCCACCACCAGGATGGCGCCATCCATCTGGGCAGCACCGGTGATCATGTTCTTGATGTAGTCGGCGTGGCCGGGGCAGTCGACGTGCGCGTAATGGCGGTTCGCGGTCTCGTACTCCACGTGCGCGGTGGCGATGGTGATGCCGCGCGCCTTCTCCTCGGGCGCGTTGTCGATCTGGTCGAAGGCGACGAAGCTGTTGTCCCCGCCGATGCGCTCGGCCAGCGTCTTGGTGATCGCCGCGGTGAGAGTCGTCTTGCCATGGTCGATGTGACCGATGGTGCCGACGTTCACATGGGGCTTGGTGCTTGCGTACTTCTTCTTGGCCATCTCCTGTCCTTTACACCTTTGCTTTGGCGGCGATCTCGTCCGCCAGGCTCTGCGGAATCTGCTGATAGTGGTGGAATTCCATGCTGTAGTTGGCGCGGCCCTGGGTCATGCTGCGCAGCTCGGTGGCGTAGCCGAACATGGCCGCAAGCGGCACCTCAGCGTGCACCATCTGCGACGTACCGCGTCCCTCCATGCCGAGGATGTGACCGCGCCGTGCGGTGAGGTCTCCCATGACGTCGCCGAGGAACTCCTCGGGCATGAACACGTCGACGCGCATGATCGGCTCGAGCAGCGCCGGCTTCGCCTTGCGCATCCCGTCCTTGAAGCCCATCGATCCCGCGATGGAGAACGCCTGCTCACTCGAGTCGACATCGTGGTACGAACCGTCGACCAGCGTCACCTTGATGTCGACGACCGGGTAGCCGGCGACGACGCCGTTGGCGAGCGAATCCTCGATGCCGCGTGCCGTCGGTCCGATGTACTCCTTGGGGATCACGCCGCCGACGATCTTGTTGACGAACTCGAAGCCCTTCTCGGGGTTCGGCTCGAGGTTCAGCTCGACATGGCCGTACTGGCCGCGGCCGCCGGACTGCCGTACGAAGCGTCCGGTTCCATGCGCCGGGGCGGTGATCGTCTCGCGATACGAGACCTGCGGCTTGCCGACGTTGGCGTCGACCTTGAACTCCCGCAGCATGCGGTCGACGATGATCTCGAGGTGCAGCTCGCCCATCCCTGCGATGACGGTCTGCCCGGTCTCGTCGTCGGTGCGCACGCGGAAGGTCGGGTCCTCCTCCGCGAGCTTCTGCAGCGCGATGCCCATCTTGTCCTGGTCCGCCTTGCTCTTGGGCTCGACCGCGACGGCGATGACGGGCTCGGGGAACTTGATCGACTCGAGAATGATCTGCTTCTTCTCGTCCGAGAGCGTGTCGCCGGTCGTGGTCTTGCGCAGACCGATGGCGGCGGCGATGTCGCCGGCGCGCACCTCCTCGAGCTCCTCGCGGTGGTTCGCGTGCATCTGCAGCAGGCGGCCGACGCGCTCGCGCTCGCCCTTGGTGGCGTTGTAGACGTACGAGCCGCTCTTCAGCGTGCCGCTGTACACGCGGAAGAACGTCAGCTTGCCGACGAACGGATCGGTCGCGATCTTGAAGGCGAGCGCGGAGAACGGCTCCTCGTCGCTGGCGGTGCGCACCTCCGGCTCCTCGCGCGGCGACAGCCCCTCGATCGCCGGCTTGTCCAGCGGCGACGGCAGGAAGTCCACCACGGCGTCGAGCATCGGCTGCACGCCCTTGTTCTTCAGGGCCGCGCCGCAGAGCACGGGAACGAACTGGGTGCGGATCGTGCCGGTGCGCAGTCCTCTGACGATGTCGTCGTGCGACAGCCCCTCCTCGCCCTCGAGGTACTTGATCATCAGCTCGTCGTCGGCCTCGGCCACCGCTTCGAGCAGCTGGTGCCGGTAGCGCGACACCTCCTCGCGCATGTCGGCGGGGATCTCGGCGCGCTGCAGCGTGGTGCCGAGGTCGTTCGTGTAGATGATCGCCTGCTCGTTGATCAGGTCGACCATGCCCTTGAAGTCGTTCTCGGAGCCGATGGGCACCTGAATCGGCAGCGGGTTGGCACCCAGGCGATCCTTGATCGACTGCACCGCGCGGAAGAAGTCAGCGCCCATGCGGTCCATCTTGTTGATGAAGCAGATGCGCGGCACGTCGTAGCGGTCGGCCTGACGCCACACCGTCTCCGACTGCGGCTCCACCCCGGCGACCGCATCGAACACCGCCACGGCGCCGTCGAGCACGCGCAGGCTCCGCTCCACCTCGACGGTGAAGTCGACGTGGCCGGGCGTGTCGATGATGTTGATGCGATGCCCGCGCCACTCGGCCGCGGTGGCGGCCGACGTGATGGTGATGCCGCGCTCCTGCTCCTGCACCATCCAGTCCATCGTCGCGGCGCCCTCGTGCACCTCGCCCAGCTTGTGGATGCGACCGGTGTAGAAGAGGACGCGCTCGGTCGTCGTGGTCTTGCCCGCATCGATGTGCGCCATGATCCCGATGTTCCGGGTCTTTTCCAGGGGGAAGGCGCGCGAGCGCACTGCGACAGCCATGAGATCAGTAGCGGAAGTGCGTGAAGGCTCGGTTGGACTCCGCCATCTTGTGGGTGTCTTCCTTGCGCTTCACCGACGCGCCAACGCCGTTGGCGGCGTCCATCAGCTCAGCGGCGAGCTTGTCGCTCATGCTGCGACCGCCGCGAGCGCGCGCGTAGCGGATGATCCAGCGGCGAGCGAGCGCCTGGCGGCGGTCGTGCCGGATCTCGACGGGCACCTGGTACGTGGCACCGCCGACACGCTTCGGCTTGACCTCGATGATGGGCGTGACGTTGCGCATCGCCTGATCGAACACCTCGATCGGCTCCTTGCGCGACGAACGACGGATGCGCTCGAACGCGTTGTAGAGAATCCGCTGCGCGATGCTCTTCTTGCCGTTGAGCATCAGGCAGTTGACGAACTTCGCAACGCCGGGATTCGCGTAGATGGGGTCAGGCAGGATGACGCGTCGGGTGACGCGGGCGCGGCGTGGCATTACTTGGAGCCGGTCTTCTCGCGCTTGGCGCCGTACTTGCTGCGCCCCTGCTTGCGGTTGCGCGTGCCCGCCGTGTCGAGCGTGCCGCGGATCACGTGGTAGCGCACACCCGGGAGGTCCTTGACCCTGCCGCCGCGGATGAGCACCACCGAGTGCTCCTGCAGGTTGTGCCCGATGCCGGGAATGTACGCAGTCACCTCCACCTTGGTGGTCAGGCGGACGCGCGCCACCTTGCGGAGCGCGGAGTTCGGCTTCTTCGGGGTGGTGGTGTAGACGCGCACGCAGACACCGCGGCGCTGCGGTGAGCCGCGGAGGGCCGGGGCCTTGGTCTTGTGGATCGGCGTCTGCCGTCCCTTGCGGACCAACTGTTGGATGGTGGGCACGTCTGAACCGCTTTTAGAGAATCTGCGCACTGCCACGAAACAGCGCGCGCGAACACCAAAGATCGCTCGTGGCGCGACTGCGAATGGTACCAGCGATCCGGGAAGACCGTCAAATTCGGGTCAGTCCGTCGCGGCGGCATTCAGGATCTGCCCGGGGGCAGTGCGCCGTCACCCTGCTGCCACACCACTCCCTTGCGACGTGGCGGTCTCCATCATCTGTTGCAGCAGCGGGATCTCGCTCTTCTGCTCACCCAGGGCGCAGGTGCTCGAGCCGGCGGTGAAGCCGAGCAGGTGGCCGCCGGCCCTCACCCAGGCGGTGGGCCCGTTCAGGTTGAGCGAGGACGCGCTCGTCGTGAAGACCGTGATCGTGGCCTCGATCGGCGAGTCTGCGGCGCAGGCCATGGCCGCGTACCCGCCCGTCGCCAGCTCGATCGACCCCTCGACGGTGAACGGCGTCCCGCTCTGGTCCTGCTTCGAGCCGTTCTGCGACGAGTCGATCGAGTAGGTGATCGTCCCCAGCTGCCCAGAGAAGGTCATCTGCAGGCCGAACTGGGGGACCGTCAACACCGGCTTGCCGGAATTGCCGGGGCTGCCGCTCGGAGCGCCGCTGATGATGCCG